>JBFKPJ010000091.1:0-10908 GCA_041628355.1 Muriicola sp. | reverse complement strand
TGATCCGCAATGACGAGCCTGACGAGTTCTTCCGTCTCGGGCCTGGGGATCAAGACATGCTTGTTGAGCCTGAATTTCAGGTCCATAAAATCTTTGCTTCCCAGGATGTAATGAAGAGGCTGACCATTTTTCAAGGCGGCCAGCCCCCTGAAAAATTCCCCTTCCTCTTCCCTGGAGATGATCCAGTTGGGCTGAAGGACCAGGTGGAAGCGAGGCTGCCCGAGGTAATGTTCCACAAAATGATGGAAAAAATGCGCGACCTCTTCCCGACCGTACTGATGATCCAGTTCTTTATGGAAAAAATGTTTGATCTCCTTCAGTAACATCGCTGTTAAAAAGCTAAGTACCACCTCCTTTACAGGCTGCCTCCAGAACGCGTTTTCACATCCTGTTCATACCTTGAACCGTAGTGCCCCAATTCCCTTTTTAAATCCTATTTTTGCGTGGTGAAGATACAGGAAAAATATATTCTCAGATGCATTGAACTGGGCAAAAACGGTCTGGGAACGACCGCGCCGAACCCCATGGTAGGCTGTGTGATCACCGCCGATGACAGGATCATTGGCGAGGGGTATACCAGTCCGTACGGAGGGGCACATGCCGAAGTGAACGCGATCAACTCCGTAGCCGAAAAAGACCTCTTGAGGTCAGCGGCCCTGTATGTGACCCTGGAACCCTGTTCACACCACGGAAAAACACCGCCCTGTGCAGACCTGATCATTCGTTCGGGTATCCCCCGTGTGGTCATCGGGATCAGGGACCCCCATACCAAAGTGGCCGGAAAAGGAATAGAACGACTCCAGGAGGCCGGTGTAGAGGTCACCTGCCCCGTTTTGGAATCGGAATGCCGGGAGCACCATAAGAGATTCCTGACCTACCATGAGAAAAAACGCCCTTTTGTCATCCTGAAATGGGCGGAGAGTTCGGATGGGTTTATCGCGCCAAAGCCGGGATTGAGGGAAGAAGAACCACAGCCTTTTTGGATCTCCAACCGTTATTCCCGTCAGCTCGTCCACCAATGGCGAACGGAGGAGCAATCGGTCCTAATAGGGACCAACACAGCCCTGATGGACAATCCGAAACTCAATCCGAGGACCTGGGCAGGAAAGGCCCCTATCCGTGTGGTGATAGACCGGAAGCTTAAAATCCCCAGGGACTACCATATATACGACCGGTCTGCAAAGACCCTGATCCTTACCGAGGAGGGTTCACTTCCCGGGGATATGGACGGGATCGAATATTCAGCAGTGGACTTTTCGAAGGACCTGGCAGGGGAGGTCTGCGGGCGACTCTATGAACAGGAGGTGCAGAGCGTGATCGTTGAAGGAGGGGCAGAAACCCTGAACTCCTTTATCAATTCCGGCCTTTGGGACGAGGCTCGCATCTTCAAAGGCCCTGCAGCATTGAAATGGGGGCTGGAGGCACCACAGGTCGGGGGAATAGAAGTGAGCAGAACACAGATCGGCGGCGATCTGCTAAGGATCCTCAGAAATGGTTAGGAATCTGCTGTTCGACTTCGGAGATGTCTTTGTCGATCTCGATAAAGGGGCTACGCTCAGAAAACTGAGCGAGGCGGGATATACTGAGGTCAGGGCAGAAATGTATCCGCTGATCGCCCACTATGAGAAAGGCCTGGTGTCTACCGGGGATTTTCTGAGCCAGGCGATGGCTTTCTTCCCGGAGATGGAGAAAAAGGCGCTTATTGAGGCCTGGAATGCGATCATCCTTGATTTCCCCGAGTACCGGCTGGATTTTATCCGGGACCTCGCTGCCCGGGGCTCACACCGCCTGTTTCTGCTGAGCAATACCAACAGCCTTCACCTCGAAAGAGTGATAGAGCGGATGGGTAGTGAGCAATATTCAAGATTCAGTTCCTGTTTCGAAGGATTTTATCTCTCTCACGAGATCGGGATGAGAAAACCGGATGCGGAGGTCTTTCAGATGATCCTGGAAAGCAATGCCCTCCTCCCAGGGGAGACCTTCTTTGTAGATGACACCCTGGAGCATATCCAAAGTGCAGGCAGACTGGGAATTAAAACCTGGCACCTGCAGGCAGGGAGGGAAGATGTCACTGAAATATTCAAACACCTGCCCGGATGACAGACCTCGCCTTAAGCATCTTTTGTTCCAGCCTGATCTTCGTGATCTTCAAGCTGTATGCGCGATTCGGGGTACAGACGCTTTATGCGATCATTTTCAATTATATCACGGCCTGCCTGGTAGGTTTTGCCCTGTTGGAAGATACCCCGGATTTAGCCGAGATTTCCGGTAAAAGCTGGTTTCCGGGCACTGTCCTGATGGGTGTTCTCTTTATCGTCATTTTTAATCTCATGGCCAGGACCTCCCAGCTACTCGGGGTGTCCGTGGCTTCAGTGGCCACAAAGATGTCCCTGGCCATCCCGGTCGTGCTCGGGGTCTTTTTCTATCAGGAGGAGTTGGGTCCCCTGAAGATCACAGGGGTGCTTTTAGCCCTTTTTGCAGTGTACTTCAGCTCTTTGAAGAACACCCACCTGCCCCTGAACAGGCGTTTGATCTACCTTCCCGCCCTTGTTTTCCTCGGTTCCGGAATCATTGATGCCAGTATACAGTATTTTCAGCAGAATGTGCTGTCGACAGGCGAATTCCCCATCTTCTCCTCAACAGTATTCGCGAGTGCAGCCTGTTGCGGCCTCGTATTTGTCTCGATCCGAGCCATGAAAGAAAAGGTAAGAATTTCTATGAGGAGTATCCTGGGAGGTATAGCCCTGGGGGTCCCCAATTTTTTTTCCATCTATTTCCTACTGCGCGCCTTGCAGCATGAGGTGCTGAACAGCGCATCCGTTTTCACGATCAACAATGTGGCCATTGTGATGTTTTCAACCCTTTTGGGCATTGCCCTGTTCAAAGAAAGACTCAGCGGGCGAAACTGGATCGGGATCGGACTGGCTATCATCAGTATTTTTCTGGTAGCCGCCTTTTAAGAATGAGTGCCATGAAGACAGGACAATACAAGACCCTGGCTGCCCCGGTCGAAGGGGTACTATTCAAGGAAAGAAAGAGTAAGTTCCTGGGCTATGCCTATCCTGTAAACTCCGAATCCCAGATAGAACAGCTGCTCATACAGCTGAAGCAGGAACACGGTAAAGCGAACCATGTATGCTATGCATGGCAACTGGGCACAGAACCTGTGGCCTGGCGGGCAAACGATGACGGCGAACCCAACAATTCGGCCGGAATGCCGATCTACGGGCAAATACAGGCATATGGGATCACAAATGTCCTCCTGGCCGTTGTGCGTTATTTCGGGGGCACCAAACTCGGGGTGGGCGGGCTCGTCTCGGCTTACAGAACTACGGCCCAGCATACCCTGGAAGGAGGTGAGGTGATCAACAAAGTCGTTTTAAAGGAACTCGTCATTGAATTCGATTATAAGGATGAGCATCGGGTGATGCAAATCATCAAACGGCATCAGATAGAAGTAATGTCAAGGGAAAATACGCTTCGTGCCAGATATGTCCTGAATGTCCCCCTGAATCGATACAAAAAAGCCCTGGATCAGTTCAGGAACATACAGGGGACAAGAACAGATTAATGGACTCAAAGGGAAACCTGACTGCCATTGATTATGAGGATTGTAATTTCTCCAGGATTCCCGCCGGGCATTTCACCGGTTTGGAAGTACGCATGTCCATAAATGCCAGTACGGTATGGGCAGTGACCAGCAACTCATCCTGCTCGTTCCTGATCTCGTAATCGAATTCTATCTTAACCAGCGGGGGTTTGGAAAGTTTCGTGATCACGGTCAGGAGGTCATCGTAGGTTGCCGACTTCCTGAAATGCATCTGGATGGAAATTACTGGCAGCATGATCCCGTCTTTTTCCATCTGCTTGTAGGAAAATCCGAGGGAGCGCAACCACTCAACCCGACCCATCTCAAGGTATTGAGCATAGTTGCCGTGATAGACCACACCCATCTGGTCCGTTTCTCCATATCTTACCCGAAAAGAAAATCTGTTCTGATACCCCATTTATCCGTTAAAAATCCTATATTTAAAGATGAGTGAAAGTCCCTTGGAACATGCGAAAAAAAAAGCATAAATTCAACCGTAATTCATTTTTTTTTTAGCTTTTTTGTTCACATATTTGTCTCACTCATGAAGGTGGATTTTCCGTTCCGCTTTTGACCAACTGGCTTGAATCACTAACCGACTAAGAGAGTAATTTTTACAATGAGTGTTACTGCTAATTCCGTATGGAACAATTGTTTGGCATTTATCAAAGATAACATCCAACCGCAGGCATTCAAAACCTGGTTTGAACCGATCAAGCCGGTCAAACTCTCCGAAAAATCTCTGAGCATTCAGGTTCCCAGCAAATTCTTTTACGAATGGCTGGAAGAGCACTATGTAAAATTGTTAAAGGTGGCCCTGACCAAGGAACTGGGAGACCAGGCAAAGTTGGTCTACATCATCAAGATGGAAAACACGTACGGGAACAAAGAACCCTTCACTGAACGTATTCCCAGTGCCAACCGTGGCAATGTGGGCACGCAGGAAATGGATGTTCCCGTAAAATCAAAGAATCCTGAGCTGAAAAATCCCTTCGTGATTCCAGGGATCCGGAATATAAAAATAGAATCCCAGCTAAATCCGAACTACAATTTTGAGAACTTTCTCGAGGGTGACTCCAATCGCCTGGCCAGGTCTGCCGGTATGGCCGTGGCCAACAAACCCGGGGGAACCTCTTTTAATCCGCTGCTTATCTTCGGGGGAGTGGGCCTGGGTAAGACCCACCTGGCGCATGCCATAGGGGTTGACATCAAGGACAAATATCCCGAACGCACCGTATTGTATATATCGGCTGAAAAATTTACCCAACAGTATATAGAATCGGTCAAAAAGAACACCAGGAATGATTTTATCCACTTCTATCAGCTGATCGATGTGCTGATCATTGATGATGTGCAATTCTTATCAGGAAAATCGGGGACACAGGATGTCTTCTTCCATATCTTCAACCACCTGCATCAAAATGGCAAGCAGGTGATCCTTACCTCAGATAAGGCACCCGTAGATATGCAGGATATAGAGCAACGCCTGCTTTCCCGTTTCAAATGGGGTCTTTCTGCAGAATTGCAGAACCCGGATTACGAGACGAGGATCTCCATCCTGAAGAACAAACTATATAGGGACGGGGTGGAAATGCCTGATGAGATCGTCGAATATGTCGCGAAACATATCAAAACCAACATACGGGAACTGGAAGGTGCGATCATTTCGCTGATCGCCCAGTCCTCTTTCAACAAAAGGGAAGTAACCCTGGAGTTGGCCCAGCAGGTGGTGGAGAAATTCGTAAAGAATACGAAGAGGGAGGTATCCATAGACTATATTCAGAAGGTAGTATCTGATTATTTCGAAATGGACGTCGCCACCCTTCAGTCCAAGACCCGAAAAAGGCACATCGTGCAAGCCAGGCAACTCGCCATGTTCTTTGCCAAGAAGTTTACAAAAGCCTCCCTGGCCAGCATCGGCTCCCAGATAGGGAAAAGGGACCATGCCACGGTACTCCACGCCTGTAAAACAGTGGATAACCTCGCAGAGACTGACAAACAATTCAGGAAATATATCGATGACCTGACCAAGAAGTTCTCCTGATCCCAATGAAGACAAAGGTGCTTATGGTATGTCTGGGGAATATTTGCAGATCGCCATTAGCGGAAGGAATCCTGAAATCCAAGGTTGACCCCGGTCGCGTAGAAGTGGATTCTGCCGGTACAGCCGGGTACCATGTGGGGCGTCCACCCGACCCGAGGTCCATCGCAATAGCTCAGAAATATCAGATAGACATCAGCGCACAGCGATGCAGAAGGTTCGGGAAGGAAGATTTCGATCATTTTGATCACATCTTTGTGATGGACAGAGATAATTACAGAGATGTATGTGCCCTTGCACAGAATGAGATCCATAAAACAAAGGTGCGGCTACTGCTCGAGGTCACTACAACCCCTGAGCAAGAAGTACCGGACCCTTACTACGGGGGGAAAGATGGATTCGAAACCGTATTCAGGTTGATAGACGAGGCGTGTGATCACCTCGTCAAAGAACTTTAGAAGAACCAGATGAACGCACCGGAAAAAGCCGCCGGAAGACTTTACCTGATCCCAACCACCCTGGGCGATACCGCCCCGCTGGAGGTTCTGCCCATCTCCATAAAACAAGCTATTGAGGAGATCGACCACTATATTGTGGAAAACGAGAAATCGGCTCGCCATTTCATCAAGAACATCGCCCCGCGCAAATCCCAGCCTTCCCTGCACATTGAGCAATTGAACAAATTCACGGAGCCAGAACTCATTCCTACCTTCCTGGAACCCTGTATGCAGGGATTTCATGTCGGGGTATTATCAGAAGCCGGAACTCCGGCCATAGCAGATCCCGGGGCAGAGGTGGTTAAACTGGCTCATCAGAGAAATATTCAGGTAGTGCCACTGGTTGGCCCGTCCTCCATTATCCTCGCTCTGATGGGAAGTGGGATGAACGGGCAGAATTTCTGCTTTCACGGATATTTGCCCATCGATGCCCAGGAACGGAAAAAAGTACTGAAGACCATGGAAAGGGAATCCAGGCAGAGGAATCAAACTCAGCTCTTTATCGAAACCCCTTACAGGAATGACAAGTTGTACGAAGACCTGGTCAAAATCCTCGCCCCTTCCACTCTATTGTGTATTGCCGCAGATATCACCCTTTCAGGAGAGTACATCAAGACGAGAACGGTGGAAGAATGGGGGAATTCGGCCAGCCCTGAATTGCACAAAAGGCCGGCCATATTCCTGCTTCATGCCCAGTAGGAGGCTCTGATCCCTTAGGGATGTGCCTGTAATTCTTAAATTCTTGGGTTCTTTACGGCCTGAATGGACGATACATCGTAGCCGGAAAACTGCTCCAGGTAATGGAATATCGTAGTCCCATAAGCATCTGACACGTCCCATTGCCCGTAGGACCTGAGATATTTCTTGACATTGCCCGGGCCCGCCAGGTGGGCAGCTGCAAGGATACCGGACTCAGAGATCTCGATACCGTTGATACGCTTTCCTGAAAACCTTTCAATGTCTTTGCGGAGGATCCACTTATTTCGGGCCAGGTTGGTCCGGAATACCTTTTCCTGCAATGTGGGATCATTCAGGAACTTGGTGGCATTGTACACTCCCATCAGCTGGAGTGTGCCCATTCCGAATTGATACTTTCCGAGATAACCCAGGGTGTTGATCGTGAAATAGTCTCCCTGAGATTCCTTAAAAGCCAGCGCTTCCTTGAAACCTACAAAGGAGCTGCCCAGGAAGGGCGGAACTACCATCGCAGATTGCATAATGGTTCTGTCTTTGGGAAACAAAACCGGCGTAGGTTCATTAACTTTAAGAGTTTCAGGCACTTGTGCCAGGAACTTTGGGGAAGTTCCAAAACTCGCTAAAATTAAAATCATGATAAGGGGACAGCTTAGCGTTATCCACTTTCTCATAAGTGTGTTTTCTTAAGACTTACATACCCCGGAGGAACAATGCTTAAATTTCACACAGCAAAGATAAAGCAGCTTTTTTCTTACAGCCTTACGTTTAATTCAGTTTTGTGATATTTTTAGGACAAACGGTAAATTTTAGCCGATAAAATGCCTATCTGTTAATATTTTGGCTATTTATCCAACGGATGTACTGCGCTTTATTCCGGTTGTGCTGCACCAAATTCTCAGCGAATTTGTGGTATCCAAAGTTCTCCACATCGGCCACGAAGTAATAATAATTGTGATCTTCTGCATTCAGGACCGCGTCAATGGAGGAAATGTCGGGCATGGTGATCGGTCCCGGAGGCAGGCCGGCGTAGCGATACGTATTGTAGGGAGAATCTATCGTCAGGTCACGGTAGAGTACCCTCCTGATGACCGTATCGAAATTGTTCAGTTCCTTTTTAAGAGCGAAGATCACGGTGGGGTCTGCCTGCAGTGCCATTCCCCGCTTAAGTCTGTTCAGGTAAACCCCTGCAACCCTGGGCCGTTCGTCCACCTTTGCGCTTTCCTTTTGAACGACCGCTGCCAGGGCTATGACCTCTTCTTTGCTCAGACCGACGGATTCTGCCTTTTTTTGGCGTTCTGCATTCCAGAACCTGTCGTACTCCCGCTCCATGCGTTCCCTGAAATCCAGGGCCGAGGAATTCCAGAAAAATTCATAGGTATTCGGAATGTACAATCCCAGACTGGTATCCTCATTGAGGCCCCGCTTCCGCAGGAATTCCTCATCCCGAAAGGCATTGAGGAGAGACAGGCTGTCTGCCTCGATCTGCAGGGCGATCCTTCCCGCCAGCGCAGGAAGGGATTCCTGATTGTTAAAGGAGACTTTTACCGGGGTATTCCCACTGCGGAGGGTGTTGACGATATCATTGTTGTTCATCCCTTTTTTAAGGATATACTTCCCTCCTTTGACCCCGTATTGCTTGCGCTCCGCCACTGCTCTGAATGCCTCCACATCTTTCAGCAGGGGTTGAAGGAGTTCCTGTAACTCACCCATGTCTGCATCGGAAGGGATATAAACGTAAGCCTCCTTATTTTCGAAGGCAGTATTGGGCGAAAAGAAGGTGGTGTATACGTGGTATACAAAAATCCCCCCTCCCAGGATACCCAGGAGTAAAACGGCCAGTATAATTCTTTTCAGGTACATGTCGGATTGAATTTTTGATAGAGGTATTGATCCTTGAACTCCCCTTGCCAGCGGATCCAGTCTTTTTTGGTAGCAGTCCGGATATACCCTGCTTTTTCGAACAATCGCACACTGGCTTCATTGTCTTCCAGCACATGTGCAAATACCTGTCTTACATTCAGGGAGTGAAATGCAAAATCAGTGACGAGGTCGACAGCTTCGGCTCCCATGCCCTTTTTTCTGTCATCCTCTGCCATAATGACGAGCCCCAGCCCCACACGCAGGTGTTTGGGATCAAAATCAAAAAGGTCTATGAGTCCAACCAGTCCCCCATCAGGTCTGCAGATCGCAAGGCGCATCTGCTTCACTTCGTAGATGTCCCTATGGGCATTCTCCAGGTATTGTTTCAATACGTGTCGGGAATAAGGCTGTTGGGTGCCGCTCACTTCCCAAAAACGGGTATCGTTCTCCAACAGATAAAGAAAATCGAGGTCTTCCGGCTCGAGGGCCCTCAAAACAATCTTTTCTCCCTTGAGCTCAATCATTGGATAGTCCCTTTAAAAACAAAGGTAGCCGGGCCTTCCAGCACCACATTCTCGTACCCTTTTTCAGTTTTTCGGAAAGATACACTGAGGTCACCCCCCAGGGTCTTCACCATCACCTTCTCAGCCTCGGATAAACCGGCATTATGCATGGCAAGGGCCACAGCTGTCACCCCTGTACCACAGGAGTAGGTCTCGTCTTCCACTCCTCTCTCGTAGGTCCTCACCGCAAAGGTGTCGGGTCCTGCCTGTTCCACGAAGTTGATGTTACTCCCCTTTTCCCCGTAAATCCCAAATCGGATCCTCCGTCCTTCCCGGACCACATTAAATTCGGGAAGGCCCTCCACCATCTGTACATGGTGAGGAGAACCCGTATCGAGGAAATAGGTATTCCTCTTTTTGAGGATCCCTGATACATCAGACATGCTCAGGGCCACTTGTTCTCCTTTGATGGTAGCATGATGGATACCGTCACTGGCTGCAAAACTGGTTTGTTCCCCAATGATCCCGAGGGAATGGGCAAATGCGACCAGGCACCTGCCGCCATTGCCGCACATGGTCCCCGGTTTACCGTCTGCATTGAAATAGACCATTTTAAAGTCTGCCGACTTGTCATTCTCAAGCAGCAGCAAGCCATCCGCTCCAATGCCAAATCGTCTGTCACACAGCCGGTCTATCAGGTTGGTATCGTTTTTGGGGAAGGTTAACGTGCGATTATCTAGGACGATAAAGTCGTTTCCGGTACCCTGGTATTTGGAGAAATGAAGTTCCATAGCACAAAACAAGGTACAAAGATAGGACATTATTTAAGGTATTTTTAGCAGTTAAAAAGCCGTTAAATGCCCCGGGATACTCTCGGAGTTCTTTTAATTTTAAGTTGAATTAATAAACATGAATATGAAACGAATTACGAGTTTACTACTGGTGGCCATCTTCGGTGGAATGATCACCTTAGGAGGCTATAAATTACTTTTCGAGAAAGGAAAATCAACTTTCGTCTGGGAGGAGGAAATGCCGGTGTTCCAAACGAGCAACAGGCCTGTTTCCATCGCAGGTGCAGGGATTGACGCAGTGGATTTTACCACGGCGGCAGAAAATACGGTCAACGCGGTGGTACACGTAAAAAATCTCACCATTAGCAAAGCAGCTCCCAGCATCTTCGATTTCTTCTATGGTTCTGAGGCCAGGCAGGTCCCCCAGGTGGGAACCGGCTCAGGAGTGATCATCTCCCCGGATGGCTATATTGTGACCAACAATCACGTCATAGACAAGTCGACCGAGCTCAAGGTCACCCTGAACAACAACAAATCCTATGATGCGGAACTCATAGGAACGGATCCCAATTCGGATATCGCCCTGATCAAGATCCAGGCAGAAAGGCCCCTGCCCTACCTCGCTTTCGGCAATTCGGACAATACAAAAGTGGGCGAATGGGTGCTGGCTGTCGGAAATCCCTTTAACCTTACCTCCACAGTTACAGCAGGCATCGTGAGTGCGAAAGCCAGGGCACTGGGCAGGTCAGACCAGTCCTTTATCCAAACGGATGCGGCGGTTAATCCCGGCAACAGCGGAGGGGCCCTGGTCAATACAAACGGGGACCTCATCGGGATCAATACGGCCATCACCTCCCAGACCGGATCGTATGTGGGATATTCCTTTGCGGTTCCGAGCAATATTGCGAAAAAAATAGTGGAGGACATCCTC
>JBFKPJ010000090.1:0-11141 GCA_041628355.1 Muriicola sp. | reverse complement strand
ATCACCCCAAACAGCAAACGTTCACTCAAAGTTCTTGAGCGGGAGACCGGGTTCGAACCGGCGACATTCAGCTTGGAAGGCTGACGCTCTACCAACTGAGCTACTCCCGCAATACTTTTAATTTCAATATGTCAAAATCCAAACTTCAACCTTCTGACCAAACTCCAAACTGGATTTGGAATTTGAAATCTGAACCGGGGGTCCAGGATGGATTACCTCTCCTCGTTCGGTGATCCTGAACCGGGGGTCCAGGATGGATTACCTCTCCTCGTTCGGTGATCCTGAACCGGGGGTCCAGGATCAAAGATTTTTTCTCGTGGTCTTTCGAAAGCGAGCTTTCGACGCCCACTTTGAAAAAATCTTTGTGGGGAGAGCAGGATTCGAACCTGCGAAGGTAAAAACCAACAGATTTACAGTCTGTCCTCGTTGGCCGCTTGAGTATCTCCCCGAACCCTTTTTTTAAGAACTTTCGAGCCGATGGAGGGACTCGAACCCACGACCCCGAGATTACAAATCACGTGCTCTAGCCAGCTGAGCTACATCGGCGTTGACCTCTTTTTCAAGCACAAAAAAGTCCGCTATTTCTAACGGACTGCAAATGTAGATATTTTTTGTTTTAAACAAAACTATTTCACAAAAATTTTAAAGCGACAGAACCCCGTGGTTTCCGTTTCTTCCCGAGCAATTTGCGCTCCAGGGAACTGCAGGCAGAATCCACGGCTTCCTCAAAGGATTTGCATCGCTTTTGGACTATGAATACATCCCCCGGGACATGCACCTTGATCTCCGCGACCTTGTTCTCCTTCTCACTCGCATTCTCCACTTTCAAATACACATCAGCATTGACGATCCTGTCATAGAACAGTTCCAGCTTATCCAGGCGTTTCTGAATGAATTCGATCAGCTTGATATCTGCAGTGAAATTTACAGATTGCGTATGTACTTTCATTGACAAAGTTTTTAGGGTTATACAATATATATAATGGGATATGCCTTACTTCCTGTTCCTGGGATGAGCCCTGGAATGAACTTTCTTAAGTTCAGCTATACTATTATGTGTATAGACCTGGGTGGAAGCTAAGCTCGAGTGCCCCAGCAATTCCTTTACCGAATTCAGGTCTGCTCCCTGATTGAGCATATGAGTGGCAAAGGTGTGCCGCAGGATGTGCGGACTTTTCTTGACCTTGGAGGACACCTTACTAAAATATCCATTTATAATCCTATAAACAAGTGTCTCGTATATTTTATTGCCTCTGGAGGTCAGAAAAACAGCCGGGGTCCCACCTGGTGGTAACTGTGCCTCACGAAGGCTGAGGTATTGCTCCAAATGGCTGACCATTCCCGGCAAAAGGGGGATGATCCTCTCCTTGTTCCGTTTCCCCATCACGCGGATGGTTTGACCTGAAAGGTCCAGGTCAGAAAGCTCCAGGTTGATGAGTTCGGAACGCCGGATCCCGGTGGCATAAAACAGCTCAATGATCAGCCTGTCGCGGACCCCTTCGAAGTCGTCTTCAAAAGGGATGCTGTCCAGCAGTTCTCTCATCTCGGCCTGAGAAAACGGGATCTCGACCTTCTTGGGGGTTTTCAGGGCTTTGTGCCTGGCGAGGGGGTTCGTGGAGATGTCCCCCACCTTGAGAAGGAATTTGTAATAGGATTTCAGGGAGGTCACTTTTCGATTGACGCTACGATTGCTGATCCCCTGCCCCACGAGGGCTACGATCCAATCCCGGATCTCCCCGTAATTCGCATTTTCAATACCTGTGCCTGTTTCCCGGACTTCGTAAAAGGCCCTGAACTCCTCCAGGTCTTTCCTGTAGGCCTTTACCGTATGGGGAGAATACTTCTTTTCAAGGGAAAGGTACGAGATAAAAGCATCGATGGCCATAACCCAAATATACGAAAGCCCGTCCGAGTTGAGGTTAAAAAAAAAATCCCGCAAGGGCGGGATTTTCATTTGAGTGATTTCTGAGTTTAAATCTCTTCTTTGTCGCGGAGACTCTGAATATATTGTGCTTTCTGAATCTGCTGTCTGCGTTCTACAGAAGGTTTTGTGAATTGCTGGCGCTTTCTCAACTGCCTCATCGTGCCTGTCCTGTCGAACTTACGCTTAAAACGCTTCAGCGCTCTGTCTATGTTCTCTCCTTCTTTTACTGGTATTATTAACATGGGCTACAACCTCCTTTCTTTTGGGATTCGGGTCGCAAAGATAAAGCGAATTCCGGAAAAGAAACAAACTTATTTCAAAATATTCTTGGCGATGACCACTTTCTGGATCTCGGTGGTGCCTTCCCCTATGGTGCACAATTTGGCATCCCTGTAGAATTTTTCCACGGGAAAGTCCTTGGTATAGCCGTAGCCCCCGTGAATCTGTACAGCCTCATTGGCTACCCTGACACACATCTCAGAGGCATACATCTTGGACATGGCACTCCATTTGGTCATTTTCCTGCCCTGGTTCTTCAGAAATGCGGCTTTGTGCAACAGTAATTCGGATGCTTCGATCTCGGTAGCCATATCGGCCAGTTTAAAAGATATCCCCTGGAAGGAACTGATCGGTTTCCCGAATTGCACCCGCTCCTTGGAGTATTTGAGGGCGGCTTCGTAAGCTCCTTTAGCAATACCCAGGGAAAGTGCCCCAATGGAGATCCTTCCTCCGTCCAGGATCTTCATCGATTGGATAAAACCATCTCCTATCTCCCCTATCCTGTTCTCGTCCGGGATCCTGCAGTTGTCAAAGATGAGTTCGGCCGTCTCACTGGCGCGCATCCCCAATTTATTTTCTTTTTTGCCACTGCTAAAGCCCTCAGTACCTTTTTCGATGGCGAAGGCGGTCATCCCATGGCTGTCCCCTTTTTCTCCGGTGCGGGCGATCACTACGGCGATGTCCCCGCTTATGCCGTGGGTGATGAAATTCTTGGCTCCATTGAGGATCCAGTCGTCCCCGTCCCGAACAGCAGTGGTACTCATTCCCCCGGCATCGGAGCCCGTGTTGTGCTCCGTAAGGCCCCATGCGCCTATCCATTCACCTGTGGCCAGTTTTGGGATCCAGCGATCCTTTTGTTCGGCATTCCCAAAAGAAAGGATATGGTTGGTACAAAGTGAATTGTGTGCGGCTACGGATAAACCTATGGAGGGATCAACCTTGGAGATCTCTTCGATGATAGCGATATACTCGTGGTATCCCAGTCCAGAACCTCCCAGGCTTTCAGGCACCAGGATGCCCATAAAACCCATGGAACCCGCCTTTTTAAAGACCTCTACGGGAAATTCCTGGGTTTCGTCCCATTTCATCACATAAGGCCTGATGTGCTGCTCGGCAAACTGCCTGGCCGACTCGGCGACCATGCGCTGAGTTTCCGAGTAATCAAAACCAAATTCAGTCATCGTTCCAGTGATCATAACAGCAATTTTTTTACAGGGCCAAATATAGCTTAATTCTGCCAATCCTTTCCGATGGGAAATCTTCAATTTTTGTTAATTGTTCGATAGAGTCGAACCTCCCGTGGGCATCCCGGTAGGCGACAATCCGACTTGCGAGTCTTCTGCCCAGGTAGACCAGATCGCTCAACTCTTCCTCCGAGGCCGTGTTCAGAGAGATCCTTTTGATCCCCGGCACCTGCTTTACCCTGTATACCTCCAGGACTCGCCTGCCCACCTCTTGATCCAGGCCATAAACATCGAGCAATTGGTCATCGAGAAGGAAGCCTCCCAGCCTGTCCCGAAAACGGACGATACGCGATGACAGCACAGGGCCTATCCCCGAGATGGATTGCAGTTCTTCCGCACTGGCCTTATTCAGATCCCGGAAGACAGGTGACCCCTTCAACTTTTCCCTCTCCACACTTCTCTTTCCGCTGAATTCCGGAAAGGAAAAATAAGGGGCGATCACCTCCAGCAGGCTGTCAGGGATCTGTGTCACCAGGAGGAATTCTCGTGCGGAATTCACATATCTGCCTTCCCGCCTGAAAGCGTACAATCGGTCCAGTTCTTCTGCAGACATCCCCAGGAGGTAGCCTTTGTAATCTGTAATGTAGTTGGGGTTAAAAGGCCGAAACCGCATTTCGTTCTCACCACCTTTTACAGTTAAAATGCTATGCTCAGCCACTGAAGCAAGGCTGTCGACCTTCATCAAGGGAGTATGGTGAGCTCCTTTGCCGGGTTTGTAAAACCAAAGAACCCCTTGGAGCGTTGCGATCAAAAAAAGCAGGAATGTGATCCCCCGTTTTTCCTGTCTGCTATATCGGAACGGGGATCTCATCTCATATTCGTATCAGGTCTTTAACGCCTTGATGGCCTGGAGGTATTTAGCCAACTCCTCCCGGACCTTGGGAAAGAGGAACATCAGGCCGAGCATGTTCGGGAACACCAGGGCCAGGATCATGGCATCCGAAAAGGCAAAGACCGCCCCCATGGAAGCCGAGGCACCGATGATCACAAATGCGATAAACAGCAATTTATAGGTTAGGTCTGCAGTTCTGCTGCGGCCGAAAAGGAATTTCCAGGATTGCAGTCCGTAATAAGACCATGAGATCATGGTCGATACGGCAAAAAGCACCACCGCCAGTGTCAGGACATAAGGAAACCATGGCAGGACGGATTCAAAGGCCAGGGAGGTCAGGGTAACGCCCCCCAGGCTGGCTCCATTGACGATCACGTTCCCGGCTCCGTCACCCCCGTACTCAAAGATACCGCCGCTGTTGTAAAAGATGATCACCAGGGCGGTCATCGTACAGATCACCACCGTATCTATAAACGGTTCCAGCAGGGCCACGATCCCCTCGCTGGCCGGATACTTGGTCTTGACAGCCGAGTGGGCAATGGCTGCGGATCCGGCACCAGCCTCATTGGAAAAGACCGCCCGCCTGAAGCCCACGATCAGCACGCCGAAAAGTCCGCCGAGTCCGGCCTCCGGGGTGAAAGCCCCTTTAAAGATCAGGACAAAGGCATCATCCACATAGGAGAAGTTGGAAAAGATCACTACAAAACAGGCCAGGGCGTAGACCACAGCCATAAAGGGCACGATCTTTTCGGTGACCGCGGCGATCCTCTTGATCCCTCCAATGATCACCACGCCTACGATAATAGCGAGCACCACCCCAATGATAAATCCGGTGGATCCTCCTTCCAATCCCATCATGGAAGCCAGCTGCTCGGCAGCCTGATTCGATTGAACGGCATTGCCTCCGCCAAAGGAAGCACCTACACACAACAAGGAGAATACCACAGCCAGAACCTTTCCCATCCCAGTGAAGCCCATCTCCTTCAGACCCCGTGAGAGGTAGTACATAGGTCCGCCGTACACGGTTCCGCTCTCATCGACGTCCCTGTATTTTACACCCAGGGTGCATTCCACGAATTTGGTGCTCATGCTAAGCAGGCCGCAGACGATCATCCAGAAGGTAGCACCGGGTCCGCCAATGGCGATCGCGAGGGCCACACCTGCGATATTACCCAGCCCCACAGTACCTGAAACGGCCGTCGCCAGGGCCTGAAAGTGGCTCACTTCCCCCTGCTTGCTCTCATCCCGTATCGTATCGGGCAGGTCGCCATCTACGATATTCACCTCAGCCCTTTCCACCCCATGGCCCTCCGGACCTTCTACGGCGTCATACTTCCCGCGGACCACATTGATGGCCAGGGGAAACCTGCGGATATTGACAAAGCCGAAATAAAGGGTAAAAAAAGCGGCACCCAGGACCAGGATGATTACCACCAGTGGTATGCCGGTGCCCGGAACCTGCCAGAAGACAATGGATTCCCATGCCGCGGTGATGGGTTCGAACCAGGCGTTGATCCGCTCATCGAGGCCGGGCTCCTCAGTTTGTTGTGAAAAACTTAATACGGGCAGGAGCATGGCCAGGAGCGAGATCATTTTTTGCATCAGGTGTTTTTATTGGTGTAGAGTTGGTTGTTCTTCAATTTTATCCAGTATTCACGCAGGTCCTTCTTCACTTCCCCGGACATGATATACAGACCGATGATGTTCGGGAAGGACATCGCCAGGATCATCATATCAGAGAAGTCGAGTACGGCACCCAGGCTTACGGAAGCACCCACGACCACGAAAATGAGGAAGAGGATCTTATAGATCATCTCAGAACGCCGGCTTTTACCGAACAGATAGGTCCAGGCCCTCATCCCGTAATAGGACCAGGAGATCATGGTAGAAAAGGCAAAAAGGAACACGGCGATCCCCAGCACATATGGGAACCAGGAGATCACGCTGCCAAAGGCGTCGGATGTGAGTTGAGCTCCTGCCATACCTTCCACCTCGTGCATCCCGGTAAAGATAAGTACCAGGGCTGTGAGGGTACAGACCACAACAGTATCTATAAATGGCTCCAGCAAGGCGACGAACCCCTCGGAGGGAGGATTATGGGTCTTGGCCGTGCTATGGGCTATGGCCGCAGACCCTACCCCTGCCTCGTTGGAAAAGGCAGCGCGCTGGAATCCGACTACCAGGACCCCGATCACCCCACCCTTCAGGGCACTGGGGCTAAAAGCTCCTTCTACGATGGCAGAAAATGCCGGACCGATATTCTCAATATTCACAATGATCACTGCAAGGGCGGCCAGGATATAGATGGATGCCATAAAAGGTACCACCCTGCCGGTCACCTTGGCGATACTTTGGATCCCGCCTATGATGACCACACCCACAAGGATAGCGGTAAGGATCCCAAACCAGAAGCCATTGCCTTCCAGCATGGAAAACTGCCCGGCCAGTTGTTCAAAGGACTGATTGGCCTGGAACATGTTTCCACCACCAAAAGAAGCACCTACCGCGAGTACTGCGAACAGGCCGGCAAGTACCTTGCCAAATCCTTTCAAGTTCCTCTTTTCAAGTCCGTATCTCAGGTAATTCATAGGACCTCCAAAAACACGCCCGTCTGGCAGGATATCCCTGTACTTCACACCCAGGGTACATTCCACGAATTTAGAGGACATCCCCAGCAGGCCGCAAACGATCATCCAGAAGGTTGCTCCCGCCCCACCAAGGGACACGGCTACCGCGACGCCAGCGATATTCCCAAGTCCTACTGTACCGGAAACGGCCGTGGCCAGTGCCTGGAAATGGGTGACCTGCCCGGGAGCATCGGGATCGTCGTATTTTCCTTTTGCAAGATTGATTGAGTGCCTGAACCCCCTTATGTTTATGAAACCCATCCTCAACGTAAAGAAGGTGGCCCCGAGGACCAGCCAGATCACTATAAAAGGGATGTTCTTGGTCACCGGATCTCCATTGGGATGACGGACCACCTCAGGGGTGTCATATTCGATCTCCGCCAGGTAATGCGCACCTTGTTCAATGACGTGCTCCTTATTCTCGGAATTGTAGATCACCTTCCCCTCCCCGGTAAGGTATTTCAGTGTTCCGTTTACTTCGGTCCTGACGGTATCTACCGACCCGTCTTTACTGGATACCAGGGCGATCTTCTGGCCTTTTTTGACCTTGGATCCCTCTTCGGCCAGCCATTGCTTCAACACAAACCGATCCTCCACAGTTGCCGACCAGCCGGGTGTTGCCACGAGCTTTACGTCTGCGTAGACCACGGGGTCGTAGATCCCGGTAGCCTCAAACGGGTCCCAGAACAACACACTGCCCAGCGCACTTACTGCAGGGGCCATAGTACCGTTAAAAACCTCGGGGATCGACTGTGTCTCCACGGTATATTCCTGGGTGACAGAAGCACCCGAAGCGTCGGTTACGGTCACCGAATAAGGCACACCTTCCACCAGGCCGCTCGACTTAGGAGATGTCTGAGGGGTTTGCTGGTTGCTCCATTTATAGGTATATGGCGGAGTACCTCCTTCCACTTCGAGCTGGATCATCCCGTCATTGATGTTATCTGACGGATTCACCGTAGTTCCACGGACCTTCAGATCCTGTGAAAAAAGGGATGCACAGAACAGGAATAGAAAAATGCCAATGTAATTTTTCATGTAATTCATAAGGGTTTTCAAATGGACGGCAGGTTGTAAGGTCGGGCAATATCCTAAAAAATATTATCCGAATCAAATAAACTTTCCCAAATGTCAGGACTGAATGTGGAACATTTCGTTCAGTTTACGGATCTGTTCCGGCCTCCCCAGGACAATGACCTTGCTCTTGGGCAGCAGGGGCATATCGGCCTCCGGGTTAATGATGTAATTCCCGTTGGGTTCTATGTAACCGATGATGGTACAGCCCGTCTTCCGCCTGAGGTCCAGGTCGCGCAGGGAATTGCAATCTACCTGATCCGCAAAATCCTCTATGGCCACTTCTTCCAGGTTAGTGGTATGTTCCCCTTCCATGGACAGTTGATCCATAAAGGTGATCAGGTCTGGTATCACCACTAGGGACGCCATGTGATCCCCCCCTATCTTATCGGGCATGATCACCTTATTGGCACCGCCCAGCTCGAGCTTTTTCTGGGAGGTGACCTTGGAGGCCCTGCTGATGATGAAAAGCTTCTTGTTCAACTGCCTTGAGGAAAGCACCACAAAAAGGTTTTCAGCATCATCAGGCAGTGCTGCTATGAGGTAACTGGCTCGTTCTACCCCGGCATCGATCAACACACTGTCCTCATTGGCATCTCCTTCCACGAAGAGCACTTCATCCTCGTATTTTTCAATGACCTCTTTATCCCTTTCAATAACGACAAAGGGTCGTTTGTACGCTTTCAGTCGCTCCGCGGCCTGCATACCGTTTCGTCCAAAACCACAGACGATCACATGGTTGGATAAGCTGTTGATCTGGTTTTTCACTTTTTTCTTTTTTAGGAGTTGTAAAGAGTTTCTGCTAAGGATATATTCGGTGATCACCGATAGCGCAAAAGAAAAGATGATCACGCTGCTGATGATCAGCATCACGGTAAAAACTTTCGCTTCCGCATCCAGGGGTTTTACTTCCATGAAACCGACCGTGGTCACGGTGATGATGGTCATATACAAGGCGTCGAGCCAGTTGTAATCCGAAATATAACGGTACCCCACCACGCCAATTGTCAGGACAATCACCATAAGTGATATCGCGAGGTAGATCTTAGATCGAAACAATTTTATCATCTTACAGGTCGAAAACTGAGGTGCGTTTAGTATAGATAAGATCTTTTATCCGCAACCAAAATGCCAGGAACAGGTAAAGGGCAAATCCAAAACCGAGGGTGACAAAAGTCAGGTATATAAATGTGGTGCGCACCACACGGGCCCGTATTCCGAGACGCTCTGCTATCCGGCGCGAAACCTCGAAACCCCGTTTCTGAAAAAAATACAGCAGGCGGTAGAAGATGTTCATGCCCTAAAATTAGTATTTTCCATACAATAAATAAGTCCCCCAGCGGCATTGGAGGCATTTATTTTTACGGCAATAGTTGTTGAAAAGCTGCAGGCGTGCCTGGGATTCCGCCCCGTTCCACGCTTCGACCCCTTCCTTTTGGAATAGCCAGACGACGCGGTTATCCTCCGCATTGATCTCCCATCCCCATTTCCTCTTGGCAGGAGACGGGTCCCGGCCGGTCTTAGGCCACGGGGCAGTAAAACAGGGATCACGGTATCAATGATCCCCAGGTCCCTGAAACGGACCGTGGTATTCCTGGGCAGGCGATCACGTGCCTTTCCAAAATCACAATGGGAGTTCCGGTACGCGCTTGCCTCCTGGTGCAGAAGGACCTGTATATCTGAAAGGGTTCAGAGACTATCGAAAAGGCATCCCCTGGGCCGAGGCAGGCTGCCAGGCTGCAAAGGATCCACAATAGACTTGCGTTATAAGGCTCAGTGAAGTTCGCCCTCCCATTCCAGGACACCTCCTTTGAGGTTGTAGGCGTTCGTAAATCCGAGACTGTTCAGGATGGCACATGCCTGCCCGCTTCGATTCCCGGACCGACAGTACACGTAATAATTCTTGGTCTTATCCAGTTTCTCCAGGGCATCGACAAAAGCCTGGCCGGTATATATGTCGATATGCATCGCATCACCGATCATACCCTCTTCCACTTCTTCCGGGGTGCGTACATCCAGGATGACGGCATTGGGGTCTTCAGCCGTCATTTTTGCCCATTCTTCCTGTGTGAGATCTGCCATAGTTCTGGTTTTAAAACGCAAAAATAAAAATACTTCCCGACAAATTGGGATAAAGTAATTCCCAGTTTCACATACAATCATTGATAACAACAAAAAAGAATTAACAGATTTTTATCAGTCCATTTGTTTCACTCATCAAATATTTCTATACATTTGTATATACAATTGTTGTAGTTACATGAATGTAGAAGAGATCATCAAGACCAAAAAGAGAATTCCCCTGCCCAGCAGGACCCTGATCCATCTGATGCTGGTCAACAACAAGATCGTTGAGCACATCACCTGGGCATTAAAACCATTTGGCGTCTCCCTGCAACAATTCAATGTGCTGAGGATCCTCAGGGGGCAAGGCGAGCAACCTGCGAACCTCTCCACCCTGAACGAACGCATGGTCTCCAAAATGAGCAATACGACCCGACTGGTAGACAAGTTGCTGTCCAAAGGTCTTGTGGACAGGTCGATCTGCGAAGCCAACAGGAGGAAGGTGGAGATCACCATCACCGAGGAAGGACTCGATCTGCTCGAGCAAATGGATAAGGTGATGCACAAGACGGAAGCTGAACTTGTATCCGACCTCAGCCAAGCTGAACTCAAGGAATTGAATACCCTATTAGATAAATTTTAAAAATTACTATGAAATCGTATTTAGACAGTTTGAACTGGCGATATGCCACCAAAAAATTTGACCCCGATAAGACCATTTCCGAAAGGGACCTGAACCTCCTGGCAGAGGCTACCCGACTCAGTGCCTCTTCCTTTGGCCTGCAGCCCTACCATGTCTTTGTGGTCTCCGATCCCGAGATCAGATCCCAACTGAAGGAAGCGTCCTGGGGGCAGTCACAGATCACCGAGGCTTCCCATCTTTTTGTCTTTGCCAATAAAAAGACCTTTGGACCGGAACTGATCGACAGTTACCTGAACGAAGTGAGCCATGTCCGCGAAATTCCTCAGGAAGGACTCAAAGCCTATGGAGATTTCATGAAATCCAAACTGGTTCCCCTTCCCGAGGAAGTCAAGGAAACCTGGGCAGCAAAGCAGACCTACCTCGCCGTGGGCAACCTGCTCTCCGCCGCCGGGGT
>JBFKPJ010000089.1:0-11420 GCA_041628355.1 Muriicola sp. | reverse complement strand
TAGGCGGTTTAAATAAAAAACGTATATTTGAACCGATACTGGGAGACCGGTATTAATTTTCTTTTTCATAGCAATTTTTTTCCCATCCTCGATCTCTCGGGGATGGGTTTTGCTTTTTAAGGGGTGCTGCCGGGCCGTCTGCCGGAAACGGATTCGATTCGGATTTACCGCTAACTGAAGGGAATGTCGGCAATGACCGTAATAAGGGTAAGAAAGCGGAGCCTGGAATGCCCATTTGCCTGTGCACCTTATTACTTTTCGGACCCTATTCTTTATCGTTCAATTCTATATCTTTGACAAAATTGCATGCATGAATCCCATCCTGGTTGCAGAAAGGGTCACCAAACGCTACGGAACTAATTTTGCGCTCAACAACGTCTCGCTGGAAATCCCAGCCAACAGCATTTACGGCCTTTTGGGGCCAAACGGGGCGGGCAAGACAACGCTTATCCGGATCATCAACCAGATCACCTATCCCGACAATGGGAAGATCATTTTCGGAGGAGAGCCCCTTTTGCCACACCACGTCTCCATGATCGGTTATCTTCCGGAAGAGCGGGGTCTTTACAAAAGTATGAAGGTGGGAGAGCAAGCCCTGTATCTCGCTCAGTTGAAAGGGCTACCCAAAGCAGAGGCCAAAAAAAGGCTGCTCTACTGGTTCGAAAGGCTTCAGATCGGGGATTGGTGGAATAAAAAGATACAGGAATTATCTAAGGGCATGGCCCAGAAGATCCAGTTCATTGTCACCGTCCTTCACGAGCCCAAACTGCTGATCTTCGATGAACCTTTTAGCGGGTTCGATCCCATTAATGCTAATATCATCAAGGAAGAGATCCTGCATTTAAAGGAGAAGGGCACTTCGATTATCTTTTCCACCCACCGAATGGAATCGGTGGAGGAGATCTGTGAGTACATCGCTCTGCTGCACAATGCCGAAAAGATCCTTGACGGGAAATTGGCAGATATCAAAAAGCAATACAAGAATAATGTCTTTACCGTCGGGATGATCGCGGAGAAGGGGGAAGATATCCTCAAAGAACTCTCCGAACATTTTCAGATCACCAGTTCTTCTTACGACCCGGCTGAATCCCAGGTTTCGTTTGAGGTCAAGCTTCCTTCCCCGGATACAACTTCCTTCCTGAAGCACATTTCCTCCAAAGGCTTTGTCAATAGTTTTGTGGAGACGATTCCATCGGCCAATGATATTTTTATAAGAACGGTTCAAAGCAAATCCACCCATGAATAAATTAGGCCTGATCATAAAACGTGAATACCTGGCAAAGGTCCGAAACAGGTCCTTCGTGATCATGACCTTCCTCAGCCCTATCCTCATGGTAGGGATGGTGGTACTGATCGCCTATCTTACAGAGATCAACGACAGTGAAACCAGGGTGGTGGGTGTCCTTAACGAGAGCGTGTATTACTCGGGTGACTTTGGGTCTACGGAGTCCATTTCCTTTGTACGCTTTAGGGATGTGAGCCTGCAGGAGGCCAAAGACTCGGTATTAGGTCAGGATTTTTACGGCCTGCTGTACCTCCCTGAGGCAAGTACGGCAGAAGAGGTGGCCAGGGGGGCCTTCCTGTACACAAAAGAAGCGCCGAGTTCGGGGATCGTAGACAGGCTTGACGATATTTTCAGGGATCGGTTGAGGCAGCAGAAACTGCTGGAACTGGGGGTAACACCGGCTGAGTTCGCTTCCATTGATACGGACTTTCAATTGAAGACAGAGAGCTTCGAAGGGGAGAGGAATCTCAAGGGCCTCAACGAACTCAAAGCTTTTATCGGCGGCGGATTCGGATACCTGATCATGATGTTCATCATTATATATGGGGGCTTTGTCATGCGGAGTGTCATAGAGGAAAAGACCAGCAGGATCATCGAGGTCATTATCTCGTCCGTCAAACCCTTTCAGCTGATGATGGGAAAGATCATAGGGACCTCCCTGGCAGGGTTGACGCAATTTGCCATCTGGATCTTTTCCGCATCCCTCCTCCTGCTGGTGATCATGTCCTTTATGGGGTTAGAAACCTCGGCCTTTGAAAGTGCGGCCACACTGCCCGGTGCCGGGGTTAGTGAACTGAGTGCAATGAATCCCGCTGGAAGCGAAATGCAGCTATACGCCAATGAATTGCTGCGAATCCCTTGGGCCATGCTGATCTTCTTCTTCATGGTCTATTTTGTGCTGGGCTATTTGATCTACAGTTCCATCTATGCGGCCATAGGCGCGGCCGTGGACAATGAAACGGACACCCAGCAATTTATCTTCCCCATCATACTTCCCCTCATGCTGGCGATCTATGTGGGATTCTTTTCCGTATTTGGAAATCCCCACGGACCCATAGCAGTTGGCTTCTCCCTTTTTCCCCTGACCTCGCCCATCGTCATGCTTATGCGGTTACCGGGCGGTCTCGGAGAAGGAGGTGTGCCGATCTGGCAATTGGCACTCTCTATTTTCCTTTTGTTGGTTACCTTTATAGGGATCGTCTGGCTGGCTGCCAAGATCTACCGGGTGGGTATACTGATGTACGGGAAAAAGGCCAGTTATAAGGAATTGTTCAAATGGTTAAAATATTAGGATGGATAAATTAAATGATCTCTGGACAAAATTCAACGATCTGTTGTCTTATCAGATCTATGACAACGAAAATATCCATATCACGATAGGCACTTTCCTCGCCATCGTTATAGGCGTGGTCGTGGTCACCTATATTCTGAGGATCATCCACAATATCGTTGTAAAAAAACTTCCCGAAGCCGACAAGAATAAATTCGTCAGCATCTTTTCCTTCTTAAAATACCTTTCGTATATCCTGGTGATCATTGTCATCCTTCACTCCTCAGGGGTGAATCTCACCGTTTTGCTGACTGCCTCTGCGGCCCTGTTCGTCGGACTCGGCTTTGCCTTGCAAAACCTGTTTCAGGATATTATTTCAGGGGTCCTGATGATCCTGGACCAGTCTATTCACGTGGGGGATATCATTGAGGTGGAAGGCAAGGTGGGCAAGGTATTCGAGATCCGTTTGAGGAGTACCCGGGCGATCACCCGGGATGACAAGGTCCTGATCATACCCAACCATATCTTTCTGACGACTACCATCTACAACTATACCCAGAACCACAATATTACGAGAGAAGCCCTCAATATTGGCGTAGCCTATGGAAGCGACGTCAACCTGGTCACTGAGATCCTCACTGGAATAGCCGAAGAGCAGAAAGGGGTGCTCAAGAATCCGGAACCCTTTGTACAGTTTGATGACTTTGGGGATTCGGCCCTGATCTTTTCCCTGAATTTCTTTGTCTCAAATGCGTTCAGGGTACCGAGGATGAGGTCCGAAATGAGGTACAAGATCGATGCCCGGTTCAGGGAGAAAGGGGTGACCATCCCTTTCCCTCAGCGGGATGTGCATTTTTATCAGCACGGCCCTATTTCTCTTAAAAAGGACTAAACCTTCTTCATACGGATAGAGCGAGCCCATCTTAGGTTCCCTGTCTGCAGGACAAGAAAATAGCCCTGGCATCGTTTTTGAACGGAAGGAGAAAGGCCCTGAGAAAGGCCGTATTAATGAACAGCGTATAAAAAAACAGACATGTCAAAAATATTAGTGATAGAAGACGAAGCCGCCATCCGCCGGGTTTTGGTAAAAATTCTCACGGAAGAGAACGATCAGTACGAACTCGATGAGGCCGAAGACGGGCAGAAGGGCCTGGAGATGATCAAAAAGAACGACTACGACCTGGCCCTTTGCGATATAAAAATGCCCAGGATGGATGGAGTGGAGGTCCTTCAGGCATCCCGCAAAATAAAACCGGAAATCCCCTTCATCATGATTTCGGGGCATGGCGACCTCGATACGGCTGTCAATACGATGCGACTCGGGGCCTTTGACTATATCTCAAAACCCCCGGACCTCAACCGCCTTCTCACTACGGTCCGAAATGCACTCGACAGGAAGGAACTCGTAGTAGAGAACAAGATCCTGAAAAAGAAGGTGAGCAAGAATTATGAGATGATAGGAGAGAGCCCGGAGATCACCAATATCAAGGAGATCATCAACAAGGTGGCCCCTACGGACGCCAGGGTCCTGATCACGGGATCGAACGGGACCGGGAAGGAACTCGTGGCCCACTGGATCCACCAGAAAAGCGAGCGGAGCGGTGGCCCCTTTGTGGAGGTGAACTGCGCAGCCATCCCTTCAGAACTCATAGAAAGCGAACTTTTCGGACACGTGAAAGGGGCATTTACTTCAGCGATCAAGGACAGGGCAGGTAAGTTCGAGGCCGCCAACAAAGGCACCATTTTCCTTGACGAGATCGGCGATATGAGCCTTTCTGCCCAGGCAAAGGTACTCCGTGCCCTGCAGGAGAATAAGATCTCCCGGGTCGGTTCGGACAAGGATATCAACGTGGATGTCAGGGTGGTGGCTGCCACCAACAAGGACCTAAAAAAGGAGATCGATGAAGGGCGGTTCAGGGAAGACCTCTACCACCGGCTGGCCGTGATCCTGGTCAATGTCCCTTCCCTCAATGATCGAAGGGAAGACATCCCCCTCCTGATCGACCATTTCTCAGAAAAGATCGCCGGGGAACAGGGTACGGCGCCCAAGCAATTCTCGGCCAAAGCAGTGTCCCTGTTAAAAGAATATGACTGGACGGGAAATATCAGGGAACTCCGCAACGTTGTGGAAAGATTGACCATCCTTGGCAATGATGAGATCACCGAAGAAGACGTAAAACTGTTTGCCAGTAAATAAAGGGTGCCGTGCCTTCAGTCCTCCATGTTGGAACAGCGTTCTTTCAGCTTTTCCATGGCCTTTTTGGCTATATTCTTGGTCTTGAGGTTGTAATAGCGTTTTCCTTCCGTTAGATTGGTCCTGAGCAGTTCCAGCTCACAACGCTGAAAGACACCCGTCACATAGTCTTCTGCCTCACTGCAGGGAAGGGTATTGATGACCTTATCCAGGGATTCCCTGAAATTCTCAAGGGAAGCGTCTACCCTGGCTTCCAGGGCCTTGCCTGAGGTCGGACTGGGGAATTGAACGGCATTATCTTCCTGAGTATTTACCTTGAGGTCATTTCCGTATTCGCTGGTATGGATCTCGGGATGGTCCTCAAGGGCCTCAAGGCTTCCCAGGGTGTGGTCCAGCGATCTTTCAAGTAAGATGCGGGCCCCCAGGATGGAACTCGCTTTGATCGCTTTTTTGAGATAACGCTCACTTTCCTCTATGCCAACCTGGGCGTACTCACATCCACAGGCTTTAAACTGTCCCTTGCTTTTATCGATGGCGCTCAGGGCCTTATAGATGAAATAATGGACCATATTCATCTTGACGGCATCAATGGCCTTTTGAGTGTTGGTCCTGATATAACTGATATTGGATCCGGCGTATTCACAGGCATTGGAAGGAGGTTTGCCTAAAGATATGGGCAAGATGGCAAGCCATAGATAGATCGTCAGCGCCTGTAATGACATGGTGGTCTTTATTTCAGATTTGGGTGGCTTAAAAATAAAAATATGGAGTAGTACTGCCTTATTTTATCGTCATATGGGGATAAACCCACGTTTTTCGTGCAAATTCGGGGTAGAGATTGTTGTCTGTATTAAATTGCCAGGGATTCAGGCAAGGCACAGATAAAAATCCTATCTTCAGCCTATGAAGAAGATCAAAAGTAAATCCTACAGGGTAGGGGAAGCGGTACAGCTCAATGAACTGCCCACCATCGATGACTTCGGGGAATCAGACAAAAAACTAAAGAAATACCTGGAAAGGATCAGGGCAAAACTCGGTAAATTTCAGGACGTGATGTACGCCCATGACAAATACAGCGTGCTGATCTGTTTGCAGGGGATGGACACGGCAGGGAAGGACAGCCTGATCCGGGAAGTGTTCAAGGATTTCAATGTCCGGGGGGTACAGGTACATAGTTTCAAGGTTCCCACAGAACTCGAAAGGAGTCATGACTACCTGTGGAGGCATTATATCGCCCTGCCGCCCAAGGGAAAATTCGGGGTCTTCAACCGTACACATTACGAAAATGTTCTGGTGACCCGTGTGCATCCTTACTACATCCTGGGGGAACATATCCCAGGGATCCATAGCGTGGAGGATATCGATCAGGAATTCTGGGAAAACAGGTTCAGGCAGATCAATGATTTTGAGCAGCACCTGGCAGAGAACGGGACCATCATCTTTAAATTTTACCTCCACCTTTCCAAGGAGGAACAGAGGAGGCGCTTGCTCCGAAGGCTCGAATTGCAGGAAAAGAACTGGAAATTTTCGGCCGGAGACCTTAAGGAAAGGGCCTTGTGGGACAAATACCAGTGGTGTTATCAGGAAGCCATCAACAAGACCTCGAAGGACCACGCCCCCTGGTATGTGATCCCTGCTGATAACAAGGAGGCCGCCCGTGTGATCGTCGCTGAGATCCTGCTGGAAGAGCTGAGCAGGTATGAGGATGTGGTCGAACCTGAACTGGATGAAGAGACCAGGGCGAATATAGAAGAATACAAAAGACAACTGGAAAGCGAATGAAAAGGATTTTTACCGCATTGCTGATCTCCTTTCAGCTATTGAATCTCACAGCCCAAACCGATGACGAAGAACAGATCCGGGAGTTTTACGACCTGGCCCTGACCCAGGGCAAGGCGTATGACTGGCTCAATTACCTGTCTAACCAGATCGGAGGCCGACTATCAGGTTCCGTTCAGGCAGAACAGGCCGTGGCCTATACCAAGGCACAGCTGGATTCGCTGAGGCTGGACAGGGTCTGGCTGCAACCCGTGATGGTCCCCAAGTGGGTAAGGGGTACCCCTGAGTTCGCCTATCTGGAGAGTAAGCCGGGATACACGAGCAACCTTCCCATTTGTGCCCTCGGGGGTTCAGTACCTACGCCACCCGGAGGGGTCAAGGCAGGAGTAGTCGAGGTAAAGACGCTGGAAGAACTTGAGACCCTGGGCAGAGAGAAAATAAAAGGTAAGATCGTATTCTTCAACCGCCCCATGGATCCCAAACTCCTCAATACCTTCCAGGCATACGGGGGCGCTGTGGACCAGAGATCTTCAGGAGCAGCCCAGGCCGCCCGGTACGGGGCCGTGGGGGTGATCGTAAGGTCGATGAACCTCCGTCTGGATGACTATCCCCATACAGGGTCCACTAATTACGGGGACCTTCCTGAAAAGGATCGTATACCCGCCGCTGCCATCAGCACGAACGGGGCCGAATTCCTGAGCACGACCCTCAGGCTCAACCCGGATGTTCAGTTTTATTTTAAGCTCAATTGCAAACAACTGGAGGATGTGCAGTCCTATAATGTCATAGGGGAGATCAAAGGTAGTTCCGTGCCCGAAGAGATCATGGTGGTAGGAGGACATCTCGATTCCTGGGACCTGGGTGACGGGGCCCATGATGACGGGGCCGGATGTGTACAGAGCATGGAAGTGCTGAGGTTGCTGAAAAAAAGTGGGTACAAACCCAGGCGTACCATACGGGTGGTGCTCTTCATGAATGAGGAGAACGGACTCAGAGGCGGCAGGAAATACGCCTCGGAGGCCGATCAGAAAAGGGAGAAGCACGTTTTCGCCCTCGAAAGCGATGCCGGAGGATTCACTCCCCGGGGCTTCGGTTTTGACAGTTCGGATTCGGATTTTGAAAAGATCAACGGGTGGAAGACTTTGTTTGAACCTTACTTAACGGACCATTTTATCAGAGGTGGGGGCGGGGCCGATATCAGGCCCCTGAAGAAGGAGGGGATGGTTCTGGCCGGACTCAGGCCGGATTCTCAGCGTTATTTCGCCCACCACCATGCCCAGAACGACACGTTCGAACACGTCAACAAAAGGGAACTCGAGTTGGGGGCCGCTGCCATGACAAGCCTTATCTACCTGGCGGATAAATACGGGCTGGGGACAGCACAGGATTAGTTTCTGCAAGAAGGTAAGAAGGATAGGGAACGCCACAGGTATTTAGGTGCAGAATCTGTATCTTTGCGGCTCTAAAAAACGAAATCCCATGGAAAACGGCATCTACGCAAAATTCAATACCTCAAAAGGCGAGATCCTCGTCAAACTCACGCACGAAAAGACCCCCGGCACAGTGGGCAATTTTGTTTCCCTGGCCGAAGGGAAGCTAGAGAATAAGGCCAGGCCAAAGGGAACTCCTTATTACGATGGCCTGACCTTTCACAGGGTGATACCCGATTTCATGATCCAGGGAGGATGCCCGCTGGGGACTGGGACAGGAGATCCCGGGTATAAATTTGATGACGAATTCCATCCGGAACTCAGGCACGATGCCCCCGGAGTACTCTCCATGGCCAACGCAGGTCCGGGCACTAATGGAAGCCAGTTCTTCATCACCCACACAGCTACTCCCTGGCTGGACAACAAGCACACCGTATTCGGACATGTGGCGCAAGGACAGGAAGTGGTGGATGCCATAGAGCAGGGGGATGCCATAGAATCGGTTGAGATCCTGAGGGTAGGGGATGCCAGTGAAAATTGGGATGCCTTACAGGCTTTCAGGTCATTCGAGAAAGCGAAAGAGGAGCGAATAGCCAAACAAAAGGAACAGGCCGAGGCAGAGATGCAGAAGATCTCAGCCGGGTTCGACAAGACAGAAAGCGGACTCCGCTATAAATTCATCCAGAAGGGAAATGGCAAAAAACCGTCAGCAGGCCAGCGCGTATCGGTTCACTACGAAGGCTCACTTGTCAATGGGCAGGTGTTCGACTCCTCCTACAGGCGCAAAGAACCGATCACCTTCCAGTTAGGTGTAGGACAGGTCATTCCCGGATGGGATGAAGGTATCAGCCTCCTGAATGTGGGTGACAAAGCCCGATTCGTGATCCCTTCTCACCTCGCATACGGAAGTGCGGGAGCCGGGGGGGTCATTCCACCCAATGCCACTCTGATCTTCGACGTGGAACTGATGGAGGTTTCCTGATATCACTTCAGGGAAAAATTCTAATTCCTGTTAGCCAGCTGTATGGAGAACAGGAGCAGGGCGAGGTTCAATACGACCAGAAAGCCCATGATTCCAAAAAATATGTTCATAGCTTTTATCAGATAACAGCTATGCATGCGATTTACCCTACCTCTCAAGAGAGGTTTTACAATTCGCTCTTGCGTGAGGCGCTCAACAGCAGAAGTACGATGTTGATCGCGATCAAAATCAAAAGGATCCAGTAAAAGGAATACATGGTGTTGGCTATTAAAGGGTTAAGGGGTGTTTAGGTAAGACGCAGAAACACGTGAAATGTTGTGCGGCAAATGGGTTAAGTTAATAACAAGTTATTAACAAAGTGAATGCAAATAAAAACCCCGGCTGATAAGCCGGGGTTTATTTAGAAAATGGGAGTATTACCTAGTCAATTATTTTCACATTAACGGCGTTCATTCCTTTTTTTCCTTGTTGCAGTTCAAACTCTACAACATCACCCTCGCGTACTTCGTCAATTAAGCCGGAAATGTGTACAAAGTGATCTTCTGACGAACCATCTTCAGTGATAAATCCATAACCTTTGGAGTCATTGAAGAATTTTACTGTTCCTTTACTCATAATAATAAAAAAATAAAATGTTAAGTCGCAAAGGTACGGCTAATAAATGGGATTCGTGCAGATTTCTTATTATTTCTATTATTCCGCCCCTCAAATGGACCCTGTTTCTCAATGCCTTAGGCCGTGGGATCAGGTGTATAGTCGCCCCTTCTCAATGTTGACGGAGATATTTTTTTAATCCTTTTATGCCCATAAAAATTATAGGAATATATTTGTTATAAGTTCACTGTACCTTAAATTCTGAATAACAAGGGGGATGTCTTAACAGAAAAAGTTCAGAGACCCTTTGTAATAAGGGGAACCTTACTTTTGTGATATGGAACAATCAGAATTAGAAAACCTCAGGTATCCGATCGGGCATTTCATAAGACCCACCCGGATCAACCAACTGATCCTGAAAGACTGGATCGCGCAAATCGAAGCGCTCCCAGTGAATCTGAGAGACCTGGTTTCTCCTTTCAGTGACACCCAGTTAGACACTCCGTACCGCCCCGGCGGCTGGACGGTACGTCAGGTAGTACATCACCTGGCAGACAGCCATCACCACAGCTATATCCGCTTTAAATGGGCTCTCACAGAAGACAGGCCTGTCATCAAGCCCTATTTTGAAAAGGAATGGTCCCAACTGGTCGATGCCAGATCGGGTCCCATCGACCTCTCTTTGAACCACCTCGAAACGGTACATGCCAAACTGGTCTTTATGCTTAATGGCTTTACAAGAGAGGACTGGCAAAGGGAATTCATACACCCGGACGGAAACACCCTTAGCAGCCTGGAAGAGAATGCCGGAAGGTATGCCTGGCATGGCAACCATCACCTGGCCCATATACAGGGACTGGCCGATCGCATGAACTGGTAGGGGTAACCCGAATCAGTTGAATATTTTGCCCAGCAGGTACATCCCCCTTTCCTCCTGGACCGCATTTTCAAAAGGAAGATGGGCTTCTCTCAGGACCTTATAGCCCATTCTATGGTAAAAGGCCAATGCCCTTCCTTTTCTCATGGTAAGAAGGTATACAGATTGCCTTCCCATTTCCCTGGCCAGCTCATGAAGAGAAAGCAAGGTATCTTCACCAAAACCCTGGCCGGTAAATGCCCCCAGGAGATAGATCTTTTCCAGGAACAAGGGCTTGGGCAGCTCCAATTCAGGTGGTTTTTGGTTCTTGATCACCTTAGCAATGCCGATGTATTCTTTTCCCGCCCGTATGAGGAAATGCAGGTTGTTTGGATCACCCAATTCCTGTGTCACGATCTCCCTGGTAAAGCTAGTGTCTATATAAGGAGAAGGGTCCCTGTCTGGCCATAGGTGAAGGTAATGATCTCGGTAGGCCTGTTCCCCCAGTTTGCAGTACAACCCGATCCCTTCGGGTGCCAGGGGAATAAGCTGGATCTTCGGCTTCAACTCTGTTTCCATTTGATGTTGCATCCGATACTCGGTTTCTGTACCTCTGCCTGAGGGTCCCCCGAGAGCAGACGGTCCATGGCCTGTCTCAGGTCCTTCCCCGTTACCGGGATCCCGTTCCCGGGCCTGGAATCGTCGAGCTGGCCGCGGTAGACCAGTCGCAGTTCCCTGTCGAAAAGATAAAAATCAGGGGTACAGGCAGCGTCATAAGCCCGGGCCACTTCCTGGTTCTCATCGTACAGGTAGGGAAAGGTATAACCTTCTTTCTGGGCGTTCTCCTTCATCAAATGGGGAGCATCTTCGGGATAGTTTGCCACGTCATTGCTGGATATAGCTGCAAACCCTATCCCTTCAGCCTGATACTTCCTGCCCAGGTTTACGAGCTCCGGGTTCACGTGTTTGACAAAAGGGCAATGGTTGCAGATGAACATGATCATCGTCCCCTTTTCTCCCCGGATCTCAT
>JBFKPJ010000088.1:0-11426 GCA_041628355.1 Muriicola sp. | reverse complement strand
GGAGCTGCAATGTCTACCGAAACGTCGTGGTAGTCTTTGTCTCCAATAACAAGGGGCTTCCTAATTGGTGCTTCGTAATGCGACGCCATAGATTTCTGTTATGTTAGGTTTTTCTACTTGTTTATGCTTCGTTGGTGTTCCGTACCTTGACCTGATAGAAGACATTGGGTTTTGTTCCCACTGCTTCCAGTAGATGGTACATCCTGTCCTCTTTCTTGAGGGCTGACACCTGACTTTTCTCGTCATTTATATCTCCAAAAATGATGGCCCCGTTGCTGCACGCATTGGAACAGGCGGTCTGGAATTCCCCGTCCTGGATCTCGCGTCCTTCCCTCTTGGCATCCAGTATGGTCTTTTGCGTCATCTGGATACAGAGCGAACACTTCTCGATCACCCCTCTGGACCTTACGGTCACGTCCGGGTTGATGACCATCTTCCCGAGGTCGTTGTTCATATGGAAATCGAACTCGTCATTGTTGTTGTACAGGAACCAGTTGAATCGTCGAACCTTGTATGGGCAGTTGTTCGCACAATAGCGGGTCCCTACACATCGGTTGTAAGCCATATGGTTCTGCCCCTGTCGGCTGTGCGATGTAGCCGCAACAGGACATACGGTCTCACAGGGAGCGTGGTTACAGTGCTGGCACATAACGGGCTGGAAGGCCACCTGTGGGTTCTCAGCTGCCCGCTCCATTTCCTCAAATCCGGCCTTGGAATCGAAGGCTCCGGAAAATTCGTCTTTTTTGATATTGTCATCCTCGAAGGTGTCTTCAGAAGAATAGTACCTGTCTATCCTCAGCCAGTGCATATCCCTGGATTTGCGTACCTCGCTCTTGCCTACGACCGGGATGTTGTTCTCTGCGTGGCAGGCGATGACACAGGCCCCGCAGCCCGTACAGGCGTTCAGGTCAATGGACATGTTAAAGTGGTGCCCCACGGACCGGTCAAAGGATTCCCACAGGTCTACCGTCGTTGCAGGGACCTCCTGGTGATTCAGGGAAACCTCGGGTACCGGGTTCCACTCGTGCGGATCTTCCGAATTGTATTTTTCGAGGGTGGTCTCCTTGATGATCTCACCCCTACCCATCAGTGTATTTTGCAGCTGGATACAGGCAAATTCGTGCATGCCAGAAGCTTTCTCCACACTGACGGATTGAATGCTGTTGAAATCTGTGTAAAGAGCATAGGCATTGACCCCGGTCTGCATTTCCTCCTTCATTCCTACTTTCCTTCCGTAGCCGAAAGACAGGCCGACAGTGCCCTTGGCCTGCCCGGGTTGTATGATCACAGGAACGTTGCTTACGGTAACCCCGTTGACGGTCACATTGGCGTAGCTGCCGTCGAGTCCGCCGTTGGCTGCATTCTCGTTAACCAGGCCGAGCTCCCTGGCATCAGCCCTGGAGACCGTGAGGTAGTTATCCCAGGTGACCCTGGTGACAGGATCAGGGAATTCCTGCAGCCATGGGTTGCTGGCCTGCTGGCCGTCACCCATCCCTACCTTGCTGTAGAGGGTGAGCTCCATTCCTTCCGAAGAGGCAGAGGCCAGTTTTTGAACGGCTCCACTAAGCACTTCGGCAGCTACCGGAGTGGCCGGTGCTTCAGTCTCGATTTCTTCCGTTGTATCCTTTGAGGCATAGACCCCATCGTGCAAAGCCTGGTTCCAGGAATCGGTACCGAGGATGGTTTCCGTCCAGTTGGCTTTGATGTAATCGTAATAGTTCTGATCACTGCCCATCCAGATCAGGAGGGACTGCTGGAACTGACGGGTGTCAAAAAGTTCCCTGATCGTCGGCTGGGTGAGGCTGTAATGCCCTTTCTTGGGCTGAGCATCCCCCCAGGACTCCAGGTAATGATTGGCAGCGGCAGTGAATTGTGTGCGTTCGGTGGTCTCATTCCAGTTAGTGGAGAAGGTAACGGAGAGATCCACATTCCCAACGCCTTCGGCAAAATCAGCCGCATTGGGGAGCGTATATACCGGGTTGACCCCATCCATGATGAGGAGGCCAACGTTGCCCGACTTCATGTCAGCAATGAGCTGCTTGACCTCTGCTGTATTTCCCTGGCGTATGTACTTGGGCTTCTCCGTATCCATGGCTTCACTGCCCAGCATTTCATTGATGGCGAGAACTACCCGTTGGGCGTCTACATCGTCCAGTCCGGTGACCACAACCGCCTTGTTTCCTTTGCTCCTGATCTCGGCTGCCGTACTTTCTACCATGGCCAGAACCCCTTCACTAAGGTCTGTGCTCACCCGGCTGTTGTTCAGTTTTCCGTAAAGGGCCGCAAGTGCTTTTTTCTGTTCAGATGGTTTCAGGGGAACACGCGTATCTGCATTGGCTCCTGTAAGCGACATATTCGCTTCGAATTGGATATGCCTCGACATCTTTCCCGCTTTGGGTACACGCCCCTTGGAATATCTTGCATCATACCCACCTCCCTGCCAGTCGGCCAGGAAATCCGCCCCGAAGGAAACGATCAGTTCTGCCTTGTCGAAATGATAATCGGCCAGCGCCCTTTCCCCGTACGCCATTTCAAAAGCGTCCAGGGCGGCGTCTTCAGAGACGGCATCGTAAGTGATGTGTTTTGTATTGGGATAGGCGGCCGAGAAATCGGCGATCAATTTATCTGTAGACGGACTGGCATAGGTCTGGGTCAGCAAGACCACTTGTTTGCCCGAGCCGGCCAGCGCTCCCAGTTTGGCTTTTACTGAAGCATCCAGGATGGCCCATTCTACGGGTTCGCCATTCGAGAGCGGACCCTGAAGCCTGGTACTGTCATACAGGGAGAGGACAGAGGCCTGTACCCTGGCGTTCGCACTTCCGTGGGCAGCTGCCTCCTTGTTGTTCTCAACCTTGATCGGTCTGCCTTCTCTCGTCTTGATGAGGATGCTGGCAAAATCATAACCGTTGGCGATAGTGGTAGCGTAGTAATTGGCCACTCCCGGTACGATCCTTTCGGGTTGCACCACGTAGGGGATGGACTTGATCACGGGGCCTTCACAGGCGGCCAGTGAAGCTGCTGCAGTGCTGAATCCGATGTACTTGAGGAAATCACGCCTGTTCGTCTTTGAATCGGACAATCCCTCCTTATCTCCCAGGAATTCATCGACGGGGATCTCTGAAGGGAACTCGTTATCTCTCAGCTTTTGAATATTGGAATCCGCGGGGAGCAGGTCCGCCTCGTTTTTCCAGTATACCTTATTTGATGCCATACGATCTTTCTGTAATTAGCTTCTGATTTGTTCTTAATAGTGACATTTACCACATTCGAGTCCGCCCAGCTGTGCGGCTGTCAGCTTCTCTACTCCGTATTTCTCGGAAAGTGCCTTGTGGATCTTTTCGTAGTACTCGTTATCCTGCAGGTTTACCTCGGTCTCCCTGTGGCAATTGATACACCAACCCATGGTGAGGGGAGCGTACTGATACATGATCTCCATCTCTTCCACCGGACCGTGGCAGGTCTGACATTCGATCCCCGCCACTGAAACGTGCTGGGAGTGGTTGAAATATGCCAGGTCAGGGAGATTGTGGATACGGACCCATTCTACGGGTTTGGCCTCCCCTGTATATCGTTGTTCTTCTTCGTTCCAGCCTACGGCCTTGTACAATTTTTTGATCTCGCCGGTGTAGAATTCATTGGTGTATCCGTTGGCCAGATCCTCCGCTGAAGGACCTTCAGGATTCCCTTTGTATTCGTAGATCGACTTGTGACAGTTCATACATACATTGAGGGATGGGATCCCTGAATGTTTGGAGACCCTGGCGGAGGAGTGACAATATTTACACTCGATCTTGTTATCGCCTGCATGGATCTTGTGGGAGTAGTGGATGGGCTGAATGGGCTGGTACCCCTGGTCCACACCGACCTGCATCATCCAGCCATATGCGTAATAAGCACTTGCAAGGAGGAGGAAGATCACAGAGACCAGAACCAGGAACTGGTTCTGCGCAAAGGCCTTCCAGATCGGAGTCCTTTTTTCCGCCTTTTCTTTTTCAATGACCACTCCATTCGCCTCGGCGATCCTTCTCAGGGTGTTGTTCACCAATATCAGCATCATTACCAGTAGGGCGAAGACCAGGACCAGTGCCCCGAGGATGACCTCATTGGTGATTCCTGAAGTAGAAGCTGATGCACCGGGAACATCCGTGGTCGTGGCTACTGCCTGAACAGGTGCTGGAGGCGGAGCTGCCGTGTATGCGAGAATATTGTCTATATCTTCGTTGCTGAGGGTTGGGAAGGCCGTCATGGCCGCCTGGTTGTACTCTGCGTAGATCTTATTGGCGTAGGCATCCCCTGAAGAGATCATCCCCGCACTGTTCTTGATCCAGGAATAAAGCCATTCCCGATCCAGCCCCTCATCTTCTGCCAAACGCGTTTCCACGTTGGCCAGGGCAGGACCCGTCATCTTACGATTGAGAGCGTGACAGGCCGCGCAATTCTGATTGAACAGCTGCTTCCCCTTTGCGGGATCCCCACCTCCGGCAGCAGATTCAGCAGCCGTCGCCTCGGCGGTTACAGCCTGATCCTGTGCGGAAAGATGAGTTGAGAACAGTAGGCAACCTACTAAAAAAAGAGTAAAAAGAGATGAAATCCGAGAGCCGTACGGAACCTTTTTCATATTGAAATTATTTCTATCGAAATTCTGGCACGATAATTTCTGAAACCTAAGAAATATGGAATGTTATCGCCCAGGAAATTGGGGACAAAAATACATAATAGACTTTATTTGGGAAATCGTTAACTATCGATAATCTATAATTTATAACTATTCTAAATAAGAGTTCTTTATTCTGTTTAAGCCTTAATAATTTACCTTTGCGATCTACGTTTTATCTCTAGATCTGAAACCTATGAAAACTGCTTTATCCATACTGATTTTGCTGCTTTTACCCCTTTCAGGGATCGCGCAAAAGGGGTTGGCGACCGTTGAACAGGATCCCGAAATCACCAGGCTTCTCGAGATCTACAAAAAGATGAATTCCAAGACCGAATATTTCACAATCCAGATCGGTTTTGGGTCCTACGCGGAAGCGACTAATCTCAAGGACAATGCCTCAGTAGATTTTCCCCAGTACGGCGCCAGGATCATCTTTGATTCCCCTACTTACAGGGTACACCTGGGAAGGTTCAGCAACAGGCTGGATGTGGAACGGACTTTTGCGGAAGTCAGGAAGAAATATCCCCAATCCATTATCCTCCGGCCTCAGTCGGGAAACTGAAATAACATCCCAAAAACAAAAAAACCTGCCAATTGGCAGGTTTTTTAATTTTCCACACTCTTCTTAGAGTGTCTTTTTCACGGCTACCTCCTGGAAGGCCTCCACGATGTCGTTTTCCTTGATATCGTTGTAATTCTTGATCTGAAGACCACAGTCATATCCTTTGGAAACCTCCTTCACATCGTCCTTGAAACGTTTTAGGGAAGCGAGTTCCCCCGTGTAGATCACCACGCCGTCCCGAATAAGTCTCACATTGGAATTCCTGAAGATCTTTCCACTGGTCACCATACAACCTGCAATGGTGCCCACCTTGGAGATCTTGAAGGTCTCGCGGATCTCGGCTGTTCCCGTGATCTCTTCTTTCATCTCCGGAGAAAGCATCCCTTCCATGGCGTCCTTGAGGTCGTTTATGGCATCGTAAATGATAGAATAGATGCGGATATCGATCTCTTCCTTATCGGCTATGTCACGGGCATTGCCCATAGGCCTTACGTTAAACCCGATGACAATGGCATCCGAAGCCGAGGCGAGAAGTACATCTGATTCCGTGATCGCCCCTACCCCCTTGTGGATGATGTTGACCTGTATCTCATCTGTGGACAACTTCTGGAAACTGTCTGTAAGCGCTTCCACAGAACCGTCCACGTCTCCTTTGAGGATAATGTTCAGTTCCTTGAAATCGCCCAGGGCGATCCTTCGGCCAATCTCATCCAGGGTGATATGCCTTTGTGTCCTTACGGATTGTTCCCTGAGAAGCTGACTCCTCTTGGCTGCGATCTGCTTGGCTTCGCGTTCGTCTTCCAGGACATTGAACTTGTCCCCTGCCTGGGGAGCACCATCGAGACCCAGAATGGAGATAGGGGTGGCAGGTCCGGCTATCTTGACGGTTTTGCCCCTTTCATCCTGCATGGCCTTGATCTTACCACTGTGTGTTCCCGCGAGTACATAATCCCCGATCTTGAGGGTTCCTGCAAGTACCAGTACGGTAGACACGTATCCCCTCCCCTTGTCGAGGAAAGCTTCCACAACGGTCCCGGAAGCAAGTTTGTCCGGATTTGCCTTGAGCTCGAGCAATTCTGCTTCCAGGAGCACCTTTTCGAGCAATTCCTTCACTCCTTCTCCTGTCTTGGCGGAAATGTCGTGTGATTGTATTTTACCCCCCCAGTCTTCCACGAGCAGGTTCATAGCTGCCAGGCCTTCCTTGATCTTGTCAGGATTGGCACTGGGACGGTCTATTTTGTTGATGGCAAAAACGATAGGAACACCTGCTGCCTGGGCATGGCTTATGGCCTCCTTGGTCTGGGGCATGATATCGTCGTCTGCGGCGATCACGATAATAGCGATGTCAGTCACCTGGGCACCCCTCGCCCTCATGGCGGTAAAGGCCTCGTGACCCGGTGTATCCAGGAAGGTGATCTTCTGTCCGCTGTCCAGTTCCACCCCATAGGCTCCGATATGCTGGGTAATACCCCCGCTCTCCCCTGCGATCACATTCTCTTTACGAATATAATCGAGCAAAGAGGTCTTTCCGTGGTCTACGTGTCCCATGACCGTAACGATGGGGGCCCTTGATTTCAGATCTTCTGGGGCATCCTCCTCCACTTCAATAGCTTCTTCAATGTCTGCAGTGACAAATTCCACCTCGTAACCAAACTCATCGGCCACGATGGAAAGGGTCTCCGCATCCAACCGCTGGTTCATGGTCACCATGATCCCCAAAGACATACAGGCTGAGATGATCTGGGTGGTAGGTACGTCCATCATGGTAGCTACCTCGCCGACCGTGACGAACTCCGTAACCTTCAGCACTTTGTTCTCCAGTTCCTGCTGTTCCAGGTCCTTTTCGGACTGCTGCCTGTGCATATCCCTCTTGTCCCTTCGGTACTTGGCTCCTTTTCCTTTCTTGGATTTCCCCTGCAGTTTCTCCAGGGTCTCCCTCACCTGCTTTTGCACCTCTTCTTCCGTGGGCTCCACTTTGACTCCCGCTCCGGATCTGGATCGTTTATCATCAAAACGTCCGCCTCGGCCTCCGCCCCGGGAACCGGTATCGCTGACAATGCGCTTTCGCCTTTTCTTGCGGTCTGAAGGATCCGCCTTGGCGGCTGCCTCTTTTTTCTTTTTGGGCTTTTCGAACTTAGACAGGTCTATCTTATCGCCCATGATCTTGGGTCCGGAAAGCTTCTGGTATTTGGTCTCTATCGTCTCAGGCTTATCCTCCTTGGGAGGCTCAGCGACCTTTTTGTCTTCCGCTTTCTTGCTCTCTTCCTTAGCAGCCGGTTTTGCTGGAGCCGGTGCTTCTTTCTCAGCCGCGGTCTCTGGGACCGCCTCTTTTGCAGGTTCTTCTTCTTTGGCTTTTTTCTCCCCATCCAGATCGATCTTCCCGACCATCTTAGGCCCGGAGAGTTCTGCCTTGGCCTTGACCACCTCAGAAGCGGCATTCCTCTTTTCCCTTGCGAGGCGCTTTTCCTCCTGTTCCTGTTCGAGTTGCAGTCTTATGGCCTCCTTCTCCTTGCGCTTTTCCTCCCCGACCTCTATCGAAGCAACCTTTTTGGTCATATCGGTCTGGAATTCGTCCAGGAGAACCTGATGCACCTCCTCTGTGATCTTTGTGGTTGGACGCGCATCTATCTTATGCCCTTTGGAGGCAAGAAAATCGACCGCCCTGTCCAGGGAGATGTTGAGTTCTCTCAGAACTTTGTTAAGCCTTATTGTTGAGTTGTCTGCCATAAATACTGTTTACTCTCTAATATTTTACGCTAATATATAGCTTAATCTTCAAACTCTGCCTTGAGGATACGCACCACGTCGAGGATGGTCTCCTCTTCCAGGTCCGTTCTCTTGACCAGATCTGCCACATCCTGTTCCAGGACGCTTCGGGCCGTATCCAGCCCTATTTTCTTCAATTCTTCTATGATCCAGCCCTCGATCTCATCAGAGAATTCGGTCAGTTCCACATCTTCCTCAACCCCTTCCCTGAAGACGTCGATCTCATAGCCGGTTAACTGACCTGCCAGCCTGATGTTGTGTCCGCCCCGACCTATGGCCTTGGACACTTCTTCGGGTTTCAGGTAAACCTGGGCCGTCATGTTCTCGTCGTTCAGCTTGACGGAAGTGACCCTGGCCGGACTCAGGGCACGGGTAACCATGAGCTGGGGATTGTTGGTCCAGTTGATCACATCTATGTTCTCATTGCCGAGTTCCCTGACGATCCCATGGATACGGGATCCTTTCATTCCCACACAGGCCCCTACCGGGTCTATACGGTCGTCATAGGAATCCACCGCCACCTTGGCCTTCTCCCCGGGGATACGCACAGCCTTCTTGATCGTGATGAGTCCGTCGAATACTTCCGGTATCTCCTGAAAGAACAATTGCTCCAGAAAGATCGGTGAGGTACGAGACATAATGATCATGGGCTTGTTGCCCTTCAGCTCCACGCTCTCGATGATCCCCCTTACATTATCGCCCTTCCTGAAGAAATCGGATGGGATCTGCTTGTCCTTGGGAAGGATGATCTCGTTGCCCTCGTCATCCAGCAGTATGATCGCCTTATGCCTGATATGGTGTACCTCCGCAGTGTAGATCTCCCCCTCCAGGTCCTTGAACTGCTTGTAGATTGTTGTATTGTCGTGCTCGTGGATCTTGGAGATCAGGTTTTGGCGCAAGGCGAGGATAGCCCTCCGGCCGAGGTCGATCAATTTGACCTCCTCAGACACGTCCTCCCCCACTTCAAAGTCGGGCTCGATCTTTCTCGCTTCAGAAAGTGAGATCTGCTCGTTGGGTTCTTCCACCTCCCCGTCCGGAACAACCACGCGGTTTCTCCAGATCTCAAGGTCACCCTTGTCCGGGTTGATGATGATGTCAAAATTGTCATCAGACCCAAACTTCTTTTTCAGGGCGTTTCGGAAGACGTCCTCCAAAATGGCCATCAGGGTTACCCGGTCGATGAACTTGTCATCCTTGAATTCCGAGAACGATTCGATCAATGCGATATTTTCCATGCTGATCCTAATTAAAATTTAAGTACTACGTTCGCTTTTACAATTTCCGAGAAAGGCACCTCCACCGATTTCAGGACCGTGGTCTTTCCCTTTCCTATAGGTTTGGGCTCCCTCGCTTTCCATTCCAGCCTGATACCTTCGGCCGAGGTGGCGACCAGGGTACCCGTTATGGTCGCTTCGGAAGTCTTCACTTCCAGTTTTCTGCCAATATTCTTGTTGTACTGCCTGGGCATGTCCAGGGGTTCCGTAGCCCCGGGGGAGGTCACCTCCAGGGAAAAATCCGTGGCTTCCCTGTCCAGATTGTGCTCAATCGCCCTGCTTACCATCATACAGTCTTCCAGTGTTACTCCCCGGTCCCCGTCGATCACCACTTTGATCTGATGGGACGGACTCACCGTGAAATCGATCAGAAAAAGCGATGGGTTCTCCAGAAAAATCTGATCTAACCGGGCTTTTACCTCTTCCTTCAACATAAATACGAGTAACAAAAGAGGGGACTTAACGGTCCCCTCATGAATACTTAACTATCCTTTCAGTGGCGCAAAGATACATAAATTTTCTTAATCCTTATCCAGTTTCTCACAGTCTCTTTTTTGTGGTTAGAAGTGAATCCATTCCGTCCTCTCTGTATTAAGTTGTACATTTAACTCCTCCTGTTTCATCAACGATACTATTTCTGCTATGGATGTATTCTCTTCCTACAATATCATCATCGAGGCTTCACTGATCCTCATCCTCTCTTTTGTTTTCAACGGCATTTCGAAAAGGACCAATATTCCCTCTGTCCTACTGCTCATCCTGCTGGGGGTGATCCTGCAGTTCATCCTCTCCTACCTCACCTCGGACGAAGTTGATTTCTTCCCGGCCCTGGAAGTCCTGGGCATCATCGGGCTGATCATGATCGTCCTGGAAGCGGCCCTGGAACTGGAGTTGAAAAGGGAGAAGCTGGTACCTATAATCAAATCCATGGCAGTGGCCCTGGTTGGGCTCCTCGGTTCGGCCTACCTGGCGGCCCTGATCCTGCACCAGTTCGTCCCCGGGATGAGCATGCAGTCGGCCTGGCTGTACGCCACCCCCCTGTCTATCCTTTCCAGCGCCATCATCATCCCCAGCGTGAGTGGCCTGAACCCACACAAAAAAGAATTCCACATCTACGAGAGTACGTTCTCGGACATCATGGGGATCATGATGTTCTATTTCCTGGTTGGGGAACTGAATCCTGCCTCCCAGGGAGGAGCAGGCGGTTTTGCCCTGAACATCCTCCTGACCATCGTGATCGCTGTTGTTGCGAGCTATGCCATCATCCTGATCTTCCAGGAGATCAAGAGCCAGGCCAAGCTGTTCCTGCTCATCGCCGTGCTCTTGTTGCTCTACGCCATCGGGAAGCAGCTGCACCTCTCGTCCCTGCTCATTATCCTTATCTTCGGGCTAATCATCGCCAATATGAAGCTGTTCTTCAGGGGAAGGCTGGCCCATTTCCTGGATTACGAAAAAGCGCACAGGATCTACCACGAATTGCACATCGTCACCCTGGAGACCGCCTTTGTGGTCCGCACCTTTTTCTTTGTGATCTTCGGCCTCACCATCGCCATCGCCTCCCTCTTCAGTTTCAGCGTGGCCCTGGTCAGCCTGCTGATCATCCTTTCGATCTATCTCGTTCGCTTTGTATTGCTGAGGACCTTTTACGGGAGCGATATTTTGCCCCAGCTCTTTATCGCCCCCAGGGGGCTCATCACCGTCCTCCTCTTCTACGCCATCCCGGCGGAAGCCGAGGTGGCCACCTTTGAGCCCGGCATTCTGCTCTTTGTGATCATAGGTACCAGCCTGGTGATGACCTGGGCCATGATCCGGGACAAGAAAAAGGCGAAGACCCTCCTCGACCTGGCAGAGGAAGAGGAATTGCTGGAAACCCGGGAAGCCCAAATGAGCTCCACAGCTGAAATCCCGGAAAGTGAAGATCCCTCTTCCGAAGAAGATCCGGAAATCCATTAGACACAAAAGAAAAAGGCCCCTTTGAAGGAGCCTTTAAGGACTTTAAAAGATATGAATATTAGTGTATGCCGATCGTATCAGGATTATTATCGCGATCCCCAATTACAGTTCCCCCGTTTCTGATACCACCCAAAAGCAGAATCCCAGCGGCGTGAGGAGCAGCCATGGAGGTACCGCTGATGGTGTTATACCCCCCGCCTTTCCAGGTCGATTT
>JBFKPJ010000087.1:0-11509 GCA_041628355.1 Muriicola sp. | reverse complement strand
TTATGCCCATACGCCGGACGCTTTAAAAAATGTGCTGGAAACAATCAGCGCATTGAGGACTGGAAATGAAAGCGTCATCACCGTAGTGGGGTGCGGTGGTGATCGTGACAAGTCTAAGCGTCCGGTAATGGGGCATATCGCCTCCTCCATGAGCAACAAGGTGATCTTCACCTCAGACAACCCCAGATCAGAACCTCCGGCTTCCATCATTTCAGATATGGAGGCAGGTGTGGAGGCACAGAACGCCATGAAAGTCATGGCTATTGAAAACAGGGAACAGGCGATCAAAACAGCCTGTCAACTGGCCGATGCGCAGGACATCATCCTTTTGGCCGGAAAGGGCCATGAGACCTATCAGGAAACCAATGGGAAGCGGGTCGACTTCGATGATTTCAAGATGGTGAAACGCTTTCTGGAAGATCTAAAAAAATAGAGGAGAACGAACTATGCTGTATTACTTGTTCGAATATTTGGAAAAACAATACCAGTTCCCGGGAGCTACCCTGTTTCAGTTCCTCACTTTCCGGGCAGCCATGGCGGTATTGCTTTCCCTTATATTGGCGACCACTTTCGGGAAACGGATCATCCTGCTGCTCAGGCGTAAACAGATTGGGGAAACCGTCAGGGACCTCGGCCTGGAAGGACAGCAACAGAAGCAGGGAACGCCTACCATGGGGGGGATCATCATCATCATGTCTACGCTGGTGCCCGTGCTGCTTTTTGCCAGGCTGGACAATATCTACGTGATCCTGCTGATCGTCACCACCCTCTGGATGGGGATCATAGGCTTTATAGACGATTACATCAAGATCTTCAGGAAGAACAAAGAGGGGCTGAAAGGCCGGTTTAAGATCCTTGGGCAGGTAGTCCTCGGACTTATGGTGGGGGCCACCCTTTTCTTCCATCCGGAGGTCACCATGAAGGAGAAGAACAAGACCACGATCACCGAACAATTCGAAGTAAAGGACGTGGAAGGGAAGGAATTGAAATCCACCAAGACCAACATACCTTTCTTTAAGAACAATGAACTCGATTACGGGGAGGTCGTAGCCTGGTTTGGAGCCGATCCCCAGAAATACGCCTGGCTTGTCTTTATTCCCATTGTGATCTTTATAGTCACCGCCGTATCCAACGGTGCCAACCTTACAGACGGCATAGACGGCCTCGCAGCGGGAACCTCTGCGATCATAGTGCTGACCCTTGGGATCTTTGCCTGGGTCTCGGGTAATATCATATTCTCCAACTACCTGGACATTTTCTATATCCCCAGGGCGGGGGAGCTGGTGGTCTTCATTTCGGCCTTTGTGGGATCCCTGGTGGGATTCCTCTGGTACAATGCCTTCCCGGCCCAGGTATTCATGGGGGATACCGGTAGCCTGACCATCGGTGGTGTGATCGCGGTCATTGCGATCATCGTCCGAAAGGAATTGCTCATCCCCCTGTTGTGCGGGATCTTCTTTGCGGAGTCCCTATCGGTCATGATGCAGGTGAGCTATTTTAAGTATACGAAGAAAAAATACGGGGAGGGGAGGCGCATTTTCCTGATGTCACCCCTGCACCACCATTATCAGAAAAAAGGCTATCACGAGAGCAAGATCGTTACCCGGTTCTGGATCATCGGGATCTTGCTAGCCATCGTGACCATAGTAACCCTAAAGGTAAGGTAAGATGGATCGCCTGGTGATCCTGGGAGGGGGAGAAAGCGGAGTAGGCACTGCCATCCTGGGGCAAAAGAAAGGATTCGAGGTTTTTGTCTCAGACATGGGGCAGATCAAGGAGAAATACAAGGACGTTCTTATACAATATGGATTGGATTGGGAAGAAGGAGGGCATACGGAGGAGAAGATCCTCAATGCCAGCCTGGTCATGAAGAGTCCCGGTATCCCGGATAAGGCCCCTTTGGTGAAGAAACTGGTCGCCAGGGGGATCCCGGTGATCTCCGAGATCGAATTTGCTTCCCGGTATACAGAAGCTACCCTCATTGGGATCACCGGCAGCAATGGGAAGACCACGACCACCATGCTGACCTACCACATTTTCAAAGAGGCGGGTTTGTCCGTGGGTATGGCAGGAAATATCGGGGACAGTTTTGCCAGGATGGTAGCGGAGACGGAAAAGGAGTATTACGTGCTGGAGATCAGCAGTTTCCAGCTAGACGGGATCACGGCATTCCGGCCGCATATCGGGATGATCACGAATATCACCCCGGATCACCTGGACAGGTACGACTATGATTTTATGAAGTACGTCGCTTCCAAGTTCCGGATAACCATGAACCAGGGCGAAAGCGATTATTTCATCTATGACGCCGATGATGAGGTCATTACCTCCTATCTGGAAACCCATCCGGTCCAGGCCGTAAAAATGCCATTCTCCCTGGAAGGAGAAGGTAAAAGAGGAACATACCTGAAGAAAGAACAATTTATTATAAAGACACAAGAGGACATTATGGAATTAGCATCAGATTCATTGGCACTGGAGGGGAAACACAACCTCAAGAACACCATGGCGGCGATCACGGCAGCCAAACTGGTGGGTATTCGGAAGGAAGTGATCCGGGAGAGCATTCAGAATTTCCAGGGCGCTGATCACAGGCTGGAGAAGGTCCTGAAAATCCACCACGTACAGTACATCAACGATTCAAAGGCCACCAACGTAAACGCAACCTATTACGCACTCGACAGTATGACCACCCCGACGGTCTGGATCGTTGGGGGTATAGACAAGGGAAATGACTACAAGGTACTCATGCCCCTTGTAAGAGAAAAGGTAAAGGCGATCGTCTGCCTGGGGCTCGACAATTCCAAGCTCAGGGAAGCTTTCGGGAATGCAGTGGACATTTTTGTGGAGACCTACGCGATGAGTGAAGCGGTAAAGGTGGCTTACAAGATCGCAGAACGGGGAGACACTGTACTGCTGTCACCTGCCTGTGCGAGTTTTGACCTTTTTAAGAATTACGAAGACAGGGGCAATCAGTTTAAGGAAGCCATTAAAAACCTTTGATCAGTGAAGATTTTCAGCCACATACAGGGAGATAAGGTCATCTGGGCAGTAGTAGCCCTGCTGGCCCTGTTCTCATTCCTGCCGGTGTACAGTGCCAGCAGCAACCTGGTCTATGTGGTCGGGAATGGCACCACTATGGGGCATCTGGTCAAACACGGACTTTTGTTATTCCTTGGATTCGGAATCATATACGGGGTTCACAAGATCCCCACTCACTATTTCAAAGGGTTGTCTATCATTGCAATGCCCGTTGTACTGGCTCTCCTGGTGTATACACTGGCACAGGGCACGACCATTGGTGGAGCTAATGCGAGCCGCTGGATCCGGCTGCCCCTGGTCGGGATCACCTTTCAAACCTCCACCCTGGCCTCTGTGGTACTTATGGTCTATATAGCGAGGTACCTTTCGAAGATAAAGGACAGGGAGATCACTTTTAAGGAAAGTATCCTGCCATTGTGGTCCCCGGTCTTTCTGATCGTCATGCTGATCCTTCCGGCCAATTTTTCCACAGCGGCCATCCTGTTCTTGATGGTACTTGTCCTATGTTTTCTGGGAGGATATCCATTAAAATATCTGACAGGGGTGGTGGGGATCGGCCTTTTGGGCCTGTTGTTGTTCGTGCTGGTGGCCAAAGCAGCCCCGGACCTTTTTCCGAACAGGGTGGATACCTGGATGAACCGGCTGGAAAGTTTCTGGGACCCTGCAGATACGGAGGCGGATTATCAGATCGAAAAAGCGAAGATCGCCATCGCCAGTGGAGGTCTTGTAGGAAACGGGGCGGGAAAGAGCGTGATGAAGAACTTCCTCCCCCAGAGCTCTTCGGATTTTATCTACGCCATCATTGTAGAGGAGTACGGACTGGTAGGGGGTTTTTCCCTCATGTTCGTCTATATGCTCCTCCTTTTCAGGATCGTCGTGGTGGCGAATGCCAATGCTTCCGTCTTTGGGAAACTGCTCGTGGTAGGGGTGGGATTGCCGATCGTGTTCCAGGCCCTGATCAATATGGCGGTAGCTGTGGAATTGTTTCCGGTCACGGGGCAGACCTTACCGCTGATCAGCAGCGGGGGTACGTCGATTTGGATGACCTGCCTGGCCATCGGAATTGTATTGAGCGCGAGCAGGAAACGGGAGCAGGAGGAAGAGCATAAGGAAGTAGATGAAAATAACCCTTTAGAAGTCTTGAGTGGACAGTTATAGGATCATTCTCTCAGGAGGAGGCACTGGAGGGCATATATATCCGGCGATCGCCATAGCCAACGAGCTGAAAAGGCGGTTCCCGCGAGCCGAGATCCTGTTTGTGGGAGCAAAGGACCGGATGGAGATGGAAAAGGTGCCCCAGGCGGGATACGAGATAGAAGGATTGTGGATCAGTGGATTGCAAAGAAAGCTAAGCGTTAGGAATCTGCTTTTCCCCATCAAAGTGATAAGTAGTTTGATCAGAGCGAGAAACATAGTGAAAAGGTTTAAACCGGATGTGGTCATCGGTACGGGCGGGTTTGCCAGCGGACCCGTATTACGGGTTGCTTCCGGAAGGGGAATTCCCTGCCTGCTGCAGGAACAGAATTCCTATGCCGGGATTACCAACAAACTGCTCGCCGGGAAAGTAGACCGGGTCTGTGTGGCCTATGCCGGGATGGAAAAATTCTTCCCTAAGGAAAAGATCGTGTTCACGGGAAACCCCGTGCGGTCCTCACTGGTGAACCTGCCGGAAGCGGCATCGGGTTCCTATGGGTTCTTTGATCTGAATCCTGAGAAAAAGACCCTGTTTGTCCTGGGGGGAAGCCTGGGCTCCAGGAGGATCAACCAACTGATCGAAGGTCAACTTTCCTTCTTTGAGGAATTGGGATTACAACTGGTCTGGCAATGCGGTGCCATGTATTACGAACAGTACAAACACCTCACCTCGGATACGGTGAAGGTCTATGGGTATTTAAATCAAATGGAACACGGGTACCGCATCGCGGACATCATCATATCCCGGTCGGGAGCCGGTTCCGTATCCGAACTCTGTATGGTCGGAAAACCGGTCTTGTTCATCCCTTCGCCCAATGTCGCAGAGGATCATCAGACCAAAAACGCAATGGCCCTGGCAGAGGAGAAAGCGGCCATAATGCTAGCGGAAAAGGATCTGGATGCCGAGTTCAAAACTGTTTTCGGGCAGTTGATGGACTCAGGGTCCAGGCGTGAAGAACTCAGCCGGAACATTAAAAAACTGGCGAGACCCCGGGCAACGGAAGATATAGTGGATGAGGTCGTGGAATTACTGAACAAAAGGAATGGATAGATTTGATTTCCATAGGGTTTATTTCATCGGGATTGGAGGCATAGGTATGTCTGCCCTGGCGAGGTATTTCCTGTTCCGGGGAATGGACGTTGGGGGGTATGACAAGACCCCGTCCCCGCTCACACGGGAATTAGAGGGACTGGGTATGGACATCCATTATACGGACGACCTGTCCCTGGTTCCAGCATCCTTCCTGAACCCTGCAGACACCCTGATCGTCTATACACCAGCTGTGCCGAAAGACCATTCTGAATGGACCTATTTTTCAGATCACAGCTTCAGGGTACAGAAACGATCAGAAGTGCTCGGAATGATCACCCGGGATACCTTCTGTTTTGCCGTGGCAGGGACTCATGGGAAGACTACGACATCAAGTATATTGGCTCACCTGCTCAGGGAGACCGGCACCCCTATTACTGCCTTTCTCGGAGGGATCTCGGAAGATTTCAACAGCAATTTCATATGCGAAGGAGATGCCATTTCTGTGGTGGAGGCAGATGAATTCGACCGCTCATTTTTACGCCTGCACCCGGACGTCGCCTGCATCACCTCCATGGATGCCGATCACCTGGACATCTACGGGGACCAGGAGACCCTGCGCGCATCCTTCCTCGACTTTGCCTCCAGGCTCAAGCCCAACGGAAAACTATTTGTGAGGAATGGACTCCCGGTAGAGGGTATCACTTATGGGATCGAGGACGATTCGGACTATTGCATCAGGAATATAAAGATTGAACATGGCACCTACATATTTGATTTGGGTACCCCTGAAAGGATCCTGGAAGGGGTGAAATTCAACAAGCCGGGCAGGCATAACCTGCTCAACGGCTTGGTGGCTTTTGCGATGGCGATCCAGGCTGGACCCCCCCTGGATCGCCTGGCAAAGGCACTGGAAACCTTCAAAGGAGTACAGAGGAGGTTTTCCTATAAGATCAGAAAAGAGGACCTGATCTTCATTGACGATTACGCCCACCATCCTGCGGAAATAGATGCCGTGCAGGATGCGATACGGGAAATGCATCCGGGTAAGAAGATCCTGGCCGTCTTCCAGCCACACCTCTTTTCGAGGACCCGGGATTTCATGGAAGACTTTGCAAGCAGCCTTTCGAAATTCGACAGTATCCTGCTGCTGGATATCTACCCGGCCCGTGAAAAACCGATCCCCGGTATCACCTCCCGGGCATTGCTGGAACGGATCACCAATCCAAACAAAAAACAGGTCTCAAAGCATGACCTGGCCAAAGAAATAAAGGCTCAAAATCCAGAGGTCCTGGTCACGCTGGGAGCGGGGGACATTGGCCTTGAAGCAGATTCACTAAAACGAGAATTCGAATATGAAAATTAATTGGAACTATATCAAAATGTTCTGTTTAATAATCAGTATAACAGGACTTTATGCATTCTCAAACAACAGGAATGCCAGCAGACCCATTGGGAGTGTGGAGATCATTTTTGAAGGAGATAACAATCTATACCTGTCCAGGGATATGGTTAATAAATTGTTAATACAAAATTATGGGAGCGTCCTCAAAGAGGATAAAGAAAAGGTAGTTTTGAATACTATAGAAAAGGTCCTGGAGGGCCATGATATGGTAAAAAATGCCCAGGTATATCTTACTATTGATGACAAACTTACATCTAAAATTTTCCAAAGGCAGCCCATAGGCAGAGTTAAAGGGAATTCGACTTTCTACCTTGATGAGGATGGAAAATCTATGCCTTTATCCAAGCTGCACTCGGCACGGGTGCCGATCATAACAGGAGAGATCACTGGTAAGAGCCTTGATGATGTATTTGAAATTCTGAAATATATAAACCAGGATGATTTTCTGAGGAAGAATGTGATCGGGATCCACATTCAGTCTGACGAGCAGTACCAGTTAAAATTTCGGGTAGAGGATTTTATAGTGAACCTGGGAGACGTCAAAGACCTCGAAAAGAAATTTATGAATTTCAAAGCTTTCTATGCGAAAGCGCTCAAGGATAAATCCCTGAAAGATTACGCCGTGGTAAGTTTAGAATTTGACAACCAAGTTGTGTGCACCAAAATATAAGATTATGGATCAGGTAAATTACTCAGTTGGACTCGATATAGGTACCACTAAAATAGTGGCCATTATCGGTAAGGAAAATGAATATGGCAAGATCGAAGTACTGGGCATAGGTCGATCCAAAAGCCTGGGTGTACATCGGGGGGTGGTAAACAACATCACTCAGACCATTATGTCCATTCAACAGGCTGTTGAGCAGGCCGAAGCCAATTCCGGACTGAAGATAGGTTCTGTGGTTGTCGGGATCGCGGGTCAGCACATCAGGAGCCTGCAGCACAGCGATTACATCACCCGGGCCAATTCCGAAGAAGTGATCAATGAGGACGATCTGGAGAAATTATGCAACCAGGTCTACAAACTGGTCATGCTTCCAGGGGAGGAGATCATCCATGTGTTGCCTCAGGAATACAAGGTGGACGGGCAGGCTGAGATCAAACAGCCCATCGGGATGTACGGCGGCCGACTCGAAGCCAATTTCCACGTGGTCGTAGGACAGGTCTCTTCCATCAAGAACATTGGGCGCTGTATTAAAAGCGCCGGCCTGGACCTGTACAATATCACCCTGGAACCCCTGGCTTCTTCAGAAGCGGTTCTCAGCCAGGAGGAGAAAGAGGCCGGTGTGGCCCTGATCGATATAGGAGGCGGAACAACGGACCTGGCCATCTTCAAGGATGGGATCATCAGACATACAGCCGTTATACCCTTTGGAGGTAACGTGATCACAGAGGACATCAAGGAAGGGTGTTCCATCATTGAAAAACAGGCGGAATTGCTGAAGATCAAATTCGGTTCGGCCTGGCCCGGCGAGAACAAGGACAACGAGATCGTTTCCATACCCGGTTTGAGGGGCAGGGAGCCTAAGGAAATAACCCTGAAGAATCTGTCCAAGATCATCCATGCCAGGGTGGTCGAGATCATCGAACAGGTATACGTGGAGATCAAGAACTACGGCCACGAAGAACAAAAAAAGAAGCTGATCGCAGGTATTGTGCTTACCGGAGGAGGAAGCCAGTTAAAGCATCTCAAGCAACTCGTAGAATACATCACCGGGATGGACACAAGGATCGGATATCCCAACGAACACCTGGCCGGCGATTCAGACACAGAGATCGCCAGTCCGCTTTATGCTACTGCAGTAGGTCTGTTGATGAATGCGGTGGAGAACAAGGACAAGCGCAGACTGAAGACTCTGGAGGCAGAAAAGGAAAGGGAGATGGTCATGCAGGGCCATGAAGAGACTATAACTGGGACCGCCAGGAAGAAGGAGAGAAAATCTGTTTTCGACCGGTGGTCAGAAAAACTCAAAGATTTCCTGGACAACGCAGAATAAAGAAAAGCAAATCACTTAAACCCCTAATAAGAGCAACATGAGCAAGAACACCGAATTTGAAAATATTTCCTTTGACCTTCCCAAGAATCAAAGCAATGTCATTAAAGTGATCGGCGTCGGTGGAGGAGGAAGCAATGCGATAAACTACATGTTCCAGGCAGGGATCAATGGAGTGGACTTCGTGATCTGCAACACAGATTCACAGGCCCTGCAAAACAGTCCGGTTCCCAATAAGATCCAGTTAGGAGTGTCCCTGACCGAGGGGCTGGGGGCAGGAGCCAATCCGGAAGTAGGGGAGCAGGCGGCCGTGGAGAGCATGGAAGATATCAAGCGAATGCTCGATACGACCACAAAGATGATCTTTATCACTGCCGGAATGGGAGGGGGTACCGGGACCGGTGCTGCCCCGATCATCGCAAAGCAGGCCAAGGCCATGGACATCCTGACGGTGGGGATCGTGACCATGCCTTTCCAGTTTGAAGGCAAGATGAGGTGCCAGCAAGCCCAGAAAGGGATAGAGCGCCTCAGGGAGCACGTAGATTCCCTGATCATCATCAATAACAACAAACTACGGGAAGTATACGGAAACCTGGGTTTCAAGGCCGGTTTTTCCAAAGCGGATGAAGTGCTCGCCACAGCTGCCAGGGGAATAGCAGAGGTGATCACCCACCATTATACCCAGAACATCGATTTAAGGGATGCCAAGACTGTACTGTCGAATAGCGGCACAGCCATCATGGGATCTGCCATGGCTTCGGGTTCTGCCCGGGCCACGGAAGCTATCATGAAAGCCCTTGATTCACCCTTACTCAATGATAACAAGATCACCGGTGCCAAGAACGTATTGTTGCTCATCGTATCCGGAACCAAGGAGATCACCATTGACGAGATAGGGGAGATCAACGACCATATTCAGGCAGAAGCAGGCCATGGCGCCAACATCATCATGGGTGTGGGGGAAGACGAAGAATTGGGTGAGGCTATAGCCGTTACGGTCATCGCAACCGGCTTTAATGTAGATCAACAGGATGAGATCGTCAATACGGAGTCCAAGAAGATCATACACACCTTAGAGGACGACCAGAAGGCGGAGCAAAATCTCTCCGACCACGCAGTAGAGGTCAGCGAATTAAAAGTAGAAGTGGAAGAAACCGAACCTGTCGTCAAACATGTGCTGGAGGTAGAAGACGATATGGATCTGGTGCCAACGACTAACTTCATACGCAACTTTCATGTTTTCTACGATGAAGTAGTAGCAGAGGATATTGACGAGGACAGCTTTGTGATCATTGACTCCAAACACGCCCTATTTGATATGGAGGTCGTAGACCCTGTTACGGTAAGCCCTAAAGAGAATAAGAAGGAGCAGATCGCAATGAGCTTTGATCTCCCGTTGTCTGAGGAGGAAACGGAAGAGGAAGAAAAGGAGCATGTGATCACCTTCACTCTGGATGAAGAGATCAGCGAGATAGACGTCAACGAACACATCGAGGTGATCCCTGTACTGGAATACAATAAGGACGGGGAAAAACGGTACAGCCTGGATGATTATATGGAACTCGAATCAAAGCTTACGGGTGCCCGTTCCAAGGCGGAGGATTTCGATCCCAAGATCGTAGAGGATGAACTGGTCTTTGAACATAAAACGGTCAGCGCCTACGAACAGTCCAATAAGGACGAACAAAAAGGTGAGATCGATCCCATGACCACGCCCATCGAAGAATTGCTAAAGGCCAGGGCCGATGAGCGAAGGAGGAAACTCAAGGATTTCAACTACAAGTTCCAGAACAGCCTCAACCATATTGAGGAGATCGAGAAGGAGCCTGCCTACAAACGCCAGGGAGTGAATTTAAGTGAAAATCCAAAAGAGGGAAAGGTGTCCCGTACAACCCTGGGGGAGGACAGTAATGACGAGATACAATTGCGTTCCAACAATTCATTTTTACACGACAATGTGGATTAGTTAGTTTTTGTAAGGGTACAATTACCTAGCCAAAACCCGAAAGGATGCCCATCCTTTCGGGTTTATTTTTTTAACTTTGCACGACAAAAAAATAAGGGTTATGAGCTTACAGGAAAAGGTCATGCAGGAAATGAAGTCAGCTATGAAAGCCAAGGATTCCGTGGCCCTGGAATCCCTCCGGGCTATCAAATCTGCCATGCTTCTTGCCCAGACCGAAAAGGGGGCAGGAAAGGGGTTGTCTGAGGAAGAGGAGATCAAAATCGTACAACGGTTGGTGAAACAACGCAAAGACAGCGCAGCAATTTATACAGAGCAGGGAAGAGAGGATCTGGCAGCTGCCGAGCTGTCCCAGGTGGCAGTCATTGAAAGATTCCTTCCTGAGCAACTGGATGAGGCTGCCATTGAAAAGGTGGTCGGTGACACCATAAAGGAAATCGGGGCAGAGGGGATGAAGGATATGGGAAAAGTAATGGGCGCAGTAACCAAAAAACTGGCTGGACAGGCAGATGGCAAGACCATTTCCAACATTGTCCGCAAGTCACTGGCATAATTTTTTATTCGGACAGAAATCATCTTTTTGCTTACCTTTGCGCTCGCCTCGGCAGAGGCAAATAAAGGCCGCGTAGTTCAACTGGATAGAATATCAGATTTCGGCTCTGAGGGTTGGGGGTTCGAATCCTCCCGCGGTCACGAATAAACCAAAAAAAGAACAAAGACGAGCGAGCTTCAAAAAGAAAGCTCGCTTTCTTTTTTGGAGCGAAGCGAAGTCTTCTTTTTTTGGTTTTCAACGCGGAGCGTTGAGGATCACCGACCGATAGGGAGGTAATCCTTTATTTCAACGCGCCTGCCCGCCTATGGAGGGGAGCGTTGAGGATCAC
>JBFKPJ010000086.1:0-11526 GCA_041628355.1 Muriicola sp. | reverse complement strand
CGTACGCGCATGGGGTGCGCGTGGTCGCTGGTTCGAATCCAGTCATCCCGACAGTAAAGTAGAACCATCGTCTTTTAGGCGATGGTTTTTTATTTTCCATAACCGCTTGGAATATATTCAGATGATGTTTGGAAAATAAAAAACGAAGTGAGCTAAGCGAACAGGTTCACTTTACTGTCTACCCCCTCTCCCGATAACTATCGGGACCGGATCACGCCCCGAAAGTGAGCTGTGCTCTACTTTCCGGGGGCGTAATTCAGGTAATTCGATAGACCAAAATGGCCTGCCTTCCAAAGGCATATAAACTTTCAGGCCACTTCAGGAGATCTGCTTTTGATGAAAAAGGAGATTTATAAACCTTTGTTGCGATTTAACACGAGAAAAATCAACTAACTGACATTTGTCATAGAATGGGTAAGACAGACTTGTCACCTTTGTCGTGTATCAGTATCGCTGTATACTATTTTAAGGGGCTTTTTTTAAACCGTATAATTTTAACAATTGTGCCATGAAAAAAATGCTCTTTTTTGTAGGGGTTCTCTTCCTGATTTCCCCATTAGCCTGTACTTCTGATTATTGGCTGGAAGATCCGCTCATTGAAGATGTGAGTGAGACACCAAATACCGATAATCCCGACGATTCAACCGACAGTACCGATGATAACTCCTCATCCGATACAAATGACGGCTCCTCATCGGATGATTCATCCACCGGAGGTAATGGTACGGATGATCCGGACGCCACCGATCCTTTTGCCGGACTGGTCACGTATGAGGCCGATGTAAAGCCTATTTTAAACCAATTGTGTGTGGCCTGCCACAATGCACAGGTGCATGAAGACGACGTAGACCTTTCCACCTATTCCCTGGCCAGGGACAACATAGACGATATCCTGGAAGCCATGCAGGAGGATGAAGACGATGATATCATGCCGCCGAGCGGCCGTGTAGACGATGCCATTATCGAGACCCTGTACGCCTGGATCAATGACGGCTTGCTGGAGGGAGAGGAAGCCGATACCAATACAGACACGGGATCGTCTGACGGTACTTACAGCTATTCTGCTAATGTCGCTTCCATTATAGACAACCAATGTATCCTTTGCCATGGGGCGAACGCTCCGGCTGCCGGATTCAATATATCCACCTATCCACTGCTGGTCGGTCAGATCGACCTTGTCCTTGCCCGCATCGATCTCCAAACAGGCCAGGCCGGGGTGATGCCACCCGCAGGCCGTATGGATGAGGCTACCATACAGCTGATCAAGGACTGGGTGGATCAGGGAATGCCTGAATAAAATGGCAGCCAAAGGGTGGCCGGCAAGGAAAACTTCAGTCACCTTCATAAAATAAGGCTCAAATTACCTGAATATTAACGGTAATTTGAGCCTTTCTGTTTCATCCCTGAAAGATCCTGTGGATACCAGGGATCATTCCAGAATCAGAAAATATTAATCGTCCAGCAGGTCGATGTGAGCCTTGATGGCATTGCGTATGCTTTGCGCCAGCTCGTTGTTGCCATCCGGGTCGGTTGGGCTGATCTCTATGGTCCCGTCCTGGTTTCCGTCCGCAGCCTGTGAGAGGTCTACTCCGGCCGTACCGTCAAAGATCAAACTCAGGTCAAAATCAATTACGATTCCTTCTGGGACTTCTGAAATGGAGATGTCGAACATGGGGTCCTCAAAATCCACTTCCACTTCGTCCTCAAAATCATGCCAGAAGATAAAAGGGGTGCCATGTACAGTTCCCTGTATCAGGACAGACTTGCCAAAAAGATCGCTGTTGGGATCCGTTCCCGCGTCGAACTTGAATTCCAGTTCTTCAAAATTCCCCATGGGTACAGTCACGTTGAGGAAGCTGATCTGTCCGGCCATCAGGTCCAGTTCGAAAGGTCCGGCCAGTTCGATCTCATCCTCGAAATCGTAATAGCCGTCATCGTCCCAGTCCTCATTCTCGTTCATCTCGTAATCTTCCCCTGGATCCTCCATGTCGAATTCCAGTTCAAATTCCTTGAGGTTCATGCGGAAATCGGTGATGTCTACGTCACTGTTGATACTCTTAGCAGAGGTGGATTTGCCGGTTCCGGCACTGCTGAAGGTACCTTTGGCACTAATGCTCAATTGTCCCTCGCCTGCGGGGGTTTCATCTTTGGAGCAACCTACCAGTGAAATGGCCAGCAGGCTTGCGAATGCAGCAAAAAAATGGGTCAATCTAAAATGTTTCATTTTTTAAGAGATTTGGGTTTTTATTAGAAATTACTTTCGTCTATAGAACAACTCAGTTTAAAGAACTCCTGAAAAGTTTCGTTTTTTTTTTTACAGAACCGAATGAAAATCGGACAATTATAGTACGATCCCTAACGCACAAAAACATTCAATATCGCACACTTCTCCCAGAATTGAGACCAGAACAGGAGATTAGGTATTCTTTTTACAAGGGATACCCCTGTGTATTTGAAACGAAAAATCTCCCGGATATTGTGCTGAAGACCGCAAAATAACGGATCAATGCCCTGTGCCTGAAAATTTTGAATTCCGGTGACCTTATCCCGGCTCAACAGCAGAAACAGGCCTATTTGAGTGGCAGGAAAACCGGGCCGGAACTACATTCAGGGGTTACGCCGGATCCCGAAAATAAAAGTGTGGATATATTTCACGAGCACCGACTGGTTGTTGACCGAAGGCTGGGCCGGGAAAGTACCAGTGCGATCCGTGTTGTATCCTGAATTGAGTACGATCCAGAGATCCTGGCCTTCCCTGAAATTATACCGGAAACGCGCATTCAGGGAAAAGAGGTCCTGGGCGCCGTTGTACTGGAACAATCCGTTAAGGGAAAGTTTCCGGTCAAGGGCAGTCCCCACTCGAAGACGTGCCACGTGGAAATCGAGTCTGTCATCCCTGGCATCGAACTCCCCAAAATTATACAGGTACTCCAGATTTAGCTGCAGGTGTTTGGAGATGTACCATCCCGGGCTGATGCTCAGGCTGTGCAGCCACCCGTCATAGAAAGTACCCGTCTCATATGCTACCCCGGTTCGCAGGGTCCGGTCTATGGCCTGGGTGTATCGGGCGCTGATCCGGTAAAAATCGTACTGTCCCACGGGGAGGAGCACTCCCTGTGCCAGGCCAAATTCCGATAACAATCGCTCATAGGCCCTCGTAAACCTCAGTCCCCCGCTGTCCTGGTTCCTTCTTGTAAAGACCCACTCCATCCCGTATTCCGAGGAGATCACCCTGTTCTGCTGGTTGTCCAAAAAAGTGTTGCCAAAGGGTTGAAGGGTGTGAAAGATAAAAGGCCCCTGCTGGTTCAGCCAGGTCTGTGAAACCAGGGCGGTAAAGTATTTGAAATTACTTCGGTCTACAAAGCCCACCCCGGGATTGTAGTTCTCCCCCGAAAATATTGTACCCAGGGTATAGCCCAGTCCCTGCCGCCTCCTTCGGGTCATTTCCAGAGCCAGCCTGCCATTCTTGAAATTGTCGGAGTGCCCTTCTGCCTGTTGACTATCAAAAGCCTGGGCCCATTGAACGGTGAGGTAATCATCCCCGGATACACGGATAAGCCCGTCCACACCATAGGCAAGGTTGGTATTGCCGTCGGCATCGATCCGACTTGTAAACATGCCTCCCACAAAACTATTTTGATTGAATACCCGCTTTCTCAATCGGAGTACGCCAAAATTCTCCGAGGGGATGGTGTCCAGTGACTGGGTCTGCATATCGAGCAGGCCGAAGTCCCAGTCGGCAGACCTTCCAATAAGACGGACCCCGCCATAGATAGGCACCTGTTCCCCGGCATTGGTGAGGCCTATCCGCCTGCTGAAGAAAAGTCGGCTGATTCCTCCGGTACGGAAATCAAAAATGGCAGAACGCTCCTGGAAGAACTGCCTCTTTTCCGGAAAGAACAGGGAGAACCGGGTCAGGTTCACCAGTTGGTCATCTGCCTCGGCCTGGGCAAAATCGGTGTTAAGGGTAAAGTCGGCCGTCAGGTTGTTGGTGATGGAGTACTTAACGTCGCCTCCCACGTTCCACTGGGTATCCTTGTTCTCCTGATAGGCGTCGCCTGCTCCATTAAGCGTAAAGTTCCGGTCGTATCCTCCGAGTACATATGGGGTCACATAGATGGTCTTGCTCGGGCGTATGCCGGTAAACACGATCTTCTGGGCCAGGGATGGCCTCAGGAAAGCCCAGTTGGTGATCGGAGGTACGGCCGGGAAAACGAGTCGTTCGTTCTTATGGGCGATCTTCCGTTGCACGATGATCCCCATGGTCACCTTCCCGTCGGTCTCCTGAAAACGCAGGCTCGTAAAGGGGATCCTCATTTCCGCGGTCCACCCCTTGTCGCTCACAATGCTTTCAGCATCCCAGAAGGTGTTGAAGTCCCTGTTGAATGCCCCTCCCGAAGAAAGGGTGCTCACAATGGCATCATTGAATACCTCCGCATCGTTTCGGATTCCGGTAGGGGTAGTGGTGAAGATATATCCGGTTTGGTTGTCGTTGTAGGTATCCAGGAGGATCTCCAGATGGTCCGACCCGGCGATGCGGTCCCGATAGAGGGAAGTAGCGCGAATCTCATTTTCGTGGCTTTCAAAGGCGCGAATGGAAACGTAGAGATAGGTGTCGTCATAGGCCAGGCGGATCTCCGATCGTTCTGTGGGAGGTTCACCCGCCCGGGGCTCGTATTGGACCAGAGGCAGGGGTTCTATGGCTTCCCATTCGGGTTCGTCCACCTTCCCGTCAAAACGGATGTTCTCGACCCTGTCAATGGACATGGGAGGTCCTGCCTGGGCGGAGATGTCCAGTAGACCCGCCAGCAGGGAGGAGATGAAAATAAAGCGTTGCAGCTTCACGACTCCCTAAGGTAGCGAATATTCGCATGGGAATTATGAGGGAGCCTTGTTCTTTTCTGATTCGGGACCCGGATCAGTCCCGAAGGATCAGATGACTGTACCCCTGGGGATCACTGCCCCTTTTTTCAGTACAACAATGCCATCCCGGACTACATAGGTATCCGTCTCCTGGTCTTCCAGGTGGGATCCCCCTTTGATGGTCACATCATCCCCTATTCGGCAATTCTTGTCCACAATGACGTTCTCAATATGACATCGTTCCCCTATCCCCATCAGGATATCTATTTTATAGTTTTCTATTTCCTTCAGGGTTTCGTAATAATCGCTACCCATGACGTAGCAGTTGCGTACTACGGAATCCTTGCCTACCCTGGCTCGGATACCAATGATAGACCTCTCGATGCTGGCGGCATGGATGATACAGCCATCTGAAACAACCGCATTCGTCATCTTTGTACCGCTGATCTTTGTGGTCGGCAGCATGCGGGCACGGGTGAAAATTCGATTGTTCTTGTCGTACAGGTTAAACTTGGGGATCTCATCGCACAGCCCCAGGTTGGCCTCAAAGAAGGAAGAGATGTTCCCTATATCCGTCCAGTAGCCTTCGAACGGGTAACTCATGGTCTTGTGCTTGTGGATGTTCTGGGGGATGATCTCCTTTCCGAAGTCCACAGTGGAATTGTCATTCATCAGTTCAATCAGCAGGTCCCTGTTAAAGATGTAGATCCCCATGGAAGCCAGGTAATGCCTGCCCTGGGCTTTCATCTCCTCGCTCACATCCGAGGTCCAGTCGGGCAGCAATTCCGTCGCGGGCTTTTCGATAAAGGAAGTGATCTTATTGTCCTGGTCTGCCTTGAGGATCCCGAAGGCAGGGGCATCATTGGCGTGCACGGGGATGGTCCCTATGGTAATTTTGGCTCCGCTGTTGATATGGGCCTCCAGCATCAGGTTGTAGTTCATCTGATAGAGCTGGTCACCTGAGAGGATAAGCGCATGCTCAAAGTCGTGTCTCAGGAAATGGTGCATACACTGCCTTACGGCGTCCGCAGTACCCTGGTACCATGTCGTATTCCCTATGGTCTGTTCGGCAGCGAGGATATCCACAAATGCCGAGCTGAAAAAACTAAAGTGGTATGTGTTCTTGATGTGCTTGTTTAGGGAAGCCGAATTGAACTGGGTGAGGACGAACATGCGTTTGATATCCGAATTGATACAGTTGGAGATCGGGATGTCCACCAGCCGGTATTTTCCCGCGATGGGTACGGCTGGTTTGGACCTCGATTCAGTAAGCGGGTACAATCGAGTTCCCTGTCCGCCTCCTAGTATGATGGCCAGTGTGTTTGTATTGATCATGGGAGTCAAATTAAGGTTTGATATAGATTTTTTACCTGCTGGGCAATAGCTTCCCAGTCAAAGGTCTCTTCCACGCGTTTTCTTCCGTTCAGCGCCATTCGGTTTCTCAATTCCTCATCCCGGATCAGGGTGTTGATCCCTTCAGCCAGATCCCTGGCAAAAGCATCCGAATCCACGGGTTCGAATGGTGCTGTTTTTTGCTGCTCGAGAGGGACCAGTATACCTGTCTCCCCGGGGATGACCACTTCCTTGATACCCCCTACCGCGCTTGCCACTACAGCTGTATTGCAAGCCATGGCTTCAATGTTGATGATCCCAAATGGTTCGTAGATCGAAGGACAGCAAAAGACGTCAGCATGGGAGTAGAGTTGTATCACTGATTTCTTGTCCAGCATCTTGTCTATCCAAATCACATTGTCCCTTGTCTTCCTCACCTTTTCTATACCCTCCTGCATTTCCTTTGCGATCTCTTTGGTATCGGGGGCACCGGCACATAATACGATCTGTGTTTCGGGATCGATGTATTTGATGGCATTCATCAGGTGGATGATCCCCTTCTGCCGGGTGATCCTCCCCACGAAGAGCACATAGGGTTTCTCCGGGTCTACACCGTATTCGAGAAGGGCAGAGGTGTCTTCGGTGACCGTGTATTCCCTCAGGTTGATGCCGTTATAGATGACGGAGATCTTCTTTTCGTCCACATCGAAGAATTTCAGGACATCTTCCTTGGTCTCTTTGGAAACGGCGATGATGGAATCAGCCATTTCTATGGCGGTTTTCTCAACCCAGGAAGAGGCATCGTACCCCAGGCCCAACTGTTCCCTTTTCCACGGCCTCAGCGGTTCCAGGGAATGTATGGTGATCACCAGGGGTCTTCCGTAGCATAACTTGGCAACGATGCCGGCAAAATGGGCATACCAGGTATGGCAATGGACAATGTCTGCATCTACCTCATCTGCATTCAGGTGGATGCAGGTGCTCAGGGTCTGTAACACTCCTTTCAGCTTGCCGTCGGTCTCCTCAAAGACAGGGTTGTCATAGGGGAACCCCTTTATGGATAGCCTGTCCGAGCTTTCGTCCTGATCCCCGAAGCAGCGAACATCCACGTCCATCAATTCAGAGAGTTCAGCGGCCAGGTATTCCACATGTACACCGGCGCCCCCATATACATATGGAGGGTATTCCCTGGTAAAAAACTGTACTTTCATTCAGCAGCGATTATTTGAATTTTCAATAAGGACCGGATGCACGTTCACCTCTGATTTTCATCTTCGAATGTAGTGATACCCGGGCAACTATGATTCTACTTTAAAGAAATTTTGGCATAAACATAAGGCGTGTTCAGGAAAAGACCAATTTTTCCTTTTGAGCAGCACCGTATGACCGGGACCTTATGATACCTGCTCGCAAAGGAAGCGATTGCGTCTACCTGCTGAACCGCTTAAACACCCTGCTCAACACATCTGTGTAACTGATCTCAAAATAAGAATATCGCATTACTTTCCGCATGATAATTGTCATTTTATCTGCTTTGTGTGATGTGCAGGTACGATTCTTCCCTTTGTGTCCGGGTGAATAGTTCTTGAATATTTATGGAGGTCTGAGGGATCATTTTTGCAGAATGGTTGAAATTCCAGTGGGATAGGAGGGTATAAATCCTTAAATTAGGGGAACTTCAGGATTAACTTAGAGAGGATACCCATGAGATCTCAAATGGAAAAATCGCTGTCTGCGACCAAGGCCAATTTCGGAACTCTTCCCGTTTTCCTGACCGCCATATCCACCATCCTGGGGGCGATCATGTTCCTGCGTTTTGGTTTTGCCGTGGGGTCTGTCGGTTTTGCGGGTACCTTGCTCATCATCATCATAGGGCATCTGGTGACCATTCCCACAGCCATGGCCCTGGCCGAGATCGCTACTAACCAGAAAGTGGAAGGGGGAGGGGAATATTTTATCATCTCCCGCTCCTTTGGGGTGAACATCGGTGCGGCCATCGGGATCGCCCTCTACCTCTCCCAGGCGATCAGCGTCGCCTTTTATGTCATTGCGTTCGCAGAGGCATTTGAAGCCATCAAGCCCTGGGTGGAAAGCGAACTGGGGTATGTCCTTTATGACAATCGACTTTTCAGCATACCAGCCATGCTCGGACTTATCTGGCTTATGGTGAGCAGGGGGGCAGATCTCGGGATGAAGGCCCTGTATGTGGTGGTCACCATCCTCGCGATCTCCTTAGTCCTGTTTTTCCTGGGAAATACCGAATATGCTGAGGTGTTCGACAGCTCGCAGCTGTTCAAAGGCTCGGATTCGGGCTATAGTTTCTTCTACGTCTTTGCGATCATCTTCCCAGCGTTTACGGGGATGACGGCCGGGGTTGGGTTGTCCGGGGACCTGCGAGACCCCAAAAAGGCCATACCCGTGGGGACACTGACGGCAACGGTGATCGGAATGATCACCTATGTCTTTATCGCCTATAAACTCGCGAGCTCCGCTTCCCCTGACGACCTGATCAACGACCAGCTGGTGATGAGCAGGATTGCCCTCTGGGGCCCGATTATCCCAATCGGACTGGCGGCGGCAACCATTTCATCCGCCCTGGGTTCCTTTATGGTGGCCCCGAGGACCCTGCAGGCGATCGGAGGGGATAAGGTCTTCCCCAACCGTTTCGTAAATCACTGGGTATCCCGGGGAAGTTTTAAGAACTACGAACCCAGGAACGCCACCATCATAACCAGTATCATCGCCTTTTTCTTTGTCCTGCTCGGGAATGTGAACGCCGTTGCCGAGATCATCTCCATGTTCTTTATGGTCACCTATGGTTCTCTTTGTCTGATCTCCTTTCTTCAGCATTTTGCGGCTGACCCTGCATACCGGCCTTCCTTCAAATCGAAGTGGTATGTCTCCCTGCTCGGTGCCATCATGTGTATTTACCTGATGTTCAAGATCAACACCCCCTATGCGTTCGCCGCTATCCTGGTCATGATCGGCCTCTACTTCTATGTTTCTTCCAGGAGCGACTCTAAAAAAGGGATGGCGAGCATCTTCCAGGGAGTGATCTATCAGTTGAGCCGAACCCTGCAGGTATTCCTGCAAAAGGCAGACAAGGCGAAGTCTGATGAGGACTGGAGGCCGGCCGTACTTTGCCTTTCCAAGGATTCCTTCGAGCGTTACGGGGCCCTCGACCTGATGAAGTGGATCTCACACCGTTACGGGTTCGGTACCTACATCCACTTCGAACAGGCTTTTTTCTCCAAAGAGTCCAAAGCAGTTGCCGAAGACAAGTTGCAAAAGCTCATCCATATAGCCTCTGCCAGTGATTCAAATATCTTCCTGGAGACGATCATCTCACCTTCCAATACCGCTGCCATCGTACAGGCGATACAGCAACCCGGTATATCCGGCAAACCCAACAACATGATGCTCTTCGAATACAAGAAAGGGGAAAGGGAATGGCTGACCCATATCGTGGATAATTACAGTGTCCTCAAGGCGGCCAACTACGATCTTTGTGTCCTGGCCAGTTCGGACCGGGGATTTGGGTACCACAAGGACATCCATATCTGGATTCAGAAGGAGGATTACGAAAACGCCAGTCTGATGATCCTCCTGTCCTACATCATCCTGGGGCATTCCGACTGGAAACACGGGGAGATCAAGATCTACGCCACCTTCCCCAGGGAGCACCTGGCACGTGAACAGGAGCAGCTCATCAAACTCACCTCCAGCGGCAGGTTGCCGATCTCTGCCAAAAACATCCGGGTGATCGCCCTGGAGGAGGACATGGACCGCAAACAACTGATCAACGGGTACTCCATGGATGCCGATCTCACGCTGATCGGATTCCATGAGCAGAACCTCAGGGATGAGGACAACCTGGAGGTTTTCACCGGATACGGGCAAATGGGTAATATCCTCTTTGTAAACACCTTTACGCCTAAATTCATTCGATGACCCAGACGGTAAAAATGGTTTGAAGCAGGTCATTTCACGGTCGTCTGGCTCTTTCTTGCCAAAAAATTTTATCAGTGATCTGCATCCTAAACTTTTCACAACCAGAACAATAATTCCATTTATTTTGTAGTTTTGTAGGCATATGAGATCTGTTCAACACAAAATAGGAGCAATTGCGATGGCCTTCCTGGTGCTGTTCGCGACCATGTCCTTTTCCATGGACATGCATTTTTGTGGAAAAACGCTTGTAGATCTTAAATTCTACCAGCAGGCCGATACCTGCGGTATGGATATGGCCGGTATGGACATGACTTCGGACAGCTCCGAATCTCATTGCTGCAGCGATGTGGCTGTTGTGATCCCCGGGCAGGACGACCTGCAGTACTCTTTTGACACTCTCACATTTGAACAACAGGCCTTCCTGGTCTCCTTTGTGTTCACTTATCTTCAGTTTGTACCCGATGTGGAGGAAGAGCACGATCCCTTCAGGGATCATGCCCCGCCACCTTTGATCCGGGATATACAGATCCTGGACCAGACCTTTCTGATTTGATCCTAAACTTTTGAGATCGACCCCTTGTGCTGAGGCATTCGGGGCTGTGCAGGTTGAAATGCCCACAACACAGGATTTTCAAAGTTTAATGATCAAAACACATGATTAACAGAAGTATCAAGTTCCTTATAGAAAACAAACTGGTAGCGTTTATCCTGCTGGTATTGTTCCTCGGCTGGGGGGTTGTGAATGCACCCTTTAACTGGGATACCGGTTTTCTGCCCTCAGATCCGGTGGCCGTGGATGCCATTCCTGACATTGGGGAGAATCAACAAATCGTTTTCACCGAGTGGGAAGGGCGGTCTCCTCAGGACATTGAGGACCAGGTCACCTATCCCCTCACGAGTTCCCTCCTCGGTATAGCAGGGGTGAAGACCATCAGGAGTACCTCCATGTTCGGGTATTCCAGTATCTACATCATCTTTGAGGAGGATGTGGAATTTTACTGGTCCCGAAGCAGGATCCTGGAAAAACTCAACTCTCTTCCCTCGGGTGTGTTGCCGGAAGGGGTAACCCCTTCCCTGGGGCCCGATGCCACAGGGCTGGGTCAGATCTTCTGGTATACACTCGAAGGTCGTGATGAGGATGGAAATGTAACGGGGGGATGGGACCTGCAGGAATTGCGGAGTATACAGGATTTTACCGTAAAATATGCCCTTTCCGCAGCGGGAGGCGTTTCAGAAGTAGCCTCTATCGGTGGTTTTGTAAAGGAATACCAGGTGGATGTGGATCCCGAATTGATGCGTCAGTACAATATAAGCCTGGCAGAAATTGCTCGGGCAGTAGGCCAAAGCAACCAGGATATCGGCGCCCAGACCATTGAGATG
>JBFKPJ010000085.1:0-11804 GCA_041628355.1 Muriicola sp. | reverse complement strand
GGGAAGCAGGCAGCTACGGGTCTCATGTACGCGGACTGAACCGCCTGCACCAGTTTGACAAGGTGGAGATCGTACGTGTCGAGGAACCCGCCCATTCCTACAAGGCCCTGGATGCCATGGTGGAACACGTAAAAGGCATTCTGAGGGAATTAAAACTCCCCTACCGCGTGCTCCGTCTATGTGGGGGCGACCTGGGGTTCACCTCAGCCCTTACATATGACTTTGAGGTGTACTCCACAGCCCAGGACAAGTGGCTGGAGATCAGCTCGGTATCCAATTTTGAGACCTACCAGGCCAACCGCCTGAAACTCAGATACAGGGACGAGAACGGGAAGACACAGCTGGCCCATACCCTCAACGGAAGTTCCCTTGCCCTGCCCCGGGTTCTGGCCGGGATCCTGGAAAACTATCAGACAGAAAAGGGTATCAAAGTGCCGGAAGTCCTCATCCCCTACACTGGTTTTGAGATCATAGATTAAGATTTCCTAAATAGTATTTCTTCCGGGATTGGAGTACCTTTGAGGTAGATCCATGAAGAAGATTGTCGTTTTAGGGTTATGCCTCCTCTTTTCCTTACCTATATGGGGACAGGATGATTTCCTCGCGAAGCAGTATATGAACAGCGGGGAATACGAAAAGGCCATGGCCTTCTACGAACGCCTCGTTTCCCAGAACCCGAGAAGGATGGACTTTGCCGAGAACCTGGTGAATTGTTACCAGCAACTGGAAGAGTTCGAAAAGGCCGAGGCCTTCCTGAAGAGAAGGATCGCTTCCGGTAGTGCCTATCCCACTATCTTCATCGACCTCGGTTATAATTACCGTTTACAGGACAAGATCGAAGAATCCCGTGAAAACTACGAGAAGGCCCTGGAGGCGATAGATAAAAACCCGAATTACGGTTATGGAATTGGCGTGGGATTCCAGCGCTATGCTTTGCTGGACTATGCCCTGAAGGCCTATGAAAAGGCTATGGAGCTCAATCCGGAACTCGACTACCATTACCAGATAGCCCTGATCTATGGGGAACAGGGAAACATCGAAAAGATGTTCCGGTCCTATATGGAACTTTTGGGCAACGGCAGGGCGAGCATCGGCAATGTTCTGGGAAAGGTCGGTGATTTTATCAGTGAGGACCCCATTGCAGAGAACAACCAGCTCTTTAAGAAAGTGGTACTGGAGAAAGCTCAAAAAGAACCTGCCGTGCTTTGGAACGAGTTGCTGAGCTGGCTCTTTGTACAGCAAAAGCAATTCAATTACGCCTTCCTGCAGGAAAAGGCTATTTACAAAAGGACGGGGGAAGAATCCATGGAACGGCTCGCATCCCTGGGCAGCAACACTCTTCAGGAGGGATATCCAGCCATCGCAGCCGATATATTTCGATATGTGGAAAAGAACAGCAGTGACCCCGTCACACGGCTCACTGCTCAACTCAACCTCATAGACATCGAACTCCTCACAGCTGCTCCAAAGGACTTCCCCGGGATAGAAAAACAGTATCAGGAACTCGTCAGCCTCTATGGCTATCAGTCGAATTCCCTTCAACTACAGGTGGCCTATGCAAATTTCCTGACTTTTAAACTGGGAGAATCGGAAAGGGCCATTCCCATCCTTAAAAGTGCTCTGGAACTTCCCCTGCCCAAATACGCGGAGGCCTACATAAAGATGGCCCTGGGAGACATTCTGGTCTTCGACCAGCGCTTCAACGAGGCTTTGATCTATTTTTCCCAGATCCAGAAAAGTCTCAAGAATGATGTACTCGGACAGGAAGCCAGGTTCAAGATAGCCCAGACCAGTTTTTACAAAGAAGATTTCGAGTGGGCACTGACCCAGCTGAAAGTACTCAGGGGATCCACTTCCCAGCTCACTGCCAATGATGCCATGCAGCTGAGCCTGCTGATCTCGGACAACTCTCTGGAGGATTCCACCCAGACAGCATTGAAGAAATATGCCAGGGCAGACCTGCTGGCCTATCAAAACAAGAAAGAGGAGGCCATTTCCGTCCTGGAAGAAATCCTGCAACAGCACAAGGGAGAGTCCATTGAGGACGAAGCCCTGATGAAACAGGCAGAGCTACTGGCCGAGACGGGCGACTATGAAGCTGCCCTGTACAATTACACAAAGATCATCGAGTTCTATGCGGATGACATCCTTGCAGACGATGCGCATTTTGCGATGGCAGAATTGTACAGGAACCTCCTGGGTCAGCCCGAAAAGGCCAAGTACCATTACGAGCAGATCCTGTACAAGTATCAGGACAGTTACTATTTCCCCCAGGCACGAAAGAATTTCAGGATCCTGAGAGGGGATGTGATCAATTAATAAGGCCTCTATGCTGATATACAATGTGACCCTGCATGTGGAAGATTCCATCGTCTCCCGTTGGCTGGACTGGATGAAATCGACCCATATCCCCGAAGTCCTTGCCACCGGAAAATTCCTCGAAGCTACCATGACCAGGATCCTCTCAGAAGAGGATACGGGAGGTAGTTCCTATTCAGTACAGTACAAGGTGAAGGATCGCAAGACCCTGGAACGGTATTACAGGGAAGACGCTGAACGCCTGAGAAAGGAAACGCTGAAACATTTCGGGGACACGGTCATTGCCTTCAGGACCGAACTCGAGGTCCTCTCCATAGAAAAAGCGCCCATAAAAAGTGCGACCGTCTACCTTTTCACTTACGGCACGCTTCAGGAAGAAGATGTACAGAAGATGATCTTCTCTCGCACTCTGAACGGAAGCAGGGACAGTCTGAGATCCCACACGGTCTCAGAGAAAATGGTGGGCGGACTCTACCCCACCATACGACAGTCCGAAGACCCTAACCATATGGTAGAGGGCTTTGTTTACGTCATCAGTGAAGAAGAGCTGATCCTGGCAGACGCCTATGAAGGAGAGGCCTATGAAAGGAAGAATGTTACCCTGGAATCTGGTGTAAATGCCTGGGTCTACCTCGGCAAGTCCGGGAATTAAAATCAGCTGCACATGAGTAAACGCAACCGGGATTTTTCCGGCGGATCAAAAAGGAAGAACCGGGCCCGTGACCCGGAAAAGGGGCCTGTAAGGGCCAAGAAACACCTGGGACAACACTTTTTAAAAAGCGAAGAGATCGCAAAAAGGATCGCCTCCACCCTTTCCCTGGAAGGATACAGGGATGTCCTGGAGATCGGGCCGGGAACCGGGGTACTCACCAAGTTCCTGCTGTTGAGGGATGCAGACCTGGTAGCCATGGACCTCGATGCGGATTCCATCGTCTACCTCAACCACAGTTTTCCCCTGGAGCACTCCAAAGTACTGGAACGGAAAGGGTCTTTCCGGGTAGTTGAAGCCGATTTTCTCCAGGCAGATCTCAGTGAATATTTCGGGGACAGGCCCTTTGCCATCATCGGGAACTTCCCGTATAACATTTCCACGCAGATCGTTTTCAAATTGCTGGAATACAAAAGACAGGTCCCTGAATTCTCCGGGATGTTCCAGAAGGAAGTCGCCAAAAGGATATGCGAAAAAGAAGGGAGCAAGACCTACGGCATCCTCTCTGTGCTGGTCCAGGCCTTTTACGATGCGGAATACCTCTTCACGGTGCATCCTGAGGTCTTTGATCCCCCGCCCAAAGTTCAGTCCGGAGTACTGAAACTGACCCGTAAAGAACAGCAGGAGATCGGCGTTGATGAGACCCTGTTCTTCAGGGTGGTAAAGACCGCTTTCAACCAGAGGCGCAAGACCCTGAGGAACAGTTTAAAAACCATGAACCTCTCCGATAATCTCAAAGAAGATGCTATCTTTGACCGACGCCCGGAACAACTGGGTGTTGCGGAATTTATTTCGCTGACGAAGAAGATAGCCCATGACACCCTTTAAGCTCACAGAGGAATTACTGGTCGGGATCGCTGAGCTCATCGATTCACGAAAGGACGATGAACTTCTTGAGTTCATGAAGGAGGTCCATTTTGCCGATGTGGCTGAGATCGCCAACGAACTCAACGAAGAACAGGCTACCTATCTCATAAAACTGCTCGACAGCGACAAGACCTCGGATGTCCTGACAGAACTCGATGAGGATGTGAGGGAAGCCATCCTGAACAACCTCTCTTCCAAGGAGATCGCGGAAGAACTGGCAGAACTCGACACGGATGATGCCGCCGATATCATCGCAGAACTCCCCAAGGAGATCGTACAGGAGGTCATCTCCGAAATCGAGGACAAGGAGCACGCCAAACACATCGTCGACCTTCTACGCTATGACGAGAATTCCGCAGGAGGGCTCATGGCCAAGGAATTGGTAAAAGTGAACGAGAACTGGACGGTCCTCAGGTGTGTGAAGGAAATGCGGGCCCAGGCTGAGAATGTGACCCGCGTCCACTCTATTTATGTGGTGGACGATGAGGAAAAGTTAAAAGGCAGGCTCTCCCTGAAGGACCTTCTGACCACTTCCACCACCAATCCGATCAAAAATGTTTACATCCCCCAGGTAGACTACGTGAACGTGAACGAAAAGCCCGAGGAGGTCGCCAAGATCATGTCCAAATACGACCTGGAAGCTATCCCGGTTGTTGATGAGATCGGCAGGCTCGTCGGCAGGATCACCATCGATGACATTGTGGATGTGATACGGGAAGAAGCCGAGAAGGACTACCAGCTCGCTGCCGGTATCTCCCAGGATGTGGAGGCCGATGACAGCATCTGGATGCTTACCCGCGCCAGGCTGCCCTGGCTGTTCCTGGGCCTTTTGGGTGGGCTCGGGGCTGCAGCAATCATGGGTGGATTCGAAGAAATGATCAGCAAACACGCCATCCTGTTCTTCTTTACCCCACTGATCGCCGCCATGGCAGGAAATGTAGGGGTCCAATCCAGTGCCATTATCGTACAGGGACTCGCCAATGACGACCTCAAGGGAAGTATCGGGAACAGGCTGGTCAAGGAGATGTTCCTCGCCCTGCTCAATGGGTTCCTTCTGGCGATAGTACTGCTGTTCTTTACCTGGGCCTGGAAAGGTGCCTTTATCACAGCCCTGGCCATCTCCATCTCCCTGGTCACCGTCATCGTGGTCGCAGGCATCATAGGGACCTTCACTCCACTCTTTCTGCACAAGAGGGGGATAGATCCCGCCATTGCCACAGGGCCATTTATCACTACCAGCAATGACATCTTCGGGATCCTGATCTACTTTACCATTGCCAAACTCCTGCTGGGGATCTGAATGTGATCGAAATATCATACCTTACTCCTTTAAAAAAAGGAAAGCCCTTTAATATCCGGTATCTATGCGTGTAAAAGTTGGCGTGGTCCAGGACAGTCCCGTGTTCTTTGACAGGGATAAAACGCTTAAAAAGGTGGAGGACCTGCTCGATAAATATGCCGATCTGAAATGCGATCTTTTTGTATTTCCCGAATCCTTTATCCCGGGATATCCCAGGGGTTTCTCATTTGGGGCGAGAGTGGGTAGCCGTACAGACCAAGGACGCAAACTCTACGCAGCGTATCACAAGAACAGTATCCAACTCGATTCCAGGGAGATTCGCAAACTGGAAAAACTTTCCAAAAAGCATAAGACCTACCTGGTTATGGGGGTCACCGAAAAAAAAGAAATCAATGGCAGTTTGTACTGTTCCATGCTGTACATATCCCCTTCCAGAGGATTGCTGGGGGTGCATCGGAAAATAAAACCCACGGGAACGGAAAGGGTTATATGGGATGAGGCTTCCGGGGAGGACCTGGTGACCTTCAAGACGGGGATTGGGAAGATAGGCGGACTCATATGCTGGGAGAATTATATGCCCCTGGCAAGGATGGCGATGTACCGTCAGGGGATCGAGGTCTATATCGCCCCTACGGCAGATGCAAGGGAATCCTGGATACCCACAATGAGGCATATCGCCCTTGAGGGCAGGTGCTTTGTGCTGGGGTGCAATGAATTCTATTCCGAAGAGATGCTCCCGAAAAAATACAAGGGCCTCCTTGAGGATGCATCTTCCGTGAACTGCCCCGGGGGCAGTGTGATCGTTTCACCCAAAGGGGAGATCCTTGCCGGTCCTCTCTGGGGGGAAGCCGGGATCCTGACTGCTACCCTCGACCTGGACGAGGTCACGGCCAGTAAACTTGATTTTGACGTGAACGGACATTACGGCAGAGACGATATCTTCCGGCTATCCGTCCTTGGCCAACCTCCGATTCGGGATGAAAAAACACTGTAATTACGAGCTATGAGAACGATTAACCTCAAAGAAAAACAAGACCTGATCAGTGGAACATGGCATCCGCACCAGGTCGCACTGGTAGACGATATGCACGTACTGCTGGCCAGGTTAAAAGGGGAATTTGTATGGCATGCCCATGAGGAAGAGGACGAAATGTTCCAGGTACTCAAAGGAACGCTGTATATGCAGTTCAGGGAAAAGACGGAGGTCGTACGGGAAGGGGAGATCATCGTGGTGCCCAAAGGGGTGGAACACTGTCCCGCCACAAAGGACGAGGAGGAGGTCCTGGTCATGCTCTTCGAAAAGCAATCGACCGCCCATACAGGGAATGTCAGCGACCCCAGAACAAGGACATTATACCCAAAGATCTGAAACCGTGAAAGTACTGCACCTGGATACCAATCATCCCTTGCTCCTCGATCAGCTTGCTTCATTGGGATGTGAAAACACAGAGGAATACAAAGCTTCCCAAAGTGAGGTCGAAAAGATCGTCCACAATTATGATGGGATCATTATCCGAAGTCGGTTTAAACTGGACAAAACCTTCCTGGGGAAGGCGACCAAATTGAAATTCATAGGGCGGGTAGGGGCCGGTCTGGAAAATATCGATGTGGAATACGCCCGGGAAAAAGGAATCTTTCTCGCTGCGGCACCGGAAGGGAACCGAAACGCCGTGGGGGAACAGGCCCTGGGGATGTTGCTGTCCCTCATGAACAACCTCAACAAGGCCGACCGGGAAGTGCGGACGGGAACCTGGGACCGGGAAGGCAACAGGGGGTGGGAACTGGATGGCAAGACCGTTGGGATCATTGGCTATGGGAACACGGGCCAGGCCTTCGCCAAAAAGCTCTCTGGTTTTGATGTGGAAGTGCTCTGCCATGACATCCTTCCGAATGTGGGAAATTCATTGGCAAGGCAGGCATCCCTGGAAGAATTACAGGAAAAGGCTGATGTACTGAGCCTGCATGTACCGCAAACACCCCTTACTTTGGGTATGGTGAACGATGAATTCATAAAGGCCTTTAAAAAGCCTTTTTGGCTCCTGAACACGGCCAGGGGCAAGTGTGTGAATACGGCGAGCCTGGTCAATGCCCTCAGGTCTGGGAAGATCCTGGGAGCCGGACTGGATGTCCTGGAATACGAGAAGACCTCTTTTGAGGACCTCTTTGAAGAAGGGGCTATGCCCGGGGATTTCAAATATCTGGTCAGTTCGGACCGGGTCCTTTTAAGTCCGCATATTGCCGGCTGGACCCATGAAAGCAAGGTGAAACTCGCCCAGACCATTGTGGATAAGATCAGGCAAAGATTTTTCGTATCTTAGGAAGGACAACGCGCGACTTAATTGGCGCACAGACCGACCACAGATCATGACCTCTGATGCCAAAACTCCGGATGAATATATCTCCCAACTGCCGGAAGAGAGAAAGGGACCTATGAGTTCCCTGAGAAAGACCATACAGTCCCAGCTTCCGCCAGGGTTTGAAGAGACCATGAGTTACGGTATGATAGGCTATGTTGTTCCCCACAGTACATATCCCGACGGATACCACTGCTCCCCCGAACTGCCCCTTCCCTTTATGAATATCGCTTCCCAAAAGAACTTTATCGCCCTGTACCATATGGGGCTGTATGCGAAGAAGGAATTGCTGGATTGGTTCACGGGAGAATATCCGAAACACTCCAAACGGAAACTGGACATGGGAAAAAGTTGCGTCCGTTTTAAAAAGATGGAGGACATCCCCCTGGATCTGATCGGGGAATTGTGTACAAAAATGTCTGTACAGGATTGGATCGATCTCTATGAAAAAAACATAAAAAAAGCGTAATGAAAAACAGAGTGACCGGTTTGGGAGGATTTTTCTTCAAAACCAAGGACCCGGAAAAGATCAGGGACTGGTACAAAGATCACCTGGGATTGAACACAAACCCCTACGGCTGCACTTTCTGGTGGAAGGACAAAGAAGGGAAAGACTGCTCCACTCAGTGGAGCCCGTTCAAGGAGGATACGAAATATTTCGACCCAAGTGAGAAGCAATTCATGATGAATTTCAGGGTGGAAGACCTCGAAGGACTACTCGCAACCCTGAAGCAGGAAGGGGTTACGATCGTAGGAGAAATGGAGGAATACGAATACGGCAAATTCGGCTGGATCCTGGATCCGGAAGGCAACAAGATCGAGTTGTGGGAACCTGTGGATTCGGCATTTCTCTGAGAACAAAAAAAATCCTACATTTATTCCTATACTAACCTATTCAACATACACTATGTCTGACGATAAGAAAGATCTGGGCGACAAGGCCAAAGAGGCTTTTGACGACGCCAAGGAATCGGCAAAAAAAGCGGCAGAGGAGGCTAAGGAATCTGCCGGGGAATTCAAAGAGGAAGCGAAAAAGACCGCGGATGAGTTCCGTGAAGGCCTCAAAACAGCAGGTGGGGACAACAAGAAGATCCTGGCCGGGATCCTGGCCATCTTATTCGGGTCCCTGGGGATACACAAATTCATCCTCGGATACAACAAGGAAGGGGTCATTCTCCTGGGCGTTACCCTTTTGGGCTATGCCACCACCTGTATAGGGGTTGGGTTCCTCTTTTTCTGGTTGCCCGGACTGGTCGGTTTGATCGAAGGGATCATCTACCTCACCAAATCGGATGCGGAGTTCTACAATACTTACCAGGCAGGAAAAAAACCCTGGTTCTGATGTAAAGAAAGTCGGGTTGTTTTCCATCCGACTTTTTTTAATTCATATATTTATCGTAATATTGCGATATACAAATATACCATGGGCCTGACCAAAACTGAGATCTTCGATCGCACACAGAATAAACTCGCCGGGATCTTCAAGGTGCTGGGGCATCCTGCAAGGATCGCCATCCTCCAGCATATCGGCAGACAGAACGCCTGTATCTGCAATGATATCGTCGAGGAGATCGGCCTGGCTCAGCCTACGATCTCACAACATTTAAAGGAATTAAAACGCATAGGTCTCATAGAAGGGGAGATCGAAGGAAATAAAGTATGCTACTGCATATCCAAAGACAGATGGAAAGAGATCCAGTCCCTCCTGAATACCTTTTTTAACGAAACAGGCATCCATTGTTGCTAAATACAAAGCCATGAAAACATCAGAATTTCTAGAACTTCTCAGGACGCATTCCTCAAAGGCACTGCTCTTTGAATACGCCCCGGGGAAAAGGATCGGGGCCAACTACCACATTACGGAGGTAAAGAATCTCCAAATAGAATCGGTAGACTGCGGAGGGCAAGTCGATGCCTGGCCCGAGACCGTCGTGCAGTTGTGGGAGAACCCTGCGGAATCAGGGAAGCAATCCTATTTAAGTGCCTTTAAGGCAAAGGCGATCCTGGACAGGGTCCATTCCATAAAACCCATGGACAGGGATGCTCTCCTGAGATTTGAATACGGGAACCCATCCTTCCATACTGCCCAGCTTTACGTCAAGAGCACTCAAACGGAAGGCAACGCCCTGGTCATCAGCCTGCACAGTTCACCAACCCTCTGCAAGGCCGAAGAAGCATGCGGGGTCACCAAAACAACCGAACCTGCACTGTCCGGTTGTTGTGATCAGTCATCCGGCTGCTGTTAATACGGAAGATCATGGAGATCAGGAAGATGACCCCAGCAGACTGGCCCGAGGTGGCCAGGATCTACGCAGAAGGTATTGCCACGGGATTTGCCACTTTTGAAAAGGAGGTCCCGACTTACGAAGTATGGGATAAAGCACATATCCCCTCCTGCCGGCTCATCGCTTCCGCAGGGGAGTCCATCGCCGGGTGGGCAGCCTTGTCCCCGGTCTCCGGCCGTTGTGTTTACGGCGGGGTGGCAGAGGTAAGCGTGTATGTGGGGAAAGAACACCGGGGCAAAGGGATCGGAAGGATGCTCCTTACATCCCTTGTGGAACACAGTGAAGCAGAAGGGTTCTGGACCCTCCAGTCCGGGATATTCCCTGAAAATGAGGGCAGCGTTCAGATCCATATGCAGTGTGGTTTCAGAAAAATAGGTTTCCGGGAGCGCATCGGAAAGCTGGATGGAATTTGGAAAGACAACCTTATATTTGAACGCAGGAGCTCCAGGGTAGGAGCTCATTAACACCAACCCTAAGATATGGCTCAAAAAAACATCCTGGTCCTCTGCACGGGGAATTCTTGCCGCAGCCAGATGGCTCACGGCTATCTCAAGACCCTGCTCGGGGACCGCGCACAGGTATACAGTGCAGGCATCGAGACCCACGGACTCAATCCGGGAGCAGTGGCCATCATGAAGGAAGACGGCATCGATATCTCGACCCATACCTCCAACCACGTCGATGAATACATGGGGGTCTCATGGGATTACATCCTGACCGTCTGCGACCATGCCCATGAGAACTGCCCTTTTATCCCTGCCCCCGAGGCCAAACGTTTACATCACAACTTCTTCGATCCCTCCAAGGTAAAGGGAAGTGAGGAGGAGCGACATGCCGCCTTTCTGAAAGCCAGGAATGAGATCAGGGACTATTGCCGGGAATTTGCTCAAAGGGAATTCTCCTAGGAATTACCGTGGTTCTCTGCCAGTTTGCGTTCCAATTCAGCCTGAAATTCTTCCATAACAGGCTTTACGGTACTTTCGGGCAGGTCGGCAATACGAATGTACATGAGCCCGTCCACTGCGTTGTTGAACAGGGGATCGACATTGAAGGCAACTACCCTGGCGTTCTGCTTGATGTATTTCTTGATCAGCACCGGAAGCCGTAGGCTGCCCGGTTCCACCTCCTCGATGAGCCGGTCAAATTTATTGAGGTCAGCCTCTGTCTCATCAAATACGAATTCCTTGTCCGCATCCTTCAGTTTCACTTTGAATTCCTTCTTGGGGTGGATGTACTGGGCCACGTAAGGATCCCAGTAATTCGACTTCATGAACTCTATCATGAGGGATTTGGAGAAATTCGAGAACTGGTTGCTGATGCTTACCCCCCCGATGAGGTACTTATGTTCCGGGTATCGCAGGGTGGTATGCACGATGCCCTTCCACAACAGGAAGAGAGGCATGGGTTTTTGCTGGTACTCCTTTACGATGTAGGCCCGGCCCATCTCTATGGACTGGGACATCATGGTGTAGAGTTCCGGTTCAAAGCCAAAAAGGTCCTGCAGATAGAAGCCATCGATTCCGTATTCCGGGAAAATGTGGGACCCCAGCCCCATCCTGTACGCCCCCACGATACATTTTTCCTCATCATCCCATAAGAAAAGATGGTGGTAGTAGTCATCGAAGCGGTCGAGGTCGATAGATTTGTTGGTCCCCTCCCCTATGGCGCGGAAAGTGAGTTCCCGTTGCCTCCCGATCTCGTTTAGGATAAAAGGCATATCCTTTTTCTGGGCGAGGAAGACCTCGTAGTTCTTGCTCTGCAGCAACCGGCAATCCTTTTCCCTGAGCTTTTCTATCTCCCCCTGTATGACCTCCTTGCGGACCGCATTGGCGATCTTCTTGGGCGGTTTCGGGATCTTCAGGCTACCGGGAATCTGGTCGATCAGGCGTTCCTTCTCATAGGCATTGGCCAGGATATAGGTCTTCCTCCTGAGGAGATCCGTAAACTCTTCCAGGGTCTCGTGTTCCTTC
>JBFKPJ010000084.1:0-11909 GCA_041628355.1 Muriicola sp. | reverse complement strand
TCGTGTCCCAGGGACCGCAGCCCTGCTATCCTGGCCCATCCGCTGTTCCCTGAGGTCCTGATCTCAACGGTCTTGCTGTTGCCCAGGATGTCAATCCCGGAATTCTCAAAGTAGGCCTTCGCTTCCTCCGAAGTGGCTCCTTCCAGCTCAATAGTGCCTTCTACCAGTACCTCGTTCCTGTCCCAGGTCTCAAATTGGATATCGGCATAACTGGTGTTGATGTCGATCACGGCATCGGGTTCAATTCTGAATTCTTCCTTGTAGGTCTTGGTCTGTTTCTGGGCAAAGACCCCGGCACAGGTCATGGCCAGGGCCAGCGTAAACGCCTTAAACCGTGTTGTTCGTAACTGTTTCATTGTTTGATGATTTTAGATGATTTAATTTATCCTTGAGTTTGAGCAGGAGTTGCAATCTGAGTTGCAGGTTCCGGATCAGGGCCTCTATGGTCTGTTCATTGGGGCCGATCTCGTTCAGTTCCCGGTTAAGGTCCTGGTATTCCCTGTTGAGCTCTGCCAGCCGCCCCATAAAGTCGTCCACTACTTCCTTGTTATCCTCAGAAAGGTCGATTCGGGAAAGTTCCAGGTTGATGGAATTCACGTAGTAGGTTTCCACCTTTTTGAGATCGGGAGAAAGGTCACCCAATGAGAGGGCGTAAGACTCTACTGTCACAGGCTGTTTTTCCACTACCGTGGTCTTTACAGGCCCTTCTGTCTGCATCTGCTGATAGAAGACAAAGCCCAGGCCCAGCAAAACCAATACGGAGGCTGCCATGCCATACAGGTAATAGAACGACCTGCGTTTTTCGGGGAAGGCCTCTCCCAGCCTTTGCTCAAATCGGGCCTCGTGTCCTTCCTTCATGCTGTGCTTTTTGGCCCGCTCGGCCTCAAAAAGCTCCCTAAGATCCTGTTTCATGTTTTCTTTTGTTTAAATAGGCTCGCAAATACTCTTTTCCCCTCATAAGTCGGGTTCGACTGCCTACCGGGGTCAGATCCAGGATATCTGCGATCTCTTTGTGATCATATCCCTCCAGCAGGTATAGTTGCAATACTTCCCGGTATTTATCCGGCAACTTTTCCATCGCTTCCCGCACTCCGTCCACAGATACCTCCTGTTCTACGGTCCAGTCAGGTTCTTCCGCGATCTGCAGCTCATATTCGTCTATGGAGATCAGTCTTTCCCGTTTCTTCTTCAGGAAATCCAGGCATTTGTTGACCACGATCCGTTTCAACCAGGCCCCGAAGGTCACCTCTCCTCTGAACTGGCCAATATTCCTGAATGCTTTTATGAACGCTTCCTGTACCAGGTCTTCCGCATCATCACGTTCCCTGACGAACCTCATGGCCACACAGAACATCCCATCACAATACTGCCTGTACAAGGCCATCTGTGCATTTCGGTCGTTCGCCTTACAGCGTTCCACCAGGTCCCGTGCTGTCTCCAGGTTTGTGTCCAACGTTGGTCGAGTTGTTATCTAAAGGACGATTTAAAAAAAGGGGTGTTGCAAAATATTCTATTTTTAACGAAATCTTTTGAGACCTACCTTGAAACTTCAGACCATAGAGAACGATCATTTGCGACTCACCACCCTCGACTATGGTGCCATTGTTCAGGAATTGCTGGTGCCAGACAGGTATGGGTCGCGGGTCAATTGCGTGGTGGGTTATGAGGATCCCGGAAAATACCTCGAGGACCATCGGTTTTTGGGTGCCTGCGTGGGCCGCTTCGCCGGGCGTATCTCAGGTAACGAGATACGAATAGGGAATACCTACTACCCCATTCATTCTGACAACGGGATACACCTCCACGGGGGAATGAAGGGACTGGGCCGGAGGATATGGAAGCTGAAGGAGATCAGCAGGGGTCCCGAACCCTTTGTCACTTATGAATATATCAGCCCTCACCTGGAAGAGGGTTATCCCGGAGAACTTAAGGTGCAGGTGACCTATGCCCTTCTCGGCAATACCCTGAGGATCCTTCATGAGGCCACCACGGACCGGACAACGGTGGTGAACCTCACCAACCACAGCTACTTCCGGCTCGATGAGGAAGCTACTCCGGATGCATGGTGGCTGCAGGTTGTTGCCGGGAAAAGGCTGGAGACCGGAGAGGATCTCCTTCCTACGGGCAAAATGCTGGACGTATCGGGGACGGAATACGATTTCCTCAGACCACGCCCCCTAGGGGCTACACGCCTTGACACCCCCTATGCCGTAGATCCCGCAAAGGATCCCAAGGCAATCGCCTGGTCCACAGAATCAGGGATCCGGCTTACTGTGGAGTCAGACCAGCCCGCATTAGTGATCTACACCCCCGGGGACATGCCTTCCATTTGTTTCGAAACCCAGAATTTTCCGGATGCTCCCAACCACCCGTCCTTCCCTTCCTCTATCCTCCATCCCGGAGAAACCTACAGGAATGAATCTTTTTTTAGGTTCGATTTACTACCTTAGAACTGGTAAATTTCCAAACGAACAACGCAATGAAAATACTGAAATGGATCATAGGCATCCTGGTGGTCCTGGGGTTGCTCTTTTACTTTGTCGGCATGCCCTTCCTGAGACAGCAGACCAAAAAGCACAGTCCTGAAACCACCGTGGTCTATCAGAAGGACGGGTATGATCTCCTCGTCAACTACAGCAGTCCCTCAAAAAAGGGCAGGGTCATTTTCGGGGAACTGGTCCCCTATGATAAGGTCTGGCGGACAGGGGCCAATGAACCCACCCGGTTTGAGACCAAAACAGACCTGATGGTCCAGGGCAAACCCCTGCCGGCAGGTTCCTACTCCCTATGGACCATTCCGGGAAGAAAGCAGTGGACGATCATCTTCAACAGTGAGATCCCGGACTGGGGCGCTACCCTGAGCAGCGGGGGCACGGAAGCTACGAGGAATCCTGAGGCGGATGTGCTGCAGGTAGAGGCTTCTGTCATTGACATGTCTGCCACCCGGGAAAATTTTACCATCAGTTTCCCGGATGGCTATGGCCTTTTCCTGTCTCTCATGTGGGACCAGACCCAGGTCCAGGTTCCGATTTTCAAAAAGTCTTGAGCAGCCAACGTAACATAGGAGACAAGAGTGCCTCTGACCTGAAATCCAGAAGGCTGAAGACCCCTACGGTGGAGGAACTCGTAAAGGGTATCCGCCTAGGAAACCAGTCATTGCTGGCCCGGGCGATCACCCTGGTGGAAAGCACCCACACAGAACACCAGGAAAAGGCGTACGGGATCATAGAGCAATGTCTCGCATTGAGAGGAAAAACCCTGAGGATCGGGATCACAGGGGTGCCGGGAGTGGGTAAAAGCACTTTTATCGAAAGATTTGGGACCATGCTCACGGCCATGGGCAAAAAAGTGGCTGTCCTGGCCGTGGATCCGAGCAGTACGGTCAGCAAAGGCAGTATCCTGGGAGACAAAACGAGGATGCAGCAACTGGTCAATGACCCCGGAGCGTTTATCAGGCCATCCCCATCAGGCACTTCCCTGGGAGGAGTGGCCCGCAAGACCAGGGAGAGTATCATTCTTTGTGAAGCGGCCGGATACGATGTGATCCTGGTGGAGACCGTGGGTGTGGGCCAGAGCGAAACCGCTGTCCACAGCATGGTCGATTTTTTCCTGTTGCTCAAACTCACGGGAGCCGGGGACGAATTGCAGGGGATCAAACGGGGTATTGTGGAAATGGCGGATGCCATCGTGATCAACAAGGCAGAAGGCGAGAATCTCAAACGGGCAAAACAGGCCAAAAGCGAGTTCGAAAAAGCGCTTCACCTCTATCCCCCCAAGGAGAACAACTGGGCACCCAGGGTACTGACCTGTTCCTCCATCGAAGGTACGGGTATCCCGGAGATCTGGGAAATGATCGATGATTATACCGGCAAGAACAGGGCATCGGGTTATTTCGACCGGAAGAGGAAGGACCAGAACAGATATTGGTTTTACCAGACCGTGGAAACCCTGTTGAAGGAACACTTTTTTAAGCAGGAGGCTGTAAAAAAGGCCATGCATGCCCTGGAACAGGCCGTGGAGGATCTGAAGGTTTCTCCTTTCAGAGCCGCAGAGGAGTTGCTGGAGAAGTATTCAAAAGGTGTGAAATAAATACCCTAAATTTGCGGGCAACAAACCTCCCATGAGACCCAAAACAGAAGCACTCCTCTCCATAGTGGTCCCTCTTTACAACGAAGAGGCCAATGTGGCCCTTCTCACCCAGAAGATACACGAAAGCCTGGAAGGGTACCTATACCAGGTGGTCTATGTAGATGATTTTTCCACGGATAACACGCGCAAGGTCATACAGGATATGCAGGACCCCAGGGTCCACCTCCTCGCCCTGAAGAAGAATTACGGACAAAGCCTGGCCCTGGCAGCCGGATTGGATTATGCCGAAGGGGAATACATCATCACCATGGACGGGGACCTGCAGAACGATCCCAGCGACATCCCCCAGATGCTGGAACACGCCCTGAACGGGGAATACGACGTGGTCACGGGTATCCGTCAAAAACGGAAAGACTCCCTGGTAAAGAAGATCCCCTCCAAGATCGCTAATTTCCTGGTGCGAAGGGTGACCAAACTCGACATCAAGGACAACGGCTGCGCCCTGAAGGTCTTTACCCGGGACATTGCCAAAGACCTCAACCTTTATGGCGAAATGCACCGGTTCATTACGCTGCTCGCCTTCCTGGAAGGGGCCCGGATCAAGCAGGTACCGGTAAAGCACCATGCGCGGCACGGAGGGGTGTCAAAATACGGGCTGGAACGCGTTTTCAAAGTGGTGGCAGACATGATGCTGCTGCTGTTTATCCGCAAGTACTTTCAGCGGCCTATCCACCTGTTCGGGATCCTGGGTGTCTTCCTCATCCTCCTTGGCATACTGATCAATATCTACCTCCTCATCGTGAAACTGGGATTTGGGGAGGACATTGGAAGCAGGCCGCTGCTGATCTTCGGGATGATGTTCATCCTCGGGGGCATTCAGTTATTCACCATCGGTATTGTCATGGAACTGCTGATCCGCACCTATTACGAGTCGCAGAGCAAACGACCTTACCGTATCAAAAAAATCAGCATTGGCGGCAACCCTGCGTAAGAAAGGAATCACCCTCCTGAAAATAGCGGTAAGCGCTGCCCTTATCTATTTTATTTTCAACAAGATCCCCTTCAGGGAAGTCCTCTCCACACTCAGGACCGCCCAACCCGGATACCTGATGGCCGCCCTGCTCCTTTTCGTCTTCTCAAAATTCATCGCGGCCCTCCGCCTCAACCTCTATTTTCACAAAATCGGGATTCCACTGAAATCGGCCACCAACCTCCGCCTCTACCTGCTGGGAATGTTCTACAACCTTTTCCTGCCCGGTGGGATCGGGGGGGACGCCTACAAGGGCTATTATCTCAAACAACACTTTGAAGTGCCGACAAAAAGGGTCGTAGCCGTTCTGTTGCTGGATCGGCTGAGCGGACTCCTGTTGCTCTTCGTATTGGCCTGTGTCCTGGGATCCACCCTGGAGGCACCTGCGCTGGAAGCCTTAAGGTGGCTGTTGCTTACCCTCGTTCCCCTGGGTATCATGGTCTTCTACTTCGTCTACAGACGTTTTTTTTCCTACGTCCTGCCCATTTTCTGGCAGACCAGTATCCTGTCTGCTTTTGTACAGCTCTCCCAACTCATATGTGTGCTGTTCATCCTGTGGTCCCTGGATATATCAGCAGACACCTATGAATACCTCTTTATTTTCCTGGTCTCCTCTATTGTTTCCGTTATTCCCCTGACGATAGGAGGTATCGGAAGCAGGGAACTCGTCTTCCTCTACGGCGCACTCTGGTTTGGTTTGGAAGAGGAAAGATCCGTGGCCATCAGCATGATCTTTTTCCTCATCACTGCCCTGGTATCCCTGGCAGGATTCTGGTATCATTTCCAAAAACCCAGTCCGGATCTAAGAGAATAGCTAGGGCACGTGAAGCAGGTACATCCTGTTCAGTAGCCTGGATCGGGTACTGGGATTGAGGAACTTACCCTGCAACCGTGTGATTCGGAACTGGTCCACGGCGTATTCCCTGTCCCAGGTGAAATCCTCCCGGAGGAGGAGCGACATCTCCTCCTCGGTGACATATACCCAGGTGTCATCGAGATCATCCAGCTGGTCCAGAGAAATGATCCTTACTGGTTGACGGTTATAAAAATCAAGTGCCCAGGTATGCCTTTCGGTAAGTTTGACAATGCGGTCCGTGGGGATCCCTTCCTTTTTGACGATCCCGGCCATGGCAGACCCCCCCTGGTACCGGAGCAGTTCAGGATAAAAGTGGAGGTTGAGCACAGCGTTCAGAAGGACCGAGGCAAGGACGGTGATCGTAACGATACGGACATAAGGTGCTTCCTTTTTGATGATGAAATATGCCAGTACGGCATATCCAAGTGCCAACGGCAGGTAGGACCACCAGCTCTTCCATTCAAAGACGTAGAAGCAGATCAAAGCCGTGGCGATAAAGACCAGGCTGAGAATAAAGTACTGCCCCGCCAGAACCCGGTTCAGCACCAGGGTCTTCTGTCTTCTTTTCAGGGAGAACAGGTAGGCGGCTGAAAGCACGGCAAAGAGGGGAATGAGAATATTGAGGTAATGGGGCAGTTTGAACTGGGCAAAACTGATGATGATGAAAATGATCCCGATACCGCCCACGGTCAGCATTTCGTGTTTTGGATTCTTTTTGAAGTGAGTCCTGATCAGCCTGCGAAGAGCAGACCAGTAACCGAAGATGCCGATCAGGGTCCACGGTAAAAAGACCCAGAGGAAGGTGTGAAAGAAAAAGAAATAATCACTGCTGTTGCGGCCAACCCCTTCCCCGCTCAGGCGCTCAAAGCTCTGTTCCCAGAAAATAAAGAGGATCCCGCTCCTGCTCGAGCGTCCCCTGATCACCTTTTCCGGATGCAGGTCGAATTGCTGGTAGTACGCGTACAACATGGGGCTGATCGTCAACAGAAAGACCAGGAGGGCTGCTGCTACCTTCCAGCTCAGCAAGACCTGCCATTTACGCGTATAGGCCAGGTGGCAAAAAATGGGCAGCCCTATGACTACCAAGGCGATCTGCCCCTTGGTGGAAAAGGCGATGCCGGCCCCGAATGCGCCCAGCAACAGGGAGAACAGATCCGAATCCCTGATGTATTTTGCCAATTGCCAGATGGAGAACACCGTAAAGCCCGTGAGGACCGCATCCGTCCGCACGTCTATATTGGAGAGCACAATGGTCTGGGCTGAAAGGAAGATCAGGGACGCCAGTCTTCCCACCTGTTTGTTGTAGAGCAACGTCCCGAGTCCGAAAGTACTCCAGGCCCCCAGCAAGGAAGCCAGCAGGGCAGGTATGCGGTATGCCCAGTCGTGTATCCCAAAGACCTTAAAGGCCAGGGCAGCCAGCCAGTAGTGCATATGCGGCTTGTCCAGGTACTCTTCCGGACCTTTGAACAGGCTCAGGAAGTCGTTTTCCTGCACCATTCGCATGGCCATGACCGCAAATTGAGCCGAATCGTTCTCGAAGAGGGTCACAAATAATCCGGCAAGATAGACCAGAGCGATCAAAAACAATAAACTCCAGTATCGGGCCGGTGTGATCATAATCGGGTCCTGTCTAGGGCAAAGATATACAAGCGAAAGAAAAGCCAGCCCATAAAGGTACCGAGAACGGCCCCGCTGATCACATCCAGGGGAAAGTGGACCCCGATATAGATCCTGCTGAAGGAGACCACTCCTGCCCAAAGGACCAGTACCCAGGGCATCCACCTGAAGGAAGATCGGAAGAGATGTGAGAAAAAGGCGGCCACGGCAAAAGTATTCGCAGCATGTGCTGAGAAATACCCGTATTTCCCGCCACAGGAAGCTTTCACCAGCCTGAAGAGTCCGCTGAGTTCCGGATCATAACAGGGTCTGAGCCTGGCCACTCCCAATTTGAAGAAATTGGAAAGCTGGTCACAGACTGTGACCAGCAGGGCCACAGCGACCAGCAAGAGGAGGGTCCTCTTCCATCCGAGCATTCTGCCGCTCAGGAAGAGCAATAAAATATAGAGGGGAAGCGAACTCCATTTACCGGTCATGAACAGCCAGAATCCATCCCAGGAAGGTGTTCCCAGGTTGTTCAGGAACAGAAAGGCTTCACGGTCAATTTGAAGGATCTCTTCCAGCATCTTAATCTTCGTACCTTCCTATTTCCCGATCGTAAAATGCATTGGCAGCCTCAAAGAGGTCCCTGGCCTCTGCCTCCAGCTCCCTCTCGTCCTCCCTGGAAAATTCCTCCAGCCAGGCCACTTCGTCATTCTCCAGGTTGATGATAAAGCGCGGGTATTCGGTATGAATGATAAAAATAGCCGAGGGATAGTCGGTATTGTCTCCAAACAAGAACTTGGGTATTTCCATAAACTGTTATTTAATTTCGCTATGCAGAACCGGCCTTTTCCAGGGCGAGTTTTTTCGTGAGATGATTGAACCTAAGATACAACATAATCGCCGATGCCGTTAGCCCCGACAAGAGACCTATCCAGATGCCCGTACTTCCCAGTGCCGTATGCAGGCCCAGGAAGTAGCTGATGGGAAAGGCGATCAGCCAATAAGAGATAAAGGTGATCCCCGTGGGGATCTTCACATCCTGTAAACCCCTTAAAGCTCCCAGGATGACCACCTGCAGCCCGTCTGAGATCTGGAAGAAAGCTGCCACCAGCAACAGTTGGGCAGCCAGGGCGATCACTTCCAGGTTATCTGCCTGGTTGGCAATGTCGTCCACATCCAGGTAAATGGTGGGGAACCAGTGCCTGCAAAGGAGGAACAACAAGGCAAAACCGATCTCGAGGAGGAGGGTGAGGAAAAAAATGGATTGTGCGATGCGCCTCAATTCACTCCAGTTCCTCAGGCCTTTCTGGTTACCTACCCGGATCATGGCAGCCACACCCAGGCCCATCCCGAACATAAAGGTCATGCTCGACAGGTTCAGGGCGATCTGATTGGCTGCCTGGGGATTTTTTCCCAAAACCCCGCTCAGCCAGATCGCTGCGGTAAAAATGGCCACTTCAAAGAACATCTGTAGGGCAGAGGGAAAGCCGAGGTTGACGATCTTCTGCATCACTTTTCTTTCCAATTCCCTGAAATTAAAGCCGGTGACGTAGAAATGAAATTTTTCCTTTTTGTTCAGCAGGACCCACAGAAAGGCCAGCATAACGAAACGGGAAATCAGGGTACCCACCGCAGCCCCTACGATCCCCAGCTTGGGGAAACCGAATGTCCCGAAGATGAGCAGGTAGTTCAGGACGATATTGATCACATTGGCCAGGATGGTGGCGTACATGGGGTATTTGGTCTGGGAAAGCCCTTCGGAAAACTGCTTGAAGGCCTGGAACATGACCAGGGGGACCAGGGAAAAGGCCACCAGGTCGAGATACGGAATGGCGAGGACGACCACTTCTTGGGGCTGGTCCATCATATACATCAGAGGCTTGAGGAGGAGGATCAAACCGAAGAGGGACAACCCCAGCAGGGTACACAACACAAGACCGTGTTTCAGGGCCCTTTTGGCATCTTCCTTTACTCCCGCCCCGTCTGCTTCTGCGACCAGGGGGGTGATGGCTGTTGAAAATCCGATCCCCAGGGACATGGCGATAAAGACGAAACTGTTTCCCAGGGAAACCGCAGCGAGTTCGGCCGTACCCAGCTGGCCCACCATGATATTATCCGCGAAAGACACGAAGGTATGCCCGAGCATCCCCAGAATGACAGGGATGGAGAGCCTTATGTTATAGCGGAATTCCCGGGTGTATCGGCTGAACAATGGATCTGGCTTTTATTGGAGGCTTTTGGCGTTGTTCCAGTGGACATCCATTTCTGCCAGGGTCATTTCCTTCAGGGATTTACCGGCTTCCCGCGCTTTTTCCTCCAGATAGGAAAATCGTTTGATGAATTTCTTGTTCGTGCGTTCCAGGGCATTCTCAGGATTCACTTTGAGGAACCTGGCGTAATTGACCATGGAAAAGAGCACGTCCCCGAACTCTTCCTCTATTCGGGCCCCTTCCCCTTTTTTTATTTCATGTTGTAACTCCCCCAATTCTTCCTGCAGTTTTTCGAATACCTGCTGAGGTTCTTCCCAGTCGAATCCGACCCCGGCCACCTTGTCCTGTATACGGTTGGCCTTCACGAGAGCCGGTAAGCTGGCAGGAACCCCTTCCAGCACGCTTTTCTTCCCTTCGGAGAGCTTGATCCTCTCCCAGTTCTTCTTCACCTCTTCTTCATCTGCCACGTCCACATCCCCATAGATATGGGGGTGGCGGTGGATCAATTTCTCGCTGATGGAATGACATACATCTGCAATATCAAAATCACCGGTCTCAGACCCTATCTTGGCGTAAAAGAATATATGGAGCAACAGGTCTCCCAGTTCCTTCTTGACCTCCTGCAGGTCATCCTCCAGGATCGCATCACCCAGCTCATATGTTTCCTCTATGGTGAGATGGCGCAGGCTCTGCATGGTCTGCTTCCTGTCCCAGGGGCACTGGGCCCTAAGCTCGTCCATAATGGTCAGCAGCCGGTCCAGGGCCTTCAATTGTTCTTTTCGGGAATTCATCTGTGGTATTTTGCGCAAAAGTACGAAGATGAAAGTTTTGGGTGTGCTCAATTTTTGGAGTATTTTTAAAGGGGTGCCCGGATAGGACCTCCGCTCAGGACCAACTCAAAAACTTCGATCCATGAATCACATTTACAAATCTATCCTTTCCCTTCTTCTGCTAGGAGCCACAAGCTGTTCCCAGCCCGAATCCTACGATACCCTCATTCGCAATGGTCTGGTCCTTGACGGTTCCGGGGCGGAAGGCGTTAGGGCCGATATCGGGATCAATGCAGACACCATCGCCGCCATAGGTGACCTGTCCGATGCCGTCGGAAAAGAGGAAATTGATGCAAATGGTCTTGCCGTAGCCCCGGGCTTTATCAACATGCTGAGCTGGGCCAATGTCTCTTTGATCGAAGACGGGAGATCACAAAGCGATATCCGACAGGGAGTGACCCTGGAGGTGCTTGGAGAAGGCCGTTCCATGGGTCCGCTCAATGAAAAAATGGCGGCCGGCATGAAAGAGGGACAGGGCAGCATCCAATACGATGTGAGCTGGAGAACCCTGGGGGAATACATGACTTTTATGGAGAAAAAAGGCATTTCCCCCAACATCGCCTCTTTTGTGGGCAATGGGACCGTCCGGGAATATGTGATGGGATATGAGAACAGGGTACCCACGGAGGAGGAACTCTCACAGATGGAGTCCCTGGTCCAGCAGGCCATGGAGGAGGGCGCTGTTGGGCTTTCCACTTCCCTCATCTACGTACCCAGCGGTCATGCCCGGACCGACGAGATCATCGCCCTGGCCCGGGTCGTCTCGAAGAACAACGGCATGTATATTTCCCATATCCGGGATGAGGAAGGGAAATTACTCGAAGCCGTGGACGAGCTGATCAGGATCTCCGAAGAAGCCGATCTGCCCGCAGAGATCTACCATTTCAAGGCCTCCGGCACGGCCAACTGGCACCTGCTGGACAGTGCCATTCAAAAGGTAGAGGACGCCAGGAAAAGGGGCCTGGCGATCACCACCGACATGTATATGTACAATGCGAGTTCAACCGGACTCAATGTCCTCCTGCCGGCCTGGGCAAAAGAAGGCGGGCACGACAAGACTGTTGAACTCATGGGAAACCCTGCCCTCAGGAAAAAGATGATCGAGGAGGTCGATTTTCACGTACCCCCGGAAAATATCCTCCTGGTGGGTTTCAGGAACAAGGACCTCCGGCACCTCATCGGCAAAACCCTGGCCGAGGTAGCTGCTGAAAGAGGTAAACCCGCAAACGAGACGGTGGCCGACCTCATCTTTGAGGATGACAGCCGCATTCAGGTGGTCTATTTCTCCATGT
>JBFKPJ010000083.1:0-11966 GCA_041628355.1 Muriicola sp. | reverse complement strand
GAAGTGCAAATCCCTGTAGAAGCACAAAAATTGTTCTTCCCCCTGACTTTTATCGGTTTTGCGGTGATCGGAGCTTTGTTCCCCTTCCATACCTGGTCTCCAGACGGTCATGCCTCTGCCCCCACGGCAGTATCCATGCTCCATGCAGGCGTGCTCATGAAGCTGGGTGGATACGGGGTCTTCAGGGTAGCCATGTACCTCATGCCTGAAGGTACACTTCACTGGTCCTGGTTCTTTATCATCCTCGCCACCTTTGGGGTGATCTACGGTGCTTTTGCCGCCATTCGCCAGACGGATCTGAAATACATCAACGCTTATTCCTCTGTGAGTCACCTGGGACTGGTCCTTTTTGCCTTGCTGATGCTCAACAAAACAGCCTGGAACGGGGCGATCATTCAATCCCTTTCCCACGGCTTTATGACGGCTCTGTTCTTTGCCCTCATCGGCATGATATACGAACGGACTCATACACGCGACGTGACAAAACTCGGAGGCTTGCTCAAGGTGATCCCCTTTATTTCGGCTACGTACGTAATAGCCGGTCTCGCTTCCCTGGGGCTTCCCGGTTTCAGTGGCTTTGTAGCAGAAATGAACATTTTTGTGGGGGCATTTCAGCACCCGGAGATCCCTTACAGGGTTGCTTCCATAGTTGCCGTATCGGCCATTGTGGTGACCGCGGTCTATATCCTCAGGGTGGTGGGTATGATGCTGATGGGTCCTTTGAAAGAACATTCGGCCACGCCCATGGAAAAGGCTACCTGGTACGAAAAGACCGGGATCCTGCTGATGTTGCTGCCGATCATAGGGATAGGCGTGGCACCCCTGTGGTTAAGTGAGATGATTTTACAAAGTATTCAACCCTTTATACAAGGGGTATTATAAAATTCCGGAACCATGAACATGGAAACCGTTTTATTGCTCAGACAGGAGATATCCATTCTCCTCATCGCCCTGTTACTCCTGATCTTTGAGATCTTTGCCAGAGACAGACAAAAGGAAGGCGTAGTATCCCTCACCATCATTTTGTTCGCTATACACACAGGCATTGGGTTTTTGGACATGAAGGAAGGGCTTCTCTTCGGGGGAATGTTCCGGACCAATGCGCTGATCCATCTGTTTAAGAACATCCTGAATATCGGGGTGCTCATCGTCCTGTTACAGTCCGCTGAATGGGTAAAAAGGGAACTGGTTCCGCAACATAGGGGATCCGAATTCTTCATCCTGTTGCTGTCTTCCCTCCTTGGCCTGCAGTTCCTCATCTCCTCAGGAGATTTTCTGATGTTTTACCTGGGACTGGAATTATCGACCTTACCTCTTGCGGCCCTCGCGGCCTTCGAGATGTACCGGAGGCGATCCAGCGAGGCAGGAATCAAACTCATTCTCTCATCGGCCCTGGCCTCAGGGATCACCCTTTTTGGGATTTCACTGATGTACGCTTCAACCGGGACGATTTACTTTGCAGAAATGGGAGCTTTGATCTCGGAGAACAATTTAACGATTATGGCCCTCATCCTATTCTTTGCGGGTCTTGGGTTTAAAATTTCCCTGGTTCCCTTCCACTTCTGGACCGCCGATGTCTATGAAGGGGCTCCTATCGGGGTGGCCTCATACCTCTCGGTAATTTCGAAAGGTGCGGCGGTGTTTATCCTGATGATCTTTTTCTTTACGGTGTTGAAACCCCTCATCCACCTCTGGGAAAACCTGTTCTATCTCCTGGCTGTGCTGACGATGTTCCTCGGCAACCTCTTTGCCCTGAGACAACAAAATATGAAGCGATTCCTGGCTTTTTCGTCCATCGCTCAAGCCGGATTTATCCTTCTGGGTCTGATCACCGGGACGACTCTGGGGGTTGCCACCGTGATCTATTTTGTACTGATCTATATTTTCTCAAACCTCGCGGCTTTCGGAGTGGTACAGGCTATCTCAACAGAGACCGGAAAGGAAAATATGCAGGATTACGAAGGTCTTTATCGCACGAATCCCAAGTTAAGCCTGGTAATGATGCTCGGATTGTTCTCCCTGGCGGGGATCCCTCCGGTTGCAGGCTTTTTTGGTAAATTTTTCCTCTTTACGGCAGCCGCCAGCAAGGGGTACTACTTTCTGGTCTTTCTTGCCGTGGTCAATGTTACAATTTCTCTTTATTACTATTTGCTGGTTGTCAGGGCGATGTTCCTTCGCAAGAGCGATCACCCCATCCCCCATTTTACCAATGCACTCTATATGCGTATCGGACTGGTCATCACTGTGGTAGGTATCCTGGCCCTGGGACTATACAGTCCGATCTACGATTATATATATGCCCTGAGCAACACCCTAAATTGATATGTCATGAGCTTAGCAGGAAAACACATGTTCGGGAGTATTGAAGATACACGGGTGACCTTTGTGGAAAAGGGAGTGGACGAAAACAGAAGGGATTTCCTGAAAACACTCCTGGAACACAACGGATTCGAGGTCCTTACCGAGGAAGAAAAAAGGAAGAGTGAAGAAGATCCTCAGCTCTATACAGTTGCGGTGACCGATATGGTCTTCAACCCCACTATCTGGATCTACCAGCGAAAACTCAGGACCCCGGACGGCAGAAAGGTAACCCCTGCCTACTGGAACCAGCAGACCGCAGACACCCGCCCTCAATACTGGGATGAAAAACCCCAAAAAGAAGGACAAGATTCTGATACTGAGTAATTAGCACGACTTTTAACGTTGGTCGAATTTAACAGGGATTTATATCTCCATGGCAGGGTATTTGTTACCTTTATATTCCTAAAGTACTGTCATGAAGGCCTTTATTTCTTTCATTTTGATCCTAGGAGGGATGGCGTTTGGAATGTCGCAGACCGATATTCCCAAGACCCAGCCTTTGAAGATCGGGCCTAAACCCAACCTGGACATCAAAGCGACTCCTACTCCCAACGCCTCGCTGAAAATGCCCTCTGTGATCGATATGGGTAAGACCCCCAATCTCAATGATTCTATGAATCCTGGCGTTAAAATGCTCCCGGACAGGGAATTGAAGCAGGCGGGGTTCGACATGGATATCGATCCCAAAGTAGGGGAAAGGGAAAAAGGGGACAGTAACAAGCATTACGGGGATATGTACATGGGAGACGTCAAGACCTCATCCAAATTCGTCGGTGTTGTCTGCCGTGACCACGAATACGTAGACGGGGACCGGGTAAAGATCTATGCCAACGGGGAAGTAGTAGACCCAAACATCTTGCTTACCGGCAGTTTTAAAGGGATCAACCTGAACCTCGACAAGGGGTTTAACCGTCTCGACTTTGAGGCCCTCAACCAGGGAACCTCAGGGCCCAATACCGCCCAGGTAGATGTCTATGACGATAAGGGCCAGCTCATCTATTCCAACAAATGGCTGCTCTCTACCGGATCTAAGGCCTCCCTGATTATCGTGCAGGAATAAAATATCTATCGCTCCCCCGGATGATAGGTGCTTTCCGAATTGTTTAGCACATCTTCTTTGTAGTATAGCACATCCTTGAATTCCATATCCGCATACATCTGGGCCTGGTCGTCAAAATGAGGGGATGTAGGATTCCCGCTTTGCCCGCCGGCAAGGATACTCTTGGCCTTCACCTTTTCCCCGAATTCCACCACGGCTACAAAACTGTTCCCCCGGGTCCCGTAGATCCTTTTGGTGTTGTTGTCATATCGGGCTCCATAGGCTGCCAGGGCGCCCCATCGACCTGAGGCAAAACCGATCGGGATACTGGGCTGGGCATCGTCAAAAGGCTGGCGGATGTCCCCGTTTAGGCGCTGGTACCGGTTCACTTCTCCCCAGGGCATTTTCCAGGTACCGAAATCGGCTTTGAGTCTCTCGAGTACTCCTTCAAAAATTCGGAGCCGCTCCTCAGGAAACGACTGTGAGCCGAAGAAATACATGGCCTCCATATCACTCATGGAATAGGGCCGAGATCCTTCCCGCCCATATGATGTCCCATAAAAATGAGCCAGGGTCATAGCCACAGATTCTTTTGAAGTTTTGAAATCCCACTGCCTGAGCATGTCTATCGCTGCTTTCGTTTCCGGGTCCAGTCCACGAGCCTTTTCCGCAGCCTCTACCAGGCCGGGGATAAGGGCCTTAAAAGCCGGCAAATAGGGATCGTATGCTAGTTTAATCAGGCTGTCCAGGGTATAACCGCTCCGATCGGTAAGCAATTCAATGGCGTGAACACCCCGGAAATTCTCCCTGTCCAGGGACATATACCCGGGATAATCCTCCCTCCTGGGACTGTATTCCTGGGCTGCAGTAAAAGGGGTGGAATTACAGTTCTGTATCCAGCCATTGGGAGGGTTGAGCAGGAGGATATTCTCGTCCACCCTGTGGAGGCCCTTCCAGTCCGTCCTGGGATCTTTTCCTTCCACTGGTTGTGAGTAATCGTACAAGGTGTCCCTTACCGGGATAAAATTCCCGTGGAAGTAGGCGATGTTGCCTTCCGCATCGGCGTAGACCGTATTGTTGGAAGAATTCGTCCGTATGTCCATCATCTTCCGGAATCCTTCATATCCGGATTGCTTGGTTCTGATATACGATTGTTCCAGGGCTTTAACCGGGTCCCACATCATGGCAGTGGCCACTACCCTGTCTCCTTCCATATGGGTGACCGGACCGTGATGCGTCCTGTAATAGGGAAAGGTCTTTTCCCTGATCTTGTCACCATCCCTGTATTTCAGCTTCACCTCCGAGACATCAACCGGTCTGAGCTCTTCCCCGTATTGATAAAAAAGCTCCCCATCTATATTCACTACGGTTTCCACGAACTCATCGATCACATCAGTATATGTGGATGTATGCATCCATCCGGTCTTCTCATTGAACCCCTGGTAGATAAAGAACTGTCCCCAAGTTACCGCTCCGTAAGCGTTCAGACCTTCTTCGCTCACCGCATGGACCTCCCCTCTGAAATAAAAAGAAGTATGGGGGTTGATAAGCAGCATAGCGTTCCCCGACTGGGTCAGGTTTCCGGAAATGGCGATCCCGTTAGAACCCTGGGGCTCCAATTCCTCTTCCTTCTTTTCGATCTCCATTTCAACAGATTTCGGAAATTCGATCCCCTTCTCATACATCGCCTGCAACTTTCGCGTGCTGATGCGTTCTATATCCCCTCCTATGGATCCCTCACTGAAGTACATGGGCATCCAGGGTTCGAAGCGGGTAAGGAGTTTTGGCTCTACTTCCGGATGGGTATGAAGATAGTAGTTGATCCCATCCGCAAAGGCCAGGCACAGTTCCTTGAGCCACTCCGGGGCATTATCGTACATGGCTTTTGCCTCTTCCTGGCTCATGAACATCCGGGCCCTGAGGTCGCTGTAAAGCGCGTCTTCCCCTTCCACTTCGGCCAGCCTGCCTGTGGCCCATATATAATTCTGTTCCACCCGGTTGAAGTCGTCTTCACACTGGGCGTACAACAAGCCGAAGACGGCGTCGGCATCTGTTTTCCCATAGATGTGAGGCACACCGAAATTATCCCGTATGATGGTCGTATTCTCCGCATGGGTTGTCCACCGCTCCAATTCAGAGAGTTCCCTCACCCGGCCGCAAGAATATAAAAGGCAGGTGAGCAGTAAAATTGCTGTCAGGACGGAGTATTTTCTCATGAGTTCCAGGTTGAAGACTCCGTGAATTTAATCGACTTAGGCGGGAAAAACTAATTTTCTTTCCCGGGAGAATCCACCACAACAGAGGCTATCAAATTATAAGTATCTTAGGCCTTCGTTTATCCCGGATTTACAATTTTATGGCAGGAAAAAAAGTCAGCATCCTCAACGCATTCAGGACGATCATCTGGCCCAGGCGGAACCTGGTGCTGATCGGGCTTATCCTGATAGTCATCAGCAAGGCGGCCAGTTTTGTGGCACCCATGTCGCTGAAATATCTCATGGATGACATCATCCCGAATAAGGACATCCCTTTCCTGAAGGTACTGATCGGCGTGGTCATCCTGGCCATCCTTGTCCAGGCAGTGACCTCCTTCCTCCTGACCAAGATCCTCAGCGTTCAGGCCCAGTATATGATCTCTGAACTCAGGGCCCAGGTCCAGCAGAAGGTCCTGACCCTGCCTATTCGCTTTTTCGACAATACGAAGTCGGGTGAACTCGTCTCCAGGATCATGACCGATGTGGAAGGGGTGAGAAATCTAATCGGAACCGGACTGGTCCAGTTGGTAGGGGGTACCATCACGGCAGTAGTGGCCCTGATCCTCCTTCTCCGTATCAGCGTATCCATGACCCTCTTCGCCCTGATCCCCCTGGCCGTGTTTGCCGTTGTCGCCCTAAAGGCATTTAAGGTCATCCGTCCCATTTTCAGGAACAGAGGCAAGATCAATGCAGAGGTAACAGGAAGGCTTACGGAGACCCTTGGAGGGATACGGGTCATCAAGGGTTTCAATGCCGAAGAACAGGAACATGACGTTTTTAAAGACGGGGTACACCGCCTGTACCAGAATGTAAAGAAGAGCCTGACCGCAACAGCTGTCATGACGAGCTCTTCCACCTTCCTGCTGGGAGTAGCGACCACAGGAATTATGGGGATAGGCGGATACAAGATCATGACCGAGGCCCTGACCCTGGGAGAGTTCCTGGAGTTCACATTTCTGCTCGGCCTGATGGTAGCACCCATCGTTCAGATGAGCAATATTGGGAGTCAGCTAAGTGAAGCCCTGGCAGGCCTGGATCGGACAGAAGAGCTGATGAATCTGCCTGAAGAGGAGGATCCCGGGCAAAGGACCTTAAAGCCAAAACGTATCGAAGGGCATATCGTATTTGAGAATGTGTCATTCGCCTACGAAGAAGAGAAAGAGGTGCTGCACGACATCAGTTTCGAGGTAAAACCGGGGAATGTGGTAGCCCTGGTCGGGAGCTCAGGATCTGGGAAAAGCACCATTGCAGGGCTCGCGGCCAGCTTTCTGAAGCCGCAAAGCGGAAGGATCACCGTAGACGGGTACGACCTCTCCAGGATTTTACTAAAGTATTACCGTAAACACCTGGGCGTGGTATTACAGGACGATTTCCTCTTTGAGGGGACCATCAGGGAGAATATTATGTTCCCGAGACCCAAGGCTTCGGAAGACGAGCTGCAAAATGCCGTACGCTCTGCCTATGTCGATGAGTTCACAGACAGGTTTGAAGACGGCCTGGATACATTAATCGGCGAAAGGGGCATCAAACTTTCGGGAGGACAAAGACAACGTATCGCGATTGCTAGGGCTATCCTTGCAGACCCCAAGATCCTCATCCTTGATGAGGCCACCTCAAACCTGGATACCGAGAGCGAGGGACTGATCCAGCAGAGTCTGGCTGCATTAACACGGGGCAGGACCACCATTGTGATCGCCCACAGGCTGAGTACAATCAGAAAGGCCGATCAGATCATGGTGATAGAAGAGGGCCGTATAGCAGAAACCGGGACCCATGACGAACTTATTGCCAAAGAAGGCCGGTATTACAACCTGTTTACCTATCAGGCCAGGATCTAAAAAAGATGTTATCGGAGTTGTTGAGAGATGAGTTGGGGATCAACTTACATTGATCACCTTCTCAACCCCTGGGGCGTATTTTTTAATGGTCATTTCCACCCGGCTTTTCAGGGTCATCTGATTAACGCTGCATCCCACGCAATTACCTTCTAGGCGAACGGTCACGGTTTTGCCATTGTCAATAGAGATCAAAGAGATATCTCCCCCGTCACTTTGAAGAAAGGGACGGATCTCATCAAGGGCTTTTTCCACATTTTGGCGCAGGTCCTTTTCAGTCATGATTATTTCTTTTTAACGGCAGAACATCCGGCCATAGTGGTTATTTTGATGGCTTCAGTAGGAGGCAGATCTTTGTTCCTTCTCACGAGTTCCTGAACGGCATTTCTTGTGATCTCTTCAAAAGAAGATTCAAGTGGTGTAGCGGTCTGCAGGGCTGCAGGCCGACCTGCATCACTGGCTTCACGTATGCTCTGAACAAGAGGCAGTGCTCCGAGAAATGGCACGTCCATATCTTCCGCCAGGTTCTTGGCCCCATCTCGTCCAAAGATGTAGTATTTGTTATCCGGAAGTTCAGCCGGAGTAAAATAGGCCATATTTTCTATGATCCCCAGCACGGGAACGTTGATAGACTCTTGCTGGAACATAGCCACTCCTTTTCTCGCATCTGCCAGGGCGATCTCCTGAGGTGTACTTACCACCACAGCACCCGTCACCGGCAAGGCCTGCATAATACTCAGATGAATGTCGCCCGTTCCCGGGGGCAGGTCGATCAGGAGGAAGTCGAGCTCTCCCCAATGAGCGTCGAATATCATCTGGTTGAGGGCTTTAGCTGCCATGGGTCCCCTCCAGATAACGGCCTGGTTGGGCTGGGTAAAAAATCCTATAGAGAGGATCTTTACTCCGTAATTCTCAATTGGCTTCATCTTGGATTTGCCGTTGACCTCAACCGCCAGGGGTTTCTGTGAGGCAACATCGTACATGATAGGGATAGACGGGCCGTAGATGTCTGCATCGAGTATCCCGACCGCGAATCCCATTTTTGAGAGGGTCGCTGCCAGATTGGCGGTAACTGTTGATTTTCCCACACCACCTTTTCCGGAGGCCACGGCAATGATGTTGTTGATCCCGGGAATAGGAGCGCCCTTGATCTCATTCGTCTTAGGCTTTGCCGGTGCGTCTACGGTTATGTTGACCGTGATCTTGGACTTCTCATAGACCTCCCTGTGAATGGCCTGAAGAATGGAAACTTCCGTTTTGTTTTTGGCCTGAAGGCTTGGATTCTTAATGGTAATATCCACCACTACCTCGTCTCCGAAGGTCTGGATATTTCGCACTGCCCCACTTTCCACCATGTTCTGACCCTCTCCGGGTACGGAGATGGTTTCCAGGGCTTTTAATATTTCTTTTTTATCGAGTTTCATGCGGTCTATCCCTTTCTCAATGTGTAAGTATTCTAAACAACAAAGATACGGTTTCGGGCCGAGATTTGGAAGGAACTGAACGGAAATGGCACATGGGATTAACCGGTGGTTTGATGCTATCTTACCGGGTGAGAAAATCGACTGATTCAATTGGGTTCGCCCAGTTCTTTCAGAGGGTCCCAGAAAAACTTATCAAATTCCTGGATACGGTCTTCTATGATTACGAGTCCTTCGTTCTCGAGGAGTTGCTGCATCAGCTTTGTACCGCCAAAATGGTGCTTTCCTGTCAGCAATCCCACCCTGTTTACCACGCGGTGAGCGGGAACATCTTCCCGGTCTGGCACATTGTTCATCGCCCAGCCTACCATCCTCGCTCCCCGGGTGGTACCAAGGTACCTGGCTATGGCGCCATAGGAGGTTACCCTTCCATAGGGAACCTGTTTTACGACCTCATATACCTGTTTAAAGAAATCTTTCCCCTTCTTATCCATGGTCTCTGTAAAAAAGTCTGATCAGCGTGATGACCAGCAGTATGATCATCAATGCGCTGAGGATATAATTGGAATTCTTTGAAAAGGTCTTGTCCTTCAGGTCGAGTTTATTGAAATAAAAAGTGTACAAATACAGAACGGTAAAAGTACCCATCCCCGCGGCGAGGATAAAAGTGGCGATGTCCCAAAGTTCGAACTTGATCCAACCCGAGGCATTCCACATCACGTTGAGTCCGCTGTAATAGGGTATTGTCAGCAGGTTGAGTGCCGCAAGCAGCATCCCTTTGAAAAAACTGTTTTTCTTGCTCATCTTGCTGATGCGGATCTTGTTGGGCTTGAAACGCTTGGCGAGGACAAAGAAATAGATGGCAAAAAAGGCAAAGACCCCCAGAGCGATCTTCATCAGCAGGTCGATCACCTCCGGATTCCTGTACAGGAATTTTGAGATAAGCACAGCCACATAGGCCTGCATCATGATCATGGTAGAAACCCCCAGGCTGAAAACGACCCCGTTCAATTTGCCTTTCTCCACACTTGCCTTCGCCGCGTTCATATTCAGCAAGCCGGGAGGTACCGTGGCCATAAAGGCAGCCGAATAGGTGACAAAGAATAAGATGATGAGGTGGGTCATTGGATAGGGAACCTGAATTTTAGATAGGTGATGGCTTTACCCATCTCAAGATACTGTTTTTCATAAAAGGTCTGAATATTCAGTACCTCGGGCGGACTCCCTTCATTGCGGTAGACATCGTGATTGGCATACAGCACGTTCATGCCGGAGGCATGCAGGATGCCTAAGGTATATCCGTGCATGAATTCACTGTCGGTCTTCAGGTGGACGGTGCCATCTTCTTTGAGTATGTTACTGTATTTCTCCAGGAATTCCAGGTTGGTAAGCCGGTGTTTGGTCCTTTTGTATTTGATCTGAGGATCGGGGAAGGTGATCCAGATCTCGGAAACCTCACCTGAGGCGAAGAGCTGATCTATGAGGTCGATTTGAGTGCGCAGAAACGCCACATTGGTCATGTCTTCCTCCATGGCAGTCTTAGCACCCCTCCACAGTCTGGCACCCTTGATATCTATACCGATGTAATTGTTTTCAGGATGAAGACCGGCCAAGCTCAGGGTGTACTCCCCTTTGCCGCAACCCAGTTCGAGAATGAGGGGGTGATCATTGCCGAAGAATTCTGCCCACCTTCCCTTGTGGGAAAAGGACCCGGAAACGATCTCTTCCCTTTTTGGCTGGACTACATTGGGAAAGGTTTCATTTTCCCTGAAGCGTTTTAGTTTGTTCTTACTACCCACAAAAAGGAAGTATTGATTTCATGCAAAGCTAAGGATTTCATCAAATGGGCAAATTATCAGGCCGTGGGTTTCTTAGCCTTTTCCAGGGTAAAGGAGAATTCTGAACCCACATCAACCACACTCTCCACATAGATCTTCTCTCCATGTGCCTCAATGATGTGTTTGACAATAGCAAGGCCCAGGCCGGAACCTCCTTCCTTCCGGCTTCCGCTCCTGTCGATCCGATAGAACCGTTCAAATATCCTGGGTAGATGAGCCTCCGGTATTCCTTCCCCATTATCGGTCACCCTGATGATCACCTTGTTCTTGATGAGGTTTTCCACGCTGACCTCTGTAGTTCCGTCGGGATGTCCGTATTTGATGGAATTCACCACCAGGTTAGTGATCACCTGCTGTATCTTTTCCCGGTCGCCCTTCACATAGATAGGCTCCCTGTATTCCATGTCGAACGTCAGAGTGATCTGTTTGCGTGATGCCTTCATTTCGAGGAGTTCAAAGACACTTTTTATCAGCTCCACGATATCGAAAGTAGAGATCTCCAGGCTGAGATCCCCTGCCTCCAGTTTTGTGATCAGGTCGAGGTCTTTGACGATGTAGATCAGTCGTTCCACTCCTTTATTGGCCCTCTGAAGATACTTCCTGCGCACCTTCTTGTCTTCCATGGCCCCGTCGAGCAGGGTCAGAATATAACCCTGAACCGTAAATAAGGGGGTCTTGAGTTCGTGGGAAACATTCCCAAGGAAATCCTTACGGTACTCTTCCCTGATCTTTAGCGTATCGATTTCTATGCGTTTGTCCTTGGCAAATTTCTCAATTTCTTCGGTAAGCGTGGCCATATCGGTAGTGATGGGTCGTGAAGCAAAGGAGGTAGATTCGAGCAGGGTCACATCGTCGTAAATCTTCTTTATCCTCTTATAAATGAATTTCTCCACCCTGAATTGGATGACCAGAAAGGACACACAAAAAACAACGGCCATGGCAATTACCAATGTTGCCCAATAATCCCACAGAGAAAAATATTCGAAGAGGATCAGTGAGAGAAAAAGGAGAAATACAGAAATATACAGGGAAGACCTCAGTGCAAACTTATAGGATTTCCTGAGTTTGATGGCCATTACAGAACGAACTTATAGCCTACGCCCTTAACAGTTTTGAAGTGATGATCACCAATTTTTTCGCGGAGTTTACGTATGTGAACGTCTATGGTTCTGCCACCTACAACCACTTCCTGTCCCCAGACCTTGTCCAGGATCACT
>JBFKPJ010000082.1:0-12067 GCA_041628355.1 Muriicola sp. | reverse complement strand
TCGAGCAACATGGGTTCACCCCTGTGTGTAACCACCCACAGGTTGCCTGTTCCCTCGGCCCAGTTCGGATCGCTGAGGTAGATCATCCCGGAATCAGAAAGGGCCAGGTCATTGGGCTGGTTCATCCCGGGCCCTTCTGCATAGACCTCAGGTACCCTGGACCCACTTTGAACGCGATACACCTTGTGACCTGCATAATCGGCGATGAACATATTCCCTTCCTTATCAAAGCGTATGCCATTGCCAATACTGCCTTCCGGCAATTTTAGATACACCTCTGCATGCCCTGATTCACTCACCCGGCCTATGGTGCCCTGCTCCCGGTAGTTTACCGCGAAGAGTGCTCCTGTCTTATCTACCGCCGGCCCTTCGATCCCTTCTGTAAAACTGAATTCTGGGGTGAGGTCCTCGCTCTGGAAAGCGTGCAGTGGATTCCAGATACCAGGGATCAGCAGGAAGAAAAGGAGCGGGCTAAGAGAATAGTTCATAAAAGGAATAGGTGTTTTTCAATCGGACCCCTTTTTCCGTATGCTGTAAGGTGCATATCTCCTGGTGGGCGTCATGTTCCAGGAAGAGGTAAAACTCCTCGTCTGCCGCCCTGTTGAGGAACGCTTCCTTCTCGGGAAGGGTCAGCAAGGGACGGGTGTCATATCCCATCACATAGGGCAGGGGAATATGTCCTGTGGTAGGGAGGAGGTCGGCCATAAAGACCAGGGTCTTCCCTTTGTATCGAATATGGGGGATCATTTGCTTATCCGTATGCCCGTTCACATAAAGTATATCAAACCCCAGCTCAGAGGCGTGTCCGAAAGGCTTTTCCGGAACAGGCACGAATTTGAGCTGTCCGCTTTCCTCCATGGGGAGCAAATTTTCCTTCAGGAAAGAGGCTTTTTCCCGGGCGTTAGGGTGGATAGCCCATTCCCAGTGGGGTTTGTTGGTCCAGAATACCGCATTCCTGAAAGCGGGCTCATATCCCGTGCGGTCTGCATTCCACTGCACGCTTCCGCCGCAGTGATCGAAATGCAGGTGTGTCATAAAGACATCGGTGATATCGTCCCGGTGGAATCCGGCTTTTTTCAAAGAGTTGTCCAGGCTGTGGTCCCCCCAGCGATAGTAGTAACTGAAGAATTTTTCGGACTGCTTGTCTCCCATCCCGGTATCGATGAGGATGAGCCTGTCCCCATCCTCTATGAGCAGGCAACGGGCCGCAATGTCGATCATGTTGTTGGCATCCGCAGGATTGGTCTTGTTCCACAGGGATTTGGGCACCACTCCGAACATGGCGCCACCATCCAATTTGAAATTTCCTGCTTCTATGGGGTACAGCTTCATGGAATCCACAAACAGGACGCAAAATAAGAAAAGAGCTGCCTATAAGAGGCTTTCCCCCCGGAATTTAACAAATCCTTGAGCATTCTCTCAGGGAACACCCCATTACCATCTGTTCAATGGCCACCCGCAGGAAATCCTCCACGTTCCGATGGGTGTTTACAGAATATTGTTTTTATTTGTCAAATATGCATCCGGGAAGATCGAAAACCCCCGGATTAAATCATCGGCAATGCTGGAACTGGCAGGGATCATTATTTTGGGAATTGTAGCACAATGGGTAGCGTGGCGATTCAAGCTTCCGGCTATCCTCCCGCTCATTCTTATCGGCCTTTTGGTGGGTCCTATTGCCACCCTCTACACGGAAGACGGCTCCAAGCTGATCGAACCCGTCTGGAACGGCAAACAGGGTCTGTTCCCCGGTGAAGGGCTCTATTATTTTGTCTCCCTGGCCATTAGCATCATTCTCTTTGAAGGCGGGCTTACCCTGAAACGCTCCGAGATCTACAATGTGGGTCCGGTGATCACCAAGCTCATCACAGTAGGGACCCTGGTCACCTTTTTCGGGGCCGGGATCGCGGCCCATTTTATCTTTGACCTGAGCTGGCAGATCTCCTTCCTGTTCTCGGCCCTTGTGATCGTTACCGGGCCTACGGTCATCACCCCCATCCTGAGGAATATCCCTCTGAAGAAGGATGTATCGGCCATTTTGAAATGGGAAGGCATACTGATAGACCCTATCGGTGCCCTGGTAGCGGTCCTTGTCTTTGAATTCATCAGCGTAGGCGAAGGACAGGCCTATACCAAGACCGCCCTGATCGAGTTCGGCAAGATCCTGCTTTTTGGCTGTACCTTCGGTTTTACCTTTGCCCATGCCCTGGCGTTTGCCATCAAACGCAATTACATTCCGCATTACCTGCTCAACGTGGTCTCCCTTTCCGTGGTCTTGCTGGTCTTTGTGGAGTCTGACGTTTTTGCGCATGAATCGGGACTGCTGGCCGTAGTGGTCATGGGGATGGTCATGGGGAACATGAACCTGCCCAATCTGAAGGAACTGCTATATTTCAAGGAATCTCTCAGCGTGCTGCTGATCTCTATCCTGTTTATCCTGCTGGCGGCCAATATCAACATGAGCGATATGGAGCTGATCTACAACTGGAACACGGCCATTCTCTTCCTGGTCATCGTATTCCTGATCAGGCCTCTCGGGGTCTTCCTGAGCACATATGGTTCCGGCCTAAAGATGAATGAGAAGGCCTTTATCGGGTGGGTGGGCCCACGGGGGATCGTGGCTGCCGGTATCGCCTCCCTCTTCGGTTCCAAGCTGATGGCCAAAGGGGAACCCGGAGCGGAATACATCACCCCCTTGGTCTTTATGATCGTCCTGGGGACGGTGTTGCTGAATGCCACCACGGCCCGTCTCATCGCAAAATGGATAGGGGTGTTCCTGGAGCGATCCGAAGGAATCCTCATCATCGGGGCCAGTAAGGTATCCAGGATCATTGCGAGTTACCTCAAGAACAACAACCGCCATGTGGTGGTGATCGACAACAACGAGACCAATATTGAGAAATGCAAGAACATGGGCCTCGAGGCTTTTGCGGCAAACATCTATTCGGATAACCTTACCGACAATATTGAATTGAACGATGTTGGGTACCTGATGGCACTTACCGGGAACTCAGATATCAACAAATACGCCATCGACAAATTCCAGTCGGAGTTCGGGGAGAATGGTTCTTTCCGGCTGGTGGACTCTGATGAGATGGGCGACCCTGAGAATAATCCGAAAGAAGGGCTGTTCTCCCATACGGATGATTTTATCAAGCTTACCGAAGCGGCCCGGAAATTCCCCACTATTCACGAGATCAAACTCAAGGACCAGGAACATTATGAAGGCCTGATTGAGATCACCAAGGCCGATGACAACATCATTCCCCTCTTCCTGAAAGCACCGGACGGGGATCTGCAGATCATCCCTTCCTTTAGCAAGACGTTCAAGGATATCAAACCCGGATATCAATTAGTGTACCTGGGAAAAAGGCTGGATCAGGCGGAGGAGCAAGTACCGGCGTCCAATAATAAGGTGAAGTCTAGTCGTTGAGTTTTAGCACGGCCATAAAAGCCTGTTGAGGGATCTCTACATTGCCCACCTGCCGCATGCGTTTTTTCCCTTTCTTCTGCTTTTCCAGCAGCTTTCTCTTTCGGGAGATATCCCCTCCGTAACACTTGGCCGTCACATCCTTCCTCAGGGCCTTGATGGTCTCCCTGGAAATGATCTTGGCGCCGATGGCCGCCTGGATGGGAATATCGAACTGCTGCCTCGGGATCAGCTCTTTCAATTTTTCGCACATCTTCTTCCCGATGTTGGCCGCATTGTCTGCGTGGATCAGTGCCGAAAGGGCATCCACCATTTGCGAGTTCAGCAGGATGTCTACGCGCACCAGCTTGGAGACCCGCATCCCGATCGGGGCATAATCGAAGGAGGCGTACCCCCTGGAGACGGTTTTAAGCCGATCGTAAAAGTCGAAAACGATCTCTGCCAGGGGCATGTCGAAATTCAATTCCACCCGTTCCGGGGTCAGGTAGGTCTGGTTTGTGATCTGCCCCCTTTTCTCGATACAGAGGGACATGACGTTCCCCACGTAGTCCGATTTCGTGATGACCGTGGCCTTGATGTAGGGCTCCTCCACCCGGTCGAGGGTGGAAGGGTCTGGTAAATCTGAGGGGTTATTCACCGTGATGGGTGCATCCGGGTTCTTCTTGGTGTAGGCCTGGTAGCTCACGTTGGGCACCGTAGTGATCACCGTCATATCGAATTCCCGCTCCAGGCGCTCCTGAATGATCTCCATGTGGAGCATCCCGAGGAAACCGCAACGGAATCCAAAACCCAGGGCCGCACTGCTCTCGGGTGCAAAGACCAGGGAGGCGTCATTGAGCTGCAGTTTCTCCATGGAAGAACGCAGTTCCTCAAAGTCTTCCGTATCTACAGGGTAGATGCCCGCAAATACCATGGGTTTTACGTCCTCAAACCCCCCTATGGGATTTTTGGTGGGGTTGTCTGCATCGGTAATGGTATCCCCCACCTTTACTTCCCGGGCATCCTTGATACCGGTGATCAGGTAGCCCACATCCCCGGCCTTGATGCTGGGTTTGGGTATCTGGGTGAGTTTCAGGGTGCCCACCTCATCAGCGTAGTAATGCTTGCCGGTGGCCACGAATTTGATCTTTTGTCCCTTGCTGATCTGCCCGTTGATCACCCGGAAATAGGTCTCCACTCCGCGGAAGGGATTGTATACCGAGTCGAACACAAGGGCCTGCAGGGGCTCATCCACAGTGCCGCTGGGGGAGGGGATGCGTTCAATGATGGCTTTCAGGATCGCCTCGATCCCAATACCTGTCTTGGCGCTGGCCGGGATCACTTCTTCCGGCTTACAGCCTAAAAGGTCCACGATGTCATCGGTCACCTCTTCTGGGTTGGCGCTGGGCAGGTCTACCTTGTTGAGGACCGGGATGATCTCCAGGTCGTTCTCCAGGGCGAGGTAGAGGTTGGAAATGGTCTGGGCCTGTATGCTTTGTGCCGCGTCCACTACCAGGAGGGCCCCTTCACAGGCTGCTATGGATCGGGACACTTCATAGGAGAAGTCTACGTGCCCGGGGGTGTCAATGAGGTTGAGGATGTACTTTTCCCCCTCATAGGTGTACTCCATCTGTATCGCATGGCTCTTGATGGTGATCCCGCGCTCCCGCTCCAGGTCCATGCTGTCCAGCAGCTGTTCCTTCTTTTCCCGCTCAGTCACCGAACCGGTAAAATCGAGCAGCCTGTCGGCCAGGGTGCTTTTCCCGTGGTCGATGTGGGCGATGATACAGAAGTTCCTGATGTGTTTCATTTCCTTTTTCTTCCGCAATTTTAAAGAACGGCAAAGATAGGGTGAAAAAAGCTTATTCCTGCCATTCTGCAATAAACAAGTTGGTGTCTCGCGTACCGCCGTTGTTGCGGTTGCTGGAGAACGCCAGGTACTTTCCGTCATTGGAGAAGACCGGGAAGGCGTTAAAGGTCTTCCCAAAGGTGACCTGCTCCAGGTTTTTTCCGTCTATGTCGATGAGATAGAGATTAAAAGGGAAACCTAATTCTGCCTCATAATTGCTGGAGAAGAGGATCTTTTTTCCCGATGGAAGGAAGTAAGGGCACCAGTTGGCATTGCCTAAAAAGGTGATCTGCTTCAGGTTGCTGCCGTCGGCATCGCAGATAAAGAGTTCCATATTGGTGGGTTCCACCAGGCCCTGGGCCAGGAGGTCCTTGTATTTCTCAACCTCTTCTTCTGTCTTGGGCCGACTCGCCCTGAAGACGATCTTGCTCCCATCCGGGGAAAAGAAGGCCCCACCGTCATAGCCCAGCTCGTCCGTGATCTGCCTTACGTCGCTTCCGTCCAGGTTCATGGTGTAGAGTTCCAGGTCGCCGCTGCGCATGGAAGTAAAGACGATCTTGTCTCCCTTGGGAGAAACGGTGGCCTCGGCGTCGTAACCGGGGGTATCTGTAAGCTGGTCCGTGATGTTCCCCTCAAGGTCGGCCACGAAAATATCATAGGAATCGTACACGGCCCAAACGTAATTCCCGTTGGAGCGCAGGGGCGCTTCCGGGCAGGCCTCCCCTGCCAGGTGGGTAGAACCATAGACGATATGCTTGTTGTCCGGCAGGAAATAAGAGCAGGTGGTGCGCCCCATTCCGGTACTGATCATGGGAGGGGTGGTATCCCGGTACTGCTCATCTGCATTGGCGAGGAAGATCTGGTCGCACTCCACCCCCCACTTGCTGTAATCAGACTGGAAGATGAGCATGCTGTCATCAAAACTCCAATAGGCCTCGGCATTGTTTCCGCCAAAGGTGACCTGCCGTAAGGACTTGAAATATTTTTCCCCCGGAAGGATCAGGCTGTCTGAGCCTGCCATCAGGGAGGTTTCTTTTTCCATCGGGGTTTCTGTTTTCTTTGGGTCGGATTTGCAGCTAAAGAATACCGATATCACCAATAAAAAGACTATTTTTCTCATGCGTTGCCTAATTTTGATCAAAAATAACCTCAAAAATGATGAAATACAGTTTTTGGCTCATTTTTCTTGTTGCATTAATCTCATGCAAACAGGAGTCCCCCAAAGTATACAGCCTCCAGGACGATGTCGCCTTCCTGGCCAGTGATTCCCTCAAGGGGAGGGAAACCGGAACAGAGAACGAATTGATGGCTGCGGACTACCTGGTCAAACGCTTGGAGGGCATCGGCCTGAGTCCGGCCGGAAACGCGGGTACTTACTTCCAGACCTTTACCTTCAAACCCAAAAAAGACCCACACCAGGAGATCCAGTACGTAGAGGCTTCAGACAGCACCATCACGGGCACCAACGTGATCGGCTTTATCGACAACCAGGCTGATAGGACGGTGGTCCTGGGCGCCCATTACGACCACCTGGGGATGGGGGGCGAGGGGTCTCTCCACCGGGGGGATGCTGCCGTCCACAATGGGGCAGATGACAATGCCAGTGGAGTAGCCGTGCTGTTGCAACTCGCCAAACGACTGAAGGATGGGGAGCTTAAAGGGAGCAACTACCTGATCATGGCATTTTCCGGGGAGGAGATCGGACTGCTGGGGTCCAACTACTTCTCCAAGAACCCCACGATAGACCTGAAGGACGTCACCTACATGATCAATATGGATATGGTAGGCCGACTCCGGGAAAGCAATGTGCTTTCGGTGAGCGGTACAGGTACGTCACCTATCTGGCCTCAGGTACTGAACGCCAACAACCCGGGCTTTGAGCTGGTGTTGAAGGAATCAGGCGTAGGCCCTTCTGACCATACTTCCTTCTACCTGCAGGACATCCCTGCCCTGCACTTCTTTACAGGACAGCACGAGGATTACCACAAACCCACGGACGATGCAGACAGGCTCAACTACGAGGGAATGGAAGCGATCACAGATTATATCATTGCTGTCATAGGCGAACTGGATGACAACCCCAAACTGGCCTTCAGGAAAACGAAGAATGAAAGTGAGGAAGTGCCCCGTTTCAAAGTGGGGCTGGGGGTGATCCCGGATTATCTTTTTGACGGGGAAGGCATGCGCATAGATGGGGTGAGCGAGGACAGACCGGCCCAGAAAGCGGGCCTGCAGAAGGGGGATATCGTAGTGAAGATGGGAGACAGCCAGGTGACGGACATGATGAGTTATATGAGGGCCTTATCCGTCTTTGAAGAAGGAGACGAGACTGCCATTACCATTCTCAGGGATGGGAAGACCATGAATGTAAGGGTACGTTTTTAGGAGTTGAAAAGAAATTCTTACTGAAAGAAATCAAAAGGACAGCTTCAACGCTGTCCTTTTTTGTGAGCCATCGGGATTTATTTCATAGATTTACAGTCAACCTACGACACTGTGAGATACCCCATCTTCATCCTTTTGGGCTTGCTTCCCGTGCTCTTTTTTGGGCAGACCTATTCCGTTTCCGGCACGGTCAGGGACGCCGAGGGAAAGCCCCTTCCTTTTGCCAACGTAATCCTCCTGCAGGTTACGGACAGCACCCAGGTAAAGGGGATCTCCGCAGATGACACCGGCCGGTTTTCCCTCAAAGGGATCCCCCCGGACACTTACTATCTCCAGGCTGCTTATTTTGGCTACCGTTCCGTACTGGTGGGACTCGATATCCGCAGGGATATTGAGATAGGCGCCATCGTCCTGGAACCCGATGTGGAATGGCTGGACGAGGTCTTGCTCCTGGGCAGCCAGCCTGTGATCGAACGCAAGGCAGACCGCATCGTCTTTAACGTGGAAAATACGGTAGCGGGGGAAGGCAATGCCTTTGATGTGTTGAGACGATCCCCGGGAGTCATCGTTTCAGGGGAAGACCTGGAGATCCGCGGGCAGAGTGCCACGGTCTACCTCAACAACCGCAAGGTGCAGCTCTCCCGGGATGAGATCAAGGATTTCCTCAGGGGCCTCTCAGGGAACACCATTGCCGCGGTGGAGGTGATCCCCAACCCCCCGGCCAGTTATGAAGCTGAGGATGGACCTATCCTCAATATTCGGACCTCCACGAACGTGGCGCCGGGTTATAAAGGCAGCGTCAGGGCGCAGGTTGAACAATCGATTTTCCCCAAATACAATTTTGGGACAGGCCATTATTTTAAGGGGGAGAAACTGAGTTTTTTCGCCAATTACACTATCAATCCCCGAAAGGAATTCACACGCTCCGATATCGGGATCCGGTACAAAAACCCGTCTAATACTACCTTTGCCGACTGGCAGACCAACAACGATATCACCACCCGCTCCTGGGCCCAGCAGGCCACCGCCATCCTGGACTACACCCCTTCGGAGAAGGACCTGTTCAACCTCACGGCCAATGCGAGTTACTCGCCTGATAAACAGATCCGGAACGAGGTGTTTACCGAGATGCGGGATGGGGCAGGGCAGCTCGACTCTACCCTTATCAATGAAAGCGAGCTGGACGATGACCTGATCAACCTCTCTGCGGACCTGAGTTACGAGAGGCGGCTGAAGAAGGAAGGGGCCTTTATCAAAGGAAACGCCCATATCACCTACTACGATTTTTCCCGCCAGCAGACGGGAGCCAGTGATTATTTTGATCCGGGCGGGAATTTCCTGCGCACCTTTGGCTTTTCTACGGATGCCCGCCAGCAGATCGATATCTATACAGGGCAGCTCGATTACTACACCCCCATCAAAAACGGGAATTTCGAGGCAGGGATACGGGGGTCCTTTATCCGTTCCGGGAGCGCCATTGACTATTTTGATGTGAACAATTCGGAACCCCCTTTTGACATTGCCCTATCAGATGAATTCGAGTACAATGAGGATGTGGGGGCGATCTATGCCAGCCTTTATCAGGACTGGGGCAAATGGTCCCTGAAACTGGGCCTGAGAGGTGAGCAGACCGATGTGGAGGCCCGTTCGGTGGCCCTGGCTCAGATCAACAACCAGAACTATTTTGAGCTCTTTCCTTCCTTGTTCTTGAGCAGGAAAGTGGGGGAAGAGAACAGCGTCACCCTGGATTACAGCCGCAGGATCAGCCGGCCCAAATACTCAGACCTGAACCCCTTTCGCTATTTCCTCAACGAGAACGACTTTGATGAGGGGAACCCCAACCTGGTGCCCGCCTTCAGCCATAATTTTAACCTGAACTTTGCGATCAAGGACACCTATTTTATCGATTTCTATTACCGGGACAACGGGGCCTATATCAGCAGGCTCACCTTCCAGGACAACCGCAACCAGACCCTGAAGGAGATCAAGCAGAACGTGCTTGAAAGTACCTCCTATGGGCTCGACCTTACCCTGGCCACCTCCCTCACTTCCAAATGGTACATATATTTCTACAATTCCATCTTTTATGAGGACGAGACCTTTCTGGCCGTGGAAAGCCCTATCATCCAGTACACCAATGAGGTGTCTGGCTATTACGGAAACCTCAGCAACATCTTCACCCTGTCCAGGGACGGCAGCTGGAAGGCCGATACTTCCCTGACCTACATTACCGGCTTCCTGTACGGCTCCTTCCAGGTCTCGGAGATGATCACCCTCAATGCCGGGGTCCGCAAATCACTCTGGAACAACAGGGCCGTCCTGTCCCTGACAGCGGAGGACCTGCTGAGGAGAGCCAACGGGACCTTTGTCTCCCGCTATTCCAACCAGGACAACACCCACTTTTCCCGCCCGGAGACCCAGTTCGTACGCCTGAGTTTTACCTATAACTTCGGGAACTTCAGGCTCAGCAGTTCGGACGGGGACATCCAGAAAAGTGAGCTACAACGACTTGATAACGAGTAAATTCCTGTTAATTCGCCCTTTCTTTTTAATTTTGCCCCTCAGAATGTGAGCACATGCCTAAGATTGGAGACATACAACTTCCGGATTTCCCGCTCCTGCTCGCCCCCATGGAGGACGTGAGCGATCCCCCTTTCCGCGCTTTGTGCAAGGAGCAGGGGGCCGATGTGGTGTACACGGAATTCATCTCCTCCGAAGGACTGATACGGGATGCAGCCAAGAGTGTGATGAAACTGGATATCTACGAGAAGGAACGCCCGGTGGGCATTCAGATCTTCGGGGCCAACCTGGATTCCATGCTGCAATCCGTGGAGATCGTGGAGCAATCCAACCCGGACATCATCGATATCAACTTTGGCTGCCCGGTAAAGAAGGTGGTCTGCAAAGGGGCCGGGGCCGGCATTTTAAAGGACATAGACAAGATGGTCTCCCTTACGGAGGCCATGGTAAAGCACACCAAATTACCGGTAACGGTGAAGACCCGGCTCGGATGGGACGAGTCATCCATCCGCATCGTGGAAGTGGCTGAACGCCTGCAGGATGTAGGCTGCCAGGCCATCTCCATCCACGGGCGCACCCGGGTACAAATGTACAAGGGGGAGGCCAACTGGCATCCCATAGCGGAAGTGAAGAACAACCCCCGTATGCACATCCCGGTCTTCGGGAATGGGGACGTGGACAGCCCTGAGGCTGCCATGCGGATGCGGGATGAATTTGGCCTGGATGGGGCCATGATCGGCAGGGCCAGCATCGGTTACCCCTGGTTCTTCAAGGAGGTAAAACACTATTTTAAGACGGGCACCCACCTGGCACCACCCACCATGGAAGAACGGGTAGATGCGGCGCGCAGGCACCTGCAGATGGCGATCGACTGGAAAGGGGAGAAGCTGGGCGTCTTTGAGACCCGCCGGCATTATACCAACTATTTCAAAGGGATCCCCAACTTCAAGGAATTGCGGATGAAGATGGTGACCAGTGACGATGCAGCCGATGTCTTCGCCGCTTTTGACGAGGCCCTCGAGACCTTCGGCCACTACCAGTTCGTCTAGGCGGCCAGCAGTTTCCTGTTGACCCTGCTGCTCGCGATCCCGGACGCGATCACCCCCAGCACCAGAATGGTTCCCAACACGATCAGTACATCCACCGCCCTGTACTCTACCGGGTAGGCCAGGGAAGGTGTGATCTTAAGCCATCCAAAGAGGAGCTGTGACCAGATCAGGAGGGAAGCAATGAAGATGCCCAGCAGGCCGCCTAATCCCGTCACGATCACCCCCTGTAAAAAATAGATGCGGCGTATCTGCTTCACGGTGGTCCCCAGGCTGTAGAGGGTGCGGGAGTTCTGTTGCTTGTCCAGGATCATCATGATGATGGCGCCTACCACATTGAAAAGGGCGATAATGAGCACCAGGGTAAAGATGAGGTAGGTAGCCAGGTTTTCCGTGTTGAGCATGCGGTAGAGGGTGCTGTTCTGTGCCTCCCGGTCTTTCAGGATCACCTGTGGCCCCAGTATGGTGCCGATCCTGTCCCTGACCTCATTCAGATCGGCTTCGGGCGCCAGCTCGAAGTTGATCCCCGAGATCTCATCCGGGTTGCGTTCCAGCAACGCCTGTACCAGGGGCAGGTCGGTAAAGACGTATTTCTTGTCCAGGTTCTCTTCCACGGCATATACCCCGGCGGTCACCAGGGCCAGCTGGTTATAGGGTTTCGCCTGTAGAGACGGGCTCCCTTTCCCCGGCTTGGGCGCCAGGACGATCAGGGGGCTGCGGTAGTCATTGATCACGATCCCGAGCATATTGGCTATGCCAAGGCCCACCACTCCCTGCTGGTTATCAATGGCCCACTCCCCCCAGTAAAGTGCGGAGTCGATCTGAGTCGCCTGAGCATAAGCAGAGTCCACCCCTTTG
>JBFKPJ010000081.1:0-12138 GCA_041628355.1 Muriicola sp. | reverse complement strand
GACCCATGCAGAGACCCATTGGCGGTTGACCATGTGGTCTTCCTCAATATCGTCTCCCAGTTCGATCCGGATCAGCTGAGTGACCAGCCCGTTTCGGATATACCGGTCGTACGCGGTCTTGCCCAGCTCCTCCCAGTTGTCCGTAAGGCCAAGCTCCTGAAGCTTGGGGTCCATCAGGTAGTAAAGACCTACCAGGTCTGCCCTCCCCTCTTCCATCGTGGAGGCGTAATTCTTAAGGGTTTCCTTGGGCTGGCCAACCCCGGCATTGATCTGCCCTGAAGCATGTCCCACCACCTCGTGGAGAGCAGTGAGGAGTTTAGAGGCAGCAGTGCCGTATTTTTCTTCCCTGGCGATCTCTTCCTCGTCATAGGCAAATTCCTTTAGCCTTCCGGATTCCCCGGCATTGTTGTAGGCATCGATGATATTTCCTAGGGAAACTGATTTGCTGCCGTGCTCCTGCCTGATCCAGTTGTTGTTAGGCAGGTTGACCCCGATGGGCGTACTCGGGGAGGCATCCCCGGCTTCTCCGGCCACATTCACCGTTTTATAGGAGATCCCGACGACGTTCTTCTTTTTATGTTCGTCCATCAGGGGCGACGCGTCCTCGAACCACTGGGCGTTCTCGGAAAGGACCGCCATTTGTTTTGACATCTCGAAATCCTTGATCTGTACGATGGTCTCGTAAGAACCCTTATATCCCAGGGGATCGTTGTACACCTCCACAAAACCTGTGATCCAGTCGATATCCCCTTCCCGGGAACTGACCCATGATATAGCGTATTCATCCCAGGTATTGAGGCTTCCCGTCCTGTAATATTCGATGAGCAACTCCAGCGTCCTCGCCTGCTTCTCATTCTCCGCAAGCCCTTTGGCCATTTCCAGCCATTTGATCATCTCATCTATGGCAGAGCCGTACATCCCTCCGGATTTATACACCTCTTCCACGATCTTCCCGTCGCGCAGGACGAGTTTTGAATTCAAACCCGTTTCCACAGGCCGGCCTTCCGGCCCTTTGTCTGCCTGGGCGTAAAAGGCCTGCACCTGGGCCGAGGTAATCCCGGGGTCGTAGAAATTCACTGCAGATTCCGCTATATTGTCTATCCCTTTCTTCTTATTGACCTTCTTCGCATCCTGCTCATTGAAGATCACATCAAAAGGCTCCCCGGTAAGTTCTGTCCCCGTGGTTTCCAGCAACATGGTCAGGTATTCGGGTGAAAAACCCGGTTTCAGTTTGTCATTGGAATAATGATGATGGATCCCGTTGGAAAACCAGACCCTTTTCAGGTAGGTCTCAAAGGCCTTCCATTCGTCCGTGGACTTATCGCCTGTAAAGGTGGTGTCTATCTTTTCCAGCGCCCTCCTGATCTGCAGGTTGTGGCGGTAATTCTGGTCCCACATGATGTCCCGGCCTGCCAGTCCGGCCTGGGTGAGGGCATATACCAGTTTTTTCTGGTGGAAGCTGAGTTCGTCGAACCCGGGAACCTGGTACCTCAGGACCTGGATGTCCGCGAAGCGGTCCACCAAATATTCAAAGGAGGCCGATCCCCCATCCTGTGGTTGTTCTTCGATCTCTTTTTCCTTGCAGGACCAGAGGAGTCCTATTGCCAGAAAGGCGAGCAGTAATCTTTGTAATCTCATAGGTGAATGCTGTTTGTCGTTGATCCTCAAATGTAAAAATTTAGGCGGCAATTCCTGTCTTTTTCACGGGCTTATTAAAAAAATCAGCTCGCTCTTGAGGCGGATTTGTGGGCTTACATCTACCTTTACCTCTAAACAAAAGTCTAGCGCTATATGGATACTCCTCTTTTGCAACAGGTGTACGATCCTGACAGGTTCAGGCAGCAAGGCCACGAACTTGTCGACCTGCTGGCCGATCACCTGAAGGTGAGCCTCAACGGTTCAGCCAAAAAGGTGATCCAATATCATACTCCCGAAGATGAAAAGGAATTCTGGCAGGATTTCCTGACGGACACAACGCGAGGTGATTTTTTCCCTCAGGTATTGAATCGTACCACTCATGTGCACCATCCCAGATACCTAGGACACCAGGTATGTGCTCCGGCTCCCCAGGCGGCGTTGTGCGGACTGGTCAGTTCCCTCCTAAACAATGGGATGGCGGTGTACGAGATGGGCATGGCCCCTTCGGCCATGGAACGCCTGGTGACCGACCTGCTGTCCAGGAAAATCGGCTTTGATGAAAAGGCAAGGGGCATCCTGACCTCCGGGGGTACCCTGGCGAACTTAACAGCCCTCCTCTCTGCCAGGAAGGCCATGCTGAAAGAGGATGTTTGGCTGGATGGACATGGGGAGAGGCTTGCGGTCATGGTCTCTGAAGAAGCCCACTACTGCATAGACAGGGCAGCCAGGATCATGGGGCTGGGAACCGAAGGCATCATCAAGGTGCCTGTAACACCCGATTTTAGCATAGACACTTCCCTCTTACATTCCTATTACGAGGAGGCAGTGAAGAAAGGCCTGCGTGTCTTTGCCCTGGTAGGCAGTGCTCCTTCAACAGCTACCGGGGTTTATGACGACCTGGAAACTCTGGCGGACTTCTGTGCTGAAAAAAGGCTGTGGTTCCATATAGACGCCGCCCACGGCGGGGCAGCGGTATTTTCCAAAAAATACAAAAGCCTGGTGAACGGAATAAGGCATGCAGACTCTGTGGTGATCGACGGGCATAAGATGATGCTGATGTCGACCATCACAACCGCCCTCTTATTCAGGGATGGCAGCCATTCGCACACCACTTTCAGCCAGGAGGCGGAATACCTCCTCCAGCATTCGGATGAGGAAGACTGGTTTAACCTGGCCAAACGCACCTTTGAATGCACCAAGACCATGATGAGTCTTCAGTGGTTCCTCCTTTGGAAGACCTATGGAGAGTCATTGTTCGAGGAGAATGTGACCACCCTCTACGATCTCGGCAAGGTCCTGGCCGGCCTGATCGAGGCGGATCCCGAGTTGGAACTGGCCACCCCACCCCATTCGAACATCGTATGCTTCCGGTATACCCACCCGGATCTTTCTTCCACTCAGCTAGACGATATCAACAGGGAGATCAGGAAGGAACTGCTGGATGAAGGGGTCTTCTATATCGTTCAGACCAGGATCAAAGGAGTCCACTACCTGCGATGTACGGTCATGAACCCGTTTACCTCAAAAAGGGAATTCGAGGCCTTGCTCACGCTCGTAAAAGGAAAAGGCCGTAAACAGGTCATTGCATAGATTCCAGGACCTGCTGTTCCGTAGCCTTCCGGGAGAAGTTGATTGCGCACTGAATCAGGGCCAGGTGGGAATACGCCTGGGGAAAATTCCCGAGCAGCCGCTTGGTCTTGAAGTCGATATCCTCACTAAAGAGCCCAAGGTGGTTGCCATATCCCAGCACCTTGTCGAACAACGCCTGGGCCTTTTCTTCCTGCCCTATCTTAAAGAGACTGTTGATAAACCAGAAGGTGCAAATGGTGAAGGAAGAAGAGGGCAATCCGAAATCATCCTTGTTCTTATAGCGATACAGCAAGCCGTCATTGCTCAGTTCCCTTTCAATAGCCTCCACGGTACTGATGAATCTGGGGTCACGCGCCGGGATGAAGCCGTAAGACTCCATCAGAAGTACAGAGGCGTCGAGGTTAGGAGAGCCATAGGACTGAGTAAAGGCCTTTTTTTCCTCATTCCACGCATGGGTGAGGATATCCTCCCTGATCTCCTGTTCCAGGGGACTCCATTTCTCGATCTTTCGGTTCTTTCGCAGGATCTTGGCCACCTTGATGGCCCGGTCAATGGCCACCCAGCACAGGACTTTGGAAAAGGTAAAATGCCGGTCCTCCGTACGGAATTCCCAGATGCCCTTATCGGGCTCCTTCCAGTGTTTGGAGACGATCCAGGCGATCCCTTTGGTGATCCCCCAGAGTTCCTCCCCATTCTCCAGGTCCATGCTAAATTTGTCGAGCTGGGCATAGAGCACGTCCATCAGGATCCCATAGATATCATTCTGTTTTTGATGGTAGGCGGCGTTGCCTATTCTCACAGGCTTGGATCCTTTGTATCCCTTCAGGTGATCCAGGGTCTTTTCGGTGAGTTTTTTCTCCTTGTTGATCCCGTACATGATCTGTAACTTTTCATCCTTGTCCGGTATGAGGTCCACGATAAACTGCAGGTATCTTCTGGCCACATTGGTATGGCCCAGGTCTGCCATCACCTTGATCACCATAGAGGCGTCCCGGATCCAGCAAAAGCGGTAATCCCAGTTGCGCACTTCCCCTATGGTCTCAGGAAGGGAAGTGGTGGCAGCTGCCAGTACGGCCCCGGTCTTGTTGTAGGTAAGCAATTTCAGGGTAATGGCGCTGCGGTTGATCTGGGCGTTGTACTTTTTGTAATTCGGGGTCTTGTTGCTCCAGTTGAGCCAGTACACCTTGGTCCTCTCCAGTTCGAGATAGATCTTGCGCGTGCTGGGCTGGAAGATCTTTTCGTTATAGGCCAGCAGGAAATACCCGTTTTCCGAGACCTCTATTTCCCTGCCTTCTACCACCGCATTTTTATTGAAGGAGGTGTAGAGGAAAATGGTCTCGAATTTTTCGGACTGGGTGAGGCTCACCACGAAGTTCTTCTTCACATAAGTATCCGTTTTCCCTGCGGCATAGGCAAGCCTTGGATCGTAGTGAACCCTGAACCTGGGCTTTCCCGAGATGTGTTTGATAAAACGAATGATCTCCGGAGGGGCGTAGTACTGGGAAGGTCCTTTGACGTACCTCGGCATGAAATCGTGTACCTCAAAGACATGTTCCCCATCTTCGAAACGCGTGATCAGAATAGCCGTTTGTTTTTTATAACGCTGCCTGATGGTGTACTCCGGATCCACCTGTATACCAAAACTCCCTCCGATCTCCTCATCGAGCAGTTTTGCAAAAACAGAGGAAGAGTCAAATTCGGGCAGGCAGCACCATTCGATGGAGGCGGTCTTCGAAACCAGGGCGGCACTTTTGCAGTTTCCTATAATTCCGTAATCTAAGTTGTCCATATTTGAGAATCCTGTAAAAATTCGAGTTTCATTGGATTTAGCCAACAATTTGACGAAATTTAGAGAAATTAATATGAAAAAAGAGTAAAAACACTCGATTTATGGCTAAAACTATCATTATCTCAAACAGGCTGCCTGTACAATTGCAAATTGACAACGGAAGCATCAGTGCGATACCCAGTGTGGGCGGACTGGCCACCGGAATGAAGTCTGTTCACTCAGATGGGGAGAGCCTTTGGATCGGGTGGAGCGGCCTGACGGAGGAGGAGATCCCGGAAGAGCTGGAAGAGGAGATTGATGAAGCCCTAGCCAAACACGGCTCTTCCAAGGTAAAGCTATCCACGGATGAAGTAGATGGGTTTTATTACGGGTTCAGCAACCGTACCATCTGGCCCCTTTTTCATTATTTCCTGGAATATTCCGAATTTGAACTGGCGAGCTGGGAGACCTATAAGGCAGTGAACCAGAAATTTGCAGATGCCATCCTGGAAAAGGCAGATGCGGATGACATCATCTGGGTGCACGACTATCAGCTGATGCTCGTCCCTCAGATGGTCAGGGAGAAACGCCCGGAAACCTCCATCGGGTTCTTCCTGCATATCCCCTTTCCCTCCTTTGAGATCTTCCGGACCCTCCCATGGAGGGAAGAGGTCTTGATGGGCCTGCTGGGCTCAGACCTCATCGGTTTTCACACCTATGATTACGAGCGGCATTTCCTGAGCTCCATCCGCAGGATCCTCGGCCTGGAGGTGAGCTTTAACGACATTTACCTCGATGACCGCATCGTAAAAGTGGATTCCTTCCCGATGGGGATCGATTACGCCAAGTTCAGCAAGGCGGCAAAGAAGCACAAAAACCTGCCCAGGAAAGAACAATCCGAGTTGCTGCGCAGGCTCAACAAGCACAAGGAGTCGACCCCCGATGCGAAGTTCCTCCTCTCCATAGACCGGCTAGACTATTCGAAGGGGATCGCGAAACGTCTCAACGCCTATGAATATTTTTTGAACAAATACCCCCGGTACAAGGAAAAGGTACGCCTGATCATCCTGGCCGTACCGTCACGCAGCAATGTCCCCCAGTACCAGCTGCTGAAAAGGGAGATAGATGAACTGGTAGGCCGGATCAACGGGGAACTGGCCACGGTGAGCTGGACGCCGATCTGGTATTTCTACCGCTCCATGCCTTTCGACAACCTCATCGACCTCTATACCTCCTGTGATATCGCCTGGCTTACGCCAATCCGCGACGGGATGAACCTGGTAGCCAAAGAGTACATAGCCACACGTACAGACAAATCCGGGGTGCTTATCCTCAGTGAAATGGCAGGCTCAGCCAATGAGATGAATGAAGCCCTGCTGATCAACCCCAATAACTTTGAGCAGATCGCAGACACCATCCACAGGGCCATCCAGATGCCCGTAAAAGAACAAAAAACAAGGAATGACGTCCTGCAGAAAAGGCTGGAACGCTACAATGTGGAAAAATGGGCAAACGACTTTATGAGGTCCCTCACGGAACAAAGGGACAAGGATCCGGCCTACGTGACCCGAAGGCTATCTGTCGATCTCACCGCTACCATCATGAAGGAATACCAGTCTGCTTCCAGGAGGCTCCTCTTCCTGGATTACGACGGCACCCTGGCCGGTTTCAACAACGATCCCCAGAAAGCCTCCCCGGACAAGGACCTCTACCGCTTACTGGATTCCCTCTACGAGCTGCCCGATACGGATATCTACCTGATCAGCGGCAGGGACAAGGAGACCTTTGGTCGCTGGTTCCTCAAAAAGAAATACAACATGATCGTCGAACACGGGGTGTGGTTGTCCGAAGGGGGAGAGGACTTTGAGATGCTCGAAAATGTGAAAAAGGACTGGATGGAAAAGATACATCCCGTGCTGGAGTCCTTTGTAGACCGGACCCCGGGCAGCTTTATAGAGGAAAAGACCTATTCCCTGGCCTGGCATTACCGTAAAACGGACCCGGATTTTGGGCAGAAACGGGCATCCGAGCTCAACACCGTCCTCAGGAGCCTTATCGCCAATGACGACCTGAGCGTACTAAATGGGAACAAGGTCATGGAGATAAAAAGCAGCAATGTGAACAAAGGAAGGGCCGCAATGCGTATTTTTACCCGTCACGAATACGACTTTGTCTTCGCGATCGGGGACGACTGGACAGACGAATTCATGTTCCAGGAACTGCCTGATAATGCGGTCACCGTAAAGGTGGGAAGGCAAAAAACACAGGCGAAATATTATTTAGACAGTATCAAGAATGTCCGCGACCTCCTCTCCCGCTTTACCGACAAATAAGCATGAATTCCTGGGGCTTTGCCTGGCGACGGCTTTGATGGGATTCCCTTCCCTTACCTTTCCCCAGGCAGATACGGAGGTCTTTCTCCTCAACCTGAAAACAACCTCCCAACAGGTCGCCCCGGGTGAGATCCGTAACCTCTCCGACAATGCAGGTTATGACAACCAGCCCTCCTTTTACTCAGACGATGTGATCCTATTTTCATCCACCAGGCAAGGACAGACAGACGTGGCTGCGTATTCCCTCAAGGAGGGCCATAAAACCTGGAAAACCGACACTCCCGGGGGAGGAGAATATTCCCCTTTGAAAATACCGGGGTCCGAAGATTTCTCCGCCATCCGGCTCGATGAGGACGGGAAGCAACTCCTTTATCGATATCACTGGGAAACGGGGAAGCCTGAACCCCTGTTCAATGACTTGAAAGTGGGATACCACCTCTGGTACAGCCCTGAAATACTGGTATCCTCTGTTCTGGTGGAGGACCGTATGGACCTGGTGATCTCCAACCTGAAAGACGAAACCAATTACACCTTCCAGAAGAATGTTGGGCGCTCCCTCCACCGGATACCGAACACCCGTCTCGTGAGCTTTGTGAACAAGGAAGGAGGTAAACGGGAATTGAAGTCGGTGGATCCCCTTTCCGGCGCAACCCGGTTGATCACGGAATTACCTCCCGGTGCGGAGGATGTGTGCTGGCTGGGTGATGGTTCCTTGCTGGCCGGCAGTGACCACAGGATTTTGCAATTCCGTCCGGGCTTATCGGATTCCTGGAAGGTTTACAGAGTACTTCCGGAAGCTGAGATCGGTAAGATCAGCAGGATGGCGGTCAATGCCTCCTCAGACCTCCTCCTGATCGTAGGGGAAATTCCCGGAAAAAGGGCGGAAAGGCCATAAGGTTCTCTTAAACTTAAAAAGCAAAAGCCGTATCTGAGGGCGGTATAGACTTTTCCTCAATTGGAGGACCCTCTATTAGGGCGTGGTGTCAAAACCTTCTCTGGTTTGGATCAGGGTTCAGTTTTTTATTCCCTGATCCCCCGGGATATAAAAAGTAGGTATTACCTTTGGAGTTCCGGGTTTTTCAAGGTTAAGGCTATGCCTAGTAAGGTTCATGTGCCCGGCTAAAACGAAATACAGAAAGAAATTATGAGACAGTTCCTGTTTACCCTGATCTTCCTGGTTGCCACCGCGACCTTTGCCCAGTCCTCAAAGGATATGTACAACATCATCGACTCCGTTTCCGCCGAACGCATCAAAGCCGATGTGACCAAACTGGTGGGTTTCGGCACCAGGCATACCCTCAGTGATACGACCTCAAGTACCAGGGGGATAGGCGCGGCACGAAGGTGGATCAAAGGGGAATTTGAGAAGATCTCCGATGCATGTGATAACTGCCTGGAGGTCTTTTACCAGAAAGGTTTTGTCCCAAAAGGGGACAACCAGCGAATTGTTAAAGATGTGATGGTCGTCAATGTGGTGGCCGTCCAAAAAGGGACCAAATACCCAAACCGCTATATCATCATGAGCGGGGACATTGATTCCAGGGTGTCCGATCCGACGAATTACACGGATGATTCTCCCGGGGCCAATGACAATGCCAGTGGCATGGCCGGAACCATAGAGGCGGCCCGTGTCCTGTCTAAATACAAATTCGAGAACAGCGTTATCTATGTGGGCCTCTCCGGGGAAGAGCAGGGTCTGTATGGAGGAAAATTCCTCGCGGAATACGCCAAGGAAAAGGGCTGGGAAATCATCGGCATTCTCAATAATGACATGATCGGGAATATCAGAGGAGTAGACGGGGTGGTAAGCAACCGGGATTTCAGGATCTTTTCCGAACCGGTCCCCCCTACGGAGACAGACCGGCAGCGCGCTGCCAGGAGGTTCTACGGAGGAGAGGTCGACGGGATCTCGCGCCAGCTCGCCCGGTACGTTCACAAGACCACAAAGACCTATATGCCCGAAATGAACCCTATGATGATCTACCGCCTGGACAGGTTTGGGAGAGGCGGGCACCACCGCCCTTTTAATGACCAGGGCTTTGCCGGGATCCGGATCATGGAGGCCCATGAGAATTACACCCAGCAGCACCAGGATATTCGGGTCGAAGATGGGATCGCCTATGGGGATGTGCTGGAACACGTCAACTTTGGCTATGCTGCCAAGCTCACGGCAGTGAATGCGATCAACCTGGCTTCCCTGGCCTGGGCCCCGCCAGCTCCCGCCCAAGTGGAGATAGGGGGTATCGTAGAACCTTCTGCCAAACTCAAATGGAGTGCGTCTGAGGGTGCTGCCGGTTATAAGATCTACTGGAGGGATACTACCTCCCCTACCTGGGATCACCATCGCTATGTGGGCGATGTCAATGAATTTACACTGGATGGCATAGTTATCGACAATTTCTTCTTTGGGGTAGCCTCCGTGAGCGAAGCGGGATTTGAGAGTCCTGTAGTATTCCCCAACGGTATTTTCAGGAACTAACGCCTATGAGAATTTCCTACGTGCAGGCCTGTCTGGGGTGCCTTCTTGCATCCTCCCTTTTTATTGGGAGTTGTCGGCAGGCTGAACGTATGGAAGAGGAGAAACCACAGCCTAAAAACCTCCCGGACCTCAATGTTCTCTTTGAGGATTACGAGCGACTGGAAAGCAAGGGAAATTACACCTTACTGGCCAGAAAGATCGCAGAGGCCAATTCGGACCTTCAATCTTCGGAACTCTATGTAGAAGCGGCTTCCCTCTACATGCTGGCCGGGAAGAAGGACTCTGCGGTCCACCTCCTGCACAGGGCCATCGACCGTGGGATGGCCAACCCCGGTATCCTGGGGAAATTCCAGGGCCTGGAAGGTACGGACAATCTGGATTTCAGCCGACTTAAGAACAGGTTGGACTCCCTGGGGCAGATCCTCAGGAATATCACGAACTTCTCCATAGAATCCCGTGCCATGGATATGTTCTGGCCCTATTTTGATGAGGCACTGGCCCATCCGGACAGTGCCAGGAGTTTTCTGAAAGCATATATCCTGGAAGGTCCGCCCGAGATCAGGGACTATTATGCGATACGGTATTACAATACTGAGAATATGTACGGGCAGATGGTGAACGGGGCGCCGGAGTATTACAGATATTTAAGGTCCAGAATGAATTCGGACAGTCTATCGGCGATCAGAGGGAGGACCACCTCAGCCCTGCAGAACTTCAAATCCCTTTATCCCCCGGCTGTATTTCCAAAGGTCTTCGTGGTACCGGGATTGTTGAATTCGGGGGGCACGGCATCGGAAATGGGCCTTTTCGTCGGGGGTGATATGTTTGGCAGATCCCCCTTTATGCCAGTGCAAGAGCTCAATGAATGGCAAAATGAAACGATCTCAGACCTCAATGCAATGCCCCAACTTATCCTTCACGAGCTCATGCATTATCAACAAAACTATTCGGACTCCCAGAATGAAGATTCCGTCTTGTTCAAGGTGATCGGGGAAGGGGTCTGCGACTTTCTTAGGGAGCTGGCTTCCGGTGTCCCCGTGGAATCTGAACAGCTGGAATACCTGAAAATTCCTGAAAATTTCACGCAGGTGACCCTCCAACTGAAGCAGGATCTTTTTTCGGACGATCTCTCCCTCTGGCTTTACAACGGCGGTTCCATTGAAGACAGGCCGGCCGATCTCGGATATGCCATGGGGTACCTGATCACCAAGTCGTATTATCGCAATACGACGGACAAGCAAAAAGCCCTGTTCGACCTCCTGAACACCGATGATATGATAACCATACTCCGGGGTAGCGACTTCCACTACCTCCTGGATAAGGATCCTGAACTATAAAAAGCGTCTTATGAAAAAGTTTTTATTATCCATCCTTTCTGTTCTTGCAATGACACTCGCCTGTGCACAGGATGGGACCTTTACCGAACAGGACAGCCTGAGGGGGAGTATTACTCCTGAAAGGGCCTGGTGGGACCTGCTGTTCTACGACCTGCAGGTCACCGTGGATCCCGATCAAAAGTCGATCGAAGGAAAGAACAGCATACGTTACAAGGTGCTGGAGGAGAAGCAGGTGATGCAAATCGACCTTCAGCCCCCTCTGAAAATCAGCGTAGTTACCCAGAATGGGAAGCCACTGGATTTTTGCTCCAAGGGGAATGCCCACTTTATAACGCTTAGGGAAAAACAGGAAACAGGATCTGTGGCAGAAATTGAGGTGACCTATTCCGGTAACCCCAGGGAAGCTGTGCGAGCACCCTGGGATGGGGGTTTTTCCTGGAGTACGGATGAGAATGGCCTGCCATTTGTCGCCACTTCCTGCCAGGGGCTGGGAGCCAGCGTCTGGTGGCCGAACAAGGATCATATGTACGATGAGGTAGACAGCATGGCCATCAGCATAACAGTGCCGAAAGGGCTGATGGGAGTAGCCAATGGCCGACTTAAAAATACAGTGGACCAAGGGGAACAGGTCACCTATGAATGGTATGTCAGTAACCCGATCAACAACTACGGCGTCAATGTCAATATTGGGGATTATGTACACTTCGGGGACACTTATGAGGGAGAAAAGGGAACCCTGGATCTTTCTTACTACGTGCTGCGCGATCACCTGGAGGATGCCAGAAAGCAATTCACCCAGGTTCCCATGATGCTGGAGGCCTTCGAACACTGGTTCGGGCCCTATCCCTTCTATGAGGACAGTTTCAAGCTGGTGGAGGTGCCCTACCTGGGGATGGAACATCAAAGTTCCGTGACCTATGGGAACAAATACCAGAACGGGTATCTGGGGATGGACCTTTCCCGTACCGGCTGGGGGCTGAAATTCGATTTTAT
>JBFKPJ010000080.1:0-12182 GCA_041628355.1 Muriicola sp. | reverse complement strand
GACCGCAGATTCCTGGGGATCAACACCTTCGGGATCCGGATGAGACACGAGGTCATGGATCGCTGGCTAACTGAGGGCCGAACGATAGACCATGTGATGGAGTACCTGAAAGACGCCAATTTCGACCCCGAGTTTTACAGACAGTATGAAGAGGAGATCATATCCGCTTACAACGCGGCAAACGGGACCTGTATCAAACCGAAGAAAAAAAGCTGGAAACGCATCCTGACCAATGCCGGAAGGTAAGCAGACATGAAGATAATTAAACATACCGGACTTGCACTCTTCCTGATCGGGCTGGCGATATTCTCGGTCCTCCCCCTTCTCGGGACCTACTCCCTGACTGCTCCCGATCTTGATAAATGGATAACCCAAAGAGGGATCAAGAGCGAACTTTTTAGAGAGTCCATGCAGCAAGATGTGGTGGGCAGGACTTTTAAGGGGATGCAGGCTCTTTCTCCTGTAGTAGAGAAAAGCCTGGAGGAAGCGAATGCCACGCATCGCAAGAACAGGGAATACGACAAGGTGATATACACCAAGGCCGCTGACATGGCTGCCGAGATCGGCAAGCAGGCCGGATCGGGGTTCATCGCAAAAAATAAAGGCCTTATGTGGTGGGCCACCTTTGGACTTGGGATCCTCGGAGCCCTCATGTTTATCCTGCCCAATGTGGTGGTGCTGGGAAGAAAAGGCATAAAGAATAATGGCATCTACCATCGGAGTGCCACCAACAGGGGGTGGATCGCCTGGATCGTATTCTTTTACCTGATCGCATTCTACCTCGTCCTGTATTTCCGGCCGCAATACGCCGTGAACTGGACCTACCTCATGGACCCCATCAGCGAGAGGCTCAGCGGTAATCCGGCGGGACACTGGTTCGTCTATGGTTTTATGTACTGCACGGTCATGGTCGTCATGGGGGTAAGGATGTACATCAAGTACAGGCATAATCGCTACCAGATGATCCGGACCACTTCCGTCCTTTTCTTCCAGATCGTCTTTGCCTTCCTGATCCCGGAGATCATGGTGCGCCTGCAAATGCCTTACTACGACTTTAAAAATGCCTTTCCGCTGGACTACGACTTCTTCTTCCAGTGGAATCTGCGTTCCCTGATAAACAGTGGAGGGATCGGTATCTTTATCCTGGTCTGGGGGATAGCGCTCACCCTGGTGATCGTCCCTGTAATGGTCTATTTCTTCGGGAAACGGTGGTACTGCTCCTGGGTCTGCGGCTGCGGTGGTCTGGCTGAGACTCTGGGCGACCCCTACAGGCAACACTCCAGCAAGACCCTGCTCTCCTGGAGGGTAGAACGTTGGATGGTACACGGGGTACTGGTCTTTGCCGTGGGCATGACATTGATGACACTTTACAGCTTTTTCTCTGAGACCGGGACCGTATTAGGCATAAAGACATCCGGGGTTCAAAACACCTACAGCCTGCTGATCGGTTCCATTTTCGCCGGGGTGGTGGGCACAGGGTTCTATCCCATCTTCGGGAACAGGGTGTGGTGCCGGTTTGGCTGTCCGCTGGCGGCTTACCTGGGCCTTGTACAACGCTTTAAATCCAGATTCCGGATCACCACCAATGGAGGGCAGTGCATCTCCTGTGGGAATTGTTCTACTTACTGCGAGCAGGGGATCGATGTTAGGGCCTATGCCCAAAAGGGAGAGAACATTATCCGGTCTAGTTGTGTGGGATGCGGCATTTGTGCAGCTGTCTGTCCCAGGGGGGTACTGAAACTCGAAAATGGACCTGAGAAGGGAAGGATCAACCCCACTGAGATCCTGCTTGGAAATGATGTGGACCTGATCAGACTGGCCAAGGAAAAATGAAGGTATTTCTCTATTATTACAACCCCGTCAACCCAACATATCCCATCCACATCGGTTCATGGAAGAAATAGTCGTCATCATCCCGGCCTTTAATGAAGGAAAATCCATCGGTAAGGTGATCGCCGGGATCCCAGGGGTGGTCTCCGAGGTCATTGTGGTCAACAACAACTCCACGGATGATACGGCCGCTGTTGCCCGGGCTGCCGGGGCCACCGTACTTTTCGAGGAAAACAAGGGCTATGGCTACGCCTGCCTCAGGGGAATTAATTATTTGTCTCTCAGATCCAAAACCCCATCTATTGTCGTATTTATGGACGGAGATTATTCGGACTATCCGGAGGACCTCCCCAAAGTGATCAGGCCGATCCTGGAAGGGGACGTGGATTTTGTGGTCGGGGCCAGGACGGGAGCCTTGAGAGAAAAAGGCTCAATGACCCCGCAACAGAGGTTTGGAAATGGATTGGCCACGTTCTTAATGAGGATGATATACGGATCAAAATTTACCGACCTCGGCCCATTCCGCGCCCTGCGATATGAGACTTTGATGGCCCTGGAAATGCAGGATAAGACCTATGGGTGGACGGTGGAAATGCAGTTGAAGGTACTGAAGAAAAGGATAGCATATACCGAAGTACCAGTGCGTTACAAGAAAAGAATTGGCACCTCAAAGGTGTCTGGTACCGTAAAAGGTACTATATTTGCCGGCATAAAAATCCTGGGTTGGATCTTTAAATACAGCATTAGATAAAATGGGTTTAACAATTTCTTACATCATTATCGGAATTTACAGCCTGGCGCTGGTACTGATTTTCTTCTACAGTCTTGCACAGCTGAACCTGTTGCTGAACTACCTCGGATTCAAGAAAACGCATAGCGAGGCCCCCAAATTTAACCTTATGGATCCCAAGGAGATTCCGTCCGTTACGATCCAACTGCCGATCTACAACGAAGAGTATGTAGTGGAGAGGCTACTCGACAACATCTCCAAGATCGCCTATCCGAAAAGCAAACTGGAGATACAGGTACTTGACGATTCCACTGACGACTCAGTTCAGCAGACCGCCAAACGCGTGGCTGAATTACAGGAGACCGGACTCGACATCAAACACATACGACGTGAGAACAGGCAGGGCTATAAGGCCGGCGCCCTGAAAGAAGGACTGAAGATCGCAAAGGGAGATTTCATCGCCATCTTTGACGCCGATTTTCTCCCGGACGCAGACTGGCTGAAGAAGACCGTGATCTATTTCAAGGATGAGGAGATCGGGGTAGTACAGACACGCTGGGGGCATATTAACCGGGATTATTCCACCCTCACCCGTATACAGGCCTTCGCCCTGGACGCCCATTTTACATTGGAACAGGTGGGACGTAACGCCAAAGGACACTTCATCAACTTTAACGGAACTGCAGGTATCTGGAGGAAAGAGTGCATCCTGGATGCCGGTAACTGGGAAGGGGACACCCTCACCGAGGACCTCGACCTCAGCTACAGGGCCCAGCTCAAAAACTGGAAATTCAAATACCTGGAGGATGTGGAGACCCCTGCGGAACTTCCCGTGGTGATCAGCGCCGCACGTTCTCAGCAATTCCGCTGGAATAAAGGGGGCGCCGAGAATTTCAGGAAGACCGTGCTCAATGTCATTACGGCCAAGAATATCCCGTTCAAGACCAAATTCCACGGGGTGATGCACCTGCTCAACAGTTCCATGTTCCTCTTTGTGTTCCTGGTAGCGATCCTGAGTATTCCCATGCTGTACATCAAGAATACATACGGTCATTTGGGGTGGATCTTTGAGGTGACCAGCTTTTTTATCGTATCCACCATCATCCTCTTTATTTGTTACTGGTTTACCTATAAGAGCATTCAGGGAAGCAGTTTTGACAATTTTATCGACTATATCAAATTGTTCTTTACCTTCTTCTCAGTAGCCCTGGGCTTTTCCCTCCATAACACTGTGGCGGTACTGGAAGGCCATATGGGCAAGAGAAGTGAATTTGTGCGTACTCCGAAATTCAACATCAACAATTTGACGGATAGCTGGAAGGGAAATAAGTACCTGGCCAGCAAACTGTCCCCGAACATGATCCTGGAATTCGCCCTGATGGTATACTTCCTCTTCGGGATGTACAGCGCGATCCCCCTGAATGATTTTGGATTGTTCCCCTTCCATTTCATGCTTTTCCTGGGCTTCGGTTTCGTGTTCTTTAAATCCCTGACGGCAAAAGCATAGGGAACCTAAACATATAGAATTAGCCTCCGATTAATAGATGATGAAGAGCCTCCGTGAGAAGTGGAGGCTCTTTGTTTTTTTATGGGTTTTCCTCTTTTTTTTCTGTTATTTGCAGAAATCAACTACCCCCAATAAAGGATGACAAACGCCGTTCTGAGGTACTGGAATCTCCATAAAGTCTCCCTCCTGCTGTCCTTACTTTGCGGATTGTTGTACTACCTGTTCGGGTACCATCTGGCGCGGTCGGAATTCACAAAACTGTTTCTCCTCTACGCCGCCCTGTTCTTCTTGTGCTACAAACTGATTCAGTTTGAAAAATGGAATTTCAGGCTGCTCCTGTTCCTGGGGGTGGTCTTCCGATTGGTGCTGTTCTTTTCCATCCCCAATCTCTCCCAGGACTTCTACCGGTACCTGTGGGATGGAACCCTGGTGGTCATGGGTGAGAGCCCGTACCTCTACTCCCCGGATAAGCTCCTGGACATGTCGGGCACCGTCATGCCGATGAGGGAATACCTCCTCGGAGGCATGGGGCCTTTGAGCGCGTCACATTACAGCAATTATCCTCCTATGAGTCAGCTTCTCTACGGAATCTCAGTATGGCTCGGGGGTGGCAAAGTACTGGGATCCCTCTTTGCGATGCGATCCATCCTGTTGCTCGCGGATCTCGGGATCTTCTATTTTGGGAGGAAACTTCTCAAACTCCTCAACAGGTCCCCTCATCTGATCTTCTGGTATTTTCTCAACCCCTTGGTGATCATCGAATTGGGAGGCAATGTGCACTTTGAGGGTGTGATGCTCTTCTTCCTCCTGTATGCCATCTACCTGATCCACACCGGTAAATGGATCCCGGCGGCCCTGGTCCTGTCTCTCTCCATCTCCGTAAAGCTCATCCCCCTGATGTTCCTCCCGTTGTTCTTCAAAACCTATGGGATTGGAAAGGGGCTGATCTTTAACATCCTGGTCATCGCAGGGGTTGCCATCACCGCCCTCCCCTTCTATCACCCGCAGTTCTCAGGAAATTACATCGCTACCCTGTCGCTTTGGTTCTCTAATTTTGAATTCAATGCGAGCATCTACAATGTAGTCAAAAACCTGGGCAGTCAAATAGAACTGAAACCGTGGGAACTGATCAAATTATATGGAAAGGTATTCCCGGTCCTGGTGGTCACCTGGGTTGGTCTCCTCTCTTTTTCCTCCAGGAACCGAATGGCCCAGGGACTCCTTTTTTCCATGCTGCTCATCCTGACCTTCTACTTTTTTGTCAGCCCTACGGTACATCCCTGGTATGTCATTTCCCTGGTGCTGCTGTGTCTTTTCACGGATTTCAGATTTCCCCTGGTCTGGTCTGCAACCCTTGTCCTGAGCTATTCTGCCTACCGGACAGATCCGGTAGTGACAGAGTCCATGGGATTTCTCATCGTTGAATATTTGTCGGTATATGCCTTCCTGGTCTACGAATTGTTTAAACTTAGGAGCTTAAATTGGTTAATTTCTAAAAATTAAACAGGAATTTAGGCTCATTCAATATAATTTGTACATTTGGAATCGATGAAGAAGACAGATCATATTTTCTCACTCCCCGGTGCGATTTCTGCACTGAGGAATTTTGTGCCCTCCCGCCGTCGCCCGTAAGGGTGTACTACTGTCCTGGAAATAGGTGAGTCCATTTCCGCATCGATCCTCAAGCCCTTTACATTTTTCGATTAATTTTAAAAGCAATGGATATTGTAATTGCTAACGAATCCCACATTAAATACGCTACAGTCATCAGTGAGACCATCTCCGAATCTGCCAAGGTGCGGGGAACGGGCATTGCCAAAAGAACACCTGAATATATCATCAAGAGGCTGGTGAACGGCAATGCCGTGATCGCCCTGGACGGTGACCGGTTTGCCGGATTCTGCTATATAGAGGTGTGGGGGCATCAGAAATTTGTGGCGAATTCCGGCCTGATCGTACATCCCGATTACCGCAATCAGGGCCTGGCCAAAAAGATCAAGAAGGCCGTATTCGAACTCTCCCGAAAAAAATTCCCCGAGGCCAAGATCTTCGGGATCACAACAGGCCTGGCCGTGATGAAGATGAATTATGAACTGGGTTACAAACCCGTGACCTTTTCCGAACTCACAGACGATCCCGAGTTCTGGAAAGGCTGCCAGACCTGCAAGAATTTTGATATCCTGACCCGCACAGAACGCAAGATGTGCCTCTGCACAGGTATGCTCTACGATCCGGCAGGATCCGGAATGGACAAAAGGAAAATGAACAGCAAGGCTTTTCAGCGGCTGAAAAGCATCAAGGAAAAGCTCTTGCTCAAAAAGAAGAAAGCCTAGCATGAAAACAGAGAATTCCAAAAAGAAAAAACTGGTGCTCGCCTATTCCGGTGGGCTGGATACCTCCTACTGCGCGGTGCACCTGTCTGAGGACCTCGGGTACGAGGTCCACGCAGTCAGCGTCAATACAGGCGGTTTCTCAAAAGAAGAGATCCAGGATATTGAGCAAAGGGCGCTGGAATTAGGCGTTTATTCATACCGGTCCATAGACGCTGTTCAAACCTTTTACGAGAAGGTGGTAAAATACCTGATCTTCGGCAACGTCCTGAGGAACAACACCTATCCCCTGAGCGTGAGTGCCGAGCGCATCGTTCAGGCCCTGGAGATCGTTTCCTACGCCAGGGAAATGGGAGCCGAAGCCATCGCCCATGGCAGCACCGGGGCGGGTAATGACCAGGTAAGGTTCGATATGATCTTCCAGATCGTAGCGCCGGAAATCGAGATCATCACCCCAATAAGGGACCAGCGATTATCAAGGGAAGAGGAGATCACATACCTCCGGGAGAGAGGGGTGAACTATTCGTGGGAAAAGGCAAAGTATTCCATCAACAAAGGGCTTTGGGGCACTTCGGTAGGGGGTGCCGAGACCCTTACTTCGGATAAGGGCCTCCCGGAGGAGGCCTTTCCAAGTCCTCTGCAGAAGGAAAAACCGGAGGAGATCAGCCTGACATTTACCCGTGGGGAACTCACGGCGATCAACGGCCAGGCAGGAGATCCCGTAAGCAATATCGAAAAGCTGGAAGCCATGGCCTCGGCCTATGCTATTGGCAGAGACATCCATGTGGGAGATACCATCATCGGGATCAAGGGCCGGGTCGGATTTGAAGCGGCCTCCGCCCTGATCATCCTGAAGGCCCACCACCTGCTGGAAAAACATACCCTGAGCAAATGGCAGCAATTCCAGAAGGAACAGCTCGGGAATTTTTACGGGATGTTATTGCACGAGGGCAATTATCTGGACGAGGTGATGAGGAATATCGAGGCTTTCCTGACCGATACCCAAAGGAATGTGAGCGGTGAGGTGTTCGTCTCCCTTCATCCCTATCGATTTACCCTGAACGGGGTCCGTTCAGACAACGACCTGATGGCTGCCAAATTCGGCAGTTACGGGGAAATGAACCGGGCCTGGACGGCCGAAGATGCCAAGGGCTTCATCAAGATCCTGTCGAATCCCGGAAAGATAGCTAACCAGATAAACAAAGCGCATGATTAAAGCAGGTATCATTGGAGGTTCCGGATATACGGGGGGAGAACTCATCCGGCTTTTGCTTCACCATCCGCAGGTCGAGATCAGTTTCATTTACAGTACCACGAGGGCAGGGACCAGGGTTTCGGCCACACATACGGATCTGCTCGGAGTGACTGCCATGGAATTCACGAATAAGGTTGACCCGGACGCAGATGTGGTTTTCCTTTGCCTGGGGCACGGGAACTCCAAAAAATTCCTGCAGGAGCACCCGTTTTTCGAAAAGACCAGGATCATAGACCTGAGCCGGGATTTTCGGCTGAAGGAGGACAGCAATTTCCAGGGCAGGAATTTTGTGTACGGCCTGCCCGAGCTTTTCAGGGAGGAGATCAAAAACGCAGTCAATATTGCCAATCCGGGTTGTTTCGCCACGGCTATTCAGCTGGCGCTGCTCCCCCTGGCCGCTGCTCAGTTGCTGAGCGGGGACGTTCACGTGAATGCTACCACGGGCTCCACTGGAGCGGGGGTCAGCCTGTCCCCCACCACCCACTTTAGCTGGCGGGAAAACAATATGTCTCATTACAAGGCATTCACCCACCAGCATCTGGATGAGATCAATGAGAGCCTTTCTTACAAGCAGGCAGGCAAAGGCAAACTGTGGTTTGTCCCCAACAGGGGGGATTTTACACGGGGTATCTGGGCAACTGCCTATACCCCGTTCAGGGGATCTCAGGAAGAGGCCTTTGGGCTTTACAGTGATTTCTACGCCCAGGCTTCCTTTACACAGGTCTCACCGGAGCCGGTATCCCTGAAACCTGTGGTAAACACGAATCAATGCCATTTGCACCTTTTGGTCCACGACGGGATGCTCCTGATCAGCTCGGCCATCGACAATTTGCTCAAAGGTGCCAGCGGGCAGGCCTTGCAGAATATGAACCTTATGTTCGGTTTCGAGGAAGAGGCCGGGTTGAGACTTAAATCGATTGTACACTAATAACCTAAGCAGTAAACAGACATATGAAATTAGCGATCATAGGAGCAGGGAACCTGGGACTTTCCATAGCCAAGGGGATCCTCCACAGCAACGGGGCCACTACCATGTTCCTGACCAAAAGACACCCTGATTCGATCAGGGAATTCGAAAAGTACGGCAACGTGTCCGTGACCTCAGATAACAGGAAGGCCGTCGAAGCATCGGATATCCTGATCTTCGCCGTCCAACCAGGGCATTTTGAAGCCATCCTTCTAGAGGTCAAAGACCTTTTGACCGATAAGCATGTGGTCATTTCCACTATTACTGGATTCAGCATACAGAAAATAGAGTCGATCATCGGGAAAGAGGCCTACATAATACGAAGCATGCCAAACACGGCCATTTCTGTGGGCAGATCCATGACCTGTCTCTGTAGCAATACGGCAGGTGCCAGGCGCATTGAACTCGCCAAGGCGATCTTCAACCGCATGGGGCATTCCATGGAGATCCCGGAATCCCAGATGCAGGCTGCCACTGTTATTTGCGCCAGTGGTATAGCCTTCTGGATGAGGCTGATCCGGGCCACCACTCAGGGTGCCATACAACTCGGATTTGATGCCAAGGATGCCCAGGAACTGGCCATGCATACCTGTAACGGAGCCGCATCCCTGCTCATCGAATCGGGTAACCATCCGGAAGAAGAAATTGACCGGGTGACCACCCCTATGGGATGCACCATTGAAGGTCTGAACGAGATGGAGCACCAGGGGCTGAGCTCCTCCCTGATCCGTGGGATCGTCGCCTCCTTCGAAAAGATCAGTCAGATTAGAAAAGGGTAGTATGGAACTATTTGATGTATATCCCCTCTACGACATTACCCCCGTCTCTGCCAAAGGGCTGACCCTTGTGGACGACAACGGGGTGGAGTACCTGGACCTGTACGGGGGGCACGCGGTGATCTCCATCGGCCATGGTCACCCGCATTACGTGGGCCGGATCAAGGAGCAGCTGGATCAGATCGCATTCTACAGCAATGCGGTCCAAAACCCCCTGCAGCAACAGCTGATGGATAAACTGGGCAGGCTTTCCGGATGCGATGAATACCGGCTGTTCCTGTGTAATTCAGGAGCTGAGGCCAATGAGAATGCCCTGAAACTGGCATCCTTTCACACCGGAAAAAGCAGGGTGATCGCATTCCAAAACAGCTTTCACGGTCGTACTTCTGCGGCAGTGGCCACCACGGATAACCCGGGGATCAACGCTCCGATCAACAAACAGCAACAGGTTACCTTCCTCCCTTTCGAGGACATCCGATCCCTGGAGAAAGAGCTGGCAAAAGGGGATGTATGCGCCGTGATCCTGGAAGCTATTCAGGGCGTGGGCGGACTCGATGAGCCTTCCACTGAATTTTATCAGGATTTATCACGCCTGTGCGGGGAATACGGAGTGGCAGTGATCGCTGATGAGGTCCAGTCCGGTTTCGGCAGGAGCGGGAAATTCTTTGCCTTCCAGCACCATGGGATCTCCCCGGACATTATTTCCATGGCCAAGGGTATGGGGAATGGCTTCCCTGTAGGGGGCATCCTCATCCATCCCAAATTCAAAGCATCCCACGGTTTGCTTGGGACCACCTTTGGGGGTAACCACCTGGCCTGTGCCGCCAGCCTCGCCGTGCTGGAAGTACTGGAAGAAGAACAGCTGATGGAGAATGCCCGGAAAATGGGGGAATACTTTACAGCCTGCGCTGCCGATATCCCGGAGGTAAAACGGGTGAAAGGAAAAGGACTGATGCTGGGCCTGGAATTCGGCTTTGAAGTAGGCCCCTTGAGGAAAAGGCTCATCACGGACCAGCATATCTTCACCGGAAGCGCCAAAGACAAACACGTTCTGAGGATCCTACCCGCTCTCAATGTCAGCAGGGAACATATCGATCGATTTTTTACCGCCCTTAAAAAGGAACTGTCATGAAAAACTACCTCCATGTGAATGACATAGACGCTTCTGCTTCCTGGCTATCCCTGGCAGAGGAATGTAAAAAAGAGCCCTTCAAATATGAAAAAATGGGTAAGGGAAAGGTATTGGGGCTCCTGTTCTTCAACAATAGCCTCCGGACCCGACTCAGCACCCAAAAAGCCGCCTACCACCTCGGGATGCACTGTATGATCATGAATATAGGCAGCGAGGGGTGGTCCCTGGAATTTGAGGATGGTACCATCATGGACCAGGGAAAGGCAGAACACATCAGGGAAGCGGCTCAGGTGGTATCCCAATATTGTGATGTCCTGGGAATAAGGGCGTTTGCCTCCCTGGAAGACAGGGAGAAAGATAAGGCGGAGCAGGTACTCAACGGTTTTAAAAAGTATGCTACCATCCCCATCCTGAACATGGAAAGCGCGACCGGCCATCCCTTGCAGGCCCTGGCAGACCTGATCACCATCACGGAACACCAGCGAACGGAAAGGCCTAAAGTGGTACTCTCCTGGGCACCCCATCCCAGAGCGTTGCCTCAGGCAGTTGCCAATTCCTTTGTGGGGATCATGCGGAACAACCCCCAATTCGATTTCTGCCTGACCCATCCTCCGGGTTATGAACTCGATCCGGAAATCGTAGGCGACAGCCCCGTTCTGTACGACCAGGACGAAGCCCTCAAGGGCGCAGATTTCGTATATGTCAAGAACTGGAGCGCCAGTAAACCCTATGGGGCTGTATTGAACAACGACCCTCACTGGATGATCACCCCCGAAAAATTGGGAGAGGCCTTTTTTATGCACTGCCTCCCCGTTAGACGAAATGTGATCGTAGAGGATGCCGTTCTCAACGGAAATAAAAGCCTGGTCATAGAACAGGCCAATAACCGGACCTTTGCGGCCCAGGTTGCCTTGTACAAAATACTGGAATCCCTATGAAAACTGCCTTATCCGTCATTAAGATCGGTGGAAATGTCATCGAGAACAGATCAGAACTCACGCGCTTCCTGGGGCTTTTCAAAAATATGGAAGGTCCCAAGATCCTTGTCCACGGCGGGGGAAAGGAAGCTACCCGCCTGGGGGAAAGACTGGGGATCAAAACCTCCATGGTCAATGGCAGGCGGATTACAGACAAAAAGAGTTTGGAGGTTGCCGTAATGGTCTACGCCGGACTCATAAATAAGACCATCGTTAGTGAACTCCAGGCGCTGGACTGCAATGCCATAGGCCTCAGCGGGGCCGATGCGGGGATCATACAGGCAGTGAAACGACCCGCAGAACCTATAGATTTTGGCTATGTGGGGGATATCGTTTCCGTTCACACCCACTCCCTACGCACTTTTCTGGGTTCCGGGTTAACACCTGTATTCTGTGCCCTCACGCACGATGCCAAAGGACAGATGTTGAACACCAATGCGGATACCATCGCATCAGAACTGGCCATTGCCTTGAGCAGGGATTATAGCACCACGCTCTTTTATTGCTTTGAAAAACCCGGAGTTCTGGGCGATATAGGAAATGACCATACTGTGATCCAGCATATCAATAAACAGAGCTATTACAGCCTGCTCAAGGAAAAGACCATAGGAGAAGGGATGCTTCCCAAACTGGAAAACTGCTTCCATGCCCTGGACCACTCCGTACATAAGGTATGTG
>JBFKPJ010000079.1:0-12216 GCA_041628355.1 Muriicola sp. | reverse complement strand
TCACCTCTTAGTATTGTCTGTAAAACTCAGGATCGAAATTGGCATCTTTCAGGTACTCCATCACATGGTCTATCGTTCGGCCCTCAGTTAGCCAGCGATCCATGACCTCGTGTCTCATCCGGATCCCGAAGGTGTTGATCCCCAGGAATCTGCGGTCCTCGGAGTTATAGGCTGCAGTGATGCAGATCTTTTCCTCAGGATGTCGCCAATGGAAATGCGCTTCCTTCTCAGTTCGGGATCGCTCGCTTCGGACCCAGCCATAGGTCTGGTATTCGATATCAAAGAATTTGGCCGAGTTGAACCAGTGCCCGGGATCGTAGGGCCTTCTTTCCCCGCAGATGGAATGGGCTACGGTTTCTCCCATCATCCTCCCGGTATACCAAACGGCTTCGACAGTCCTCCTTTGCCCAATAGGCCGTTCCTGCTCTGCACAATCCCCGATCGCATAGACGTCATCCATGTTGGTTTCCAGATAGCGGTTGACAAGGACCCCTTTATTCAGGGCAATGCCCGATCCTTTGAGAAAATCGATGTTCGGGCTGACGCCTGCCGTGAGTCCGACCAGGTTACAGGGGATGGTCTCCCCCTTGTCCGTGACCACTGCCCTGGCCCTGCCATTCTCATCGCCCAGGATCTCCACCAGGTTGGTGTCCAGACGAAGGTCCACATGGTGTTCCCGAATGTGTTCATTGATCATTTGAGATTCTCCCTCGGGCAGCACATTATTCCAGAAACTGCTTTCGCGCACCAGGAAGGTCACGGGAATGTCCCGGCTCCTCAGCATCTCGGCCAGTTCTATACCGATTAATCCTCCACCGACGATCACCCCTCTTTTGCAGGTTTCCCTGTCCGGGGCATCTGATTCAAGCTGTTCCAGTTCCTGTTTGGAATAGAGGCCCTGTACGCCTTTGAGGTCCTGACCGGGCCATCCGAACCTGTTGGGTTTGGAACCTGTGGCGATGATCAGTTTGTCATAGGAGATGGTCTGCCCTCCCTTCAGCAGGAGTTCCCTGTCACCGGGGTTCACTTTTTCCACATAACCGTGTACGAGTTCGATCCTGTTCTTTTTCCAGAACCAGTTCTCATAAGGCTGGGTATGCTCAAACTTCATATGTCCCATATAGACGTACATCAGGGCTGTGCGGGAGAAAAAGAATTCGCTTTCTGCGGAGATGACGATGATGCGCCTGTCTGATAATTTCCGGATGTGCCTTGCGGCCGTGATCCCGGAAATTCCGTTCCCTATGATGGCGATCGTCTCTGTGGACATGTTCAGGTTTTGCTCTTCAGTCGGATTAAAGATAAGAACTTAACAATCCCCGAGAATAAACGGGTTTCAAAAAATCGTAGCTTTGAGAGAAACCTTTACCCGGGATGAGACGGATTTTTCTCCTTTTGATGGGCTTACTGCAGATGTCCTGTAGCAGCCAGTTCGTGGGCAAGATCAACGGGGTGAGTTTTGTAGCCTCGAGGGACAGGGCCTCGGAGGCGCACATCACACCGGTCAAGAAGATCCATGCGGGACATGCGGCAGTTATGCCCTTTGGGTTCATCCGGGAGGTGAATTCCCCCGAGATCATTTTTGATACGGACCGGCAATGGTATGGGGAAACACGGGTAGGGGCAAAGCAGTATATCGAACTCCTGCACCGGCATGGGATCCGGGTGATGCTCAAACCCCAGATCTGGATCTGGAGGGGGGTTTTTACGGGGGGACTCCGGATGGATACGGAAGAGAATTGGGAGCGACTGGAACAGAGCTATGAGGACTTTATTCTGACCTATGCGTCCCTGGCCGAGGAGACCCAGGTGGAGATATTCTGTGTCGGTACCGAACTCGAGGGATTCGTCAGTGAAAGGCCTGAATACTGGAAGGCACTGATCGGAAAGATCCGGGAACGATACTCCGGAAAACTCACCTATGCCGCCAACTGGGATGAGTACAGGCGCACTCCATTCTGGGCATCCCTGGATTATATCGGGATCGATGCGTATTTTCCTTTATCCGAATCCAAAACCCCCACGGTTGAAGAACTGAAGGAGGGATGGAAACCCTGGAAGGATCAGATCACCGATCTTTCGGAATCTTATAAACGACCTGTCCTCTTCACCGAATTTGGCTACAGGAGCATGGACTTCACCGCGAAAAAACCCTGGCTTGTGGGCAGGGGGGAAGAGGGTGTTAATCTGGAAGCACAGGTCAATGCCAAAAAGGCCATCTTTGAAACCTTCTGGGAGGAAGACTGGTTCGCAGGGGGGTTTGTTTGGAAATGGTTCACGAACCACGAAAGGTCCGGAGGCCCGGACGACAATCGTTTCACTCCCCAGAACAAACCTGCACAGGAAGTGATCAGCACCTTCTTTAAACTCTACAGGTAAACCGACAGGCAAATATCCGTCGGGCTTACCTAATGTGCCTCCTGTAATACGCAAACAGCTCTTCCGGCTCCTTTCCACTAAAATACAGATAGTGGATATAAGCAAAATGATATTGCAGCCTGAACCTCCCGTTGAGATGATATTTCCTCGCCGATGTACAGAGGTTGGAGGGGATCACCCTGAAGTTCGCCTTGCGGTAGATCCTGCCAACAAACTCATTGTCTTCATAGATCCGGTATCTTTCGTTAAATCCCCCCAGGGATTCGAAAAGATCCCGGGTGATAAAAAGTGACTGGTCCCCGCCCCGGCAAATAGGAAAGTTAAGACGGGAGAACCAGGCAAAGAAACGGAGGAAGAGGCTGGGACTGTCGAACTGCAGTCGGAAACAGCCCGCATCTGCTCCTTTCCCAAGGGCTTCCAGGATGTGCCTGTCAAAATGCTCCGGGGGGTTGCTGTCTGCATGCAGGAAATACAACACCTTTCCCCTGGCCGACCGGGCCCCTGCATTCATCTGGAAGGCCCTTCCCCTGGGGGAGCTCAATACCCGGACCTCCATGGCTTTGGCATGCTTCACCGAATGGTCAGCACTGCCGCCGTCCACAACTAGGATCTCGATCTTTTCAGGATTGATCGCCTTGTCCCTCAGGCAGGGGATCAGCCTCTTCAGGTTCTCCTCTTCATTGAGAACCGGAATGATCACACTGATATCCGGGGTGTCATGGTTATTCATTCAGGTTCCAGTCGTATGGCAGATAAGAAATACCGGCGGTTTCTTTGAGTTTAGTCCGGGTGAAAGGTTGAAGATAACTCACCAGGCTCCTCTTCTGCATAAAATCCCCCCTGTACCATTTGAAGATGGCAGAAAGGAGCAATGTATCTTCTGTGATCCGGTTCCTGCCGGGATCGTTGATAAAGTCCATCGCAGCCTGCTGCAATTCCAATTCCATACCTTTTGCGGTAAAGGCCCTGTTCCGGAGTTTCGGGCAGGATACGGAGGCACAGTTGATCGCGAAATGGATACGGGGCTCATTCATCTTCCGGAGGATCCCGTGTTCTATTTTATTCAGGGATACTTTTTCCCCGTCCAGCCGGATCCGCTTTTCCCCCCAGGGATTCTCCAGATCCCTTATGCTTTTCAGAGGGTAGTTTTCCAGGATCAGGTGGACGGTAGCGGCATTGTAAAGGTTGATGTAGAACGCAAGGACCTCATTGCGGGAATCACCGGCCCCAGGTTTGTGGTCTCCCAGGTATCTGAGGTATGCCTCCAGTTCTGCTTTTCGCTCCGAGAAGCCGGGATAATCTACTTTCCCCTCCGGAGTCACATAATCCTGCAACAACCCGTCCCAGGCAGAATGGTCGAGGCCTGGCTGCCCCTGTTTCCCCTTCTGGGACTGGGCAGGGGTCATTGCAAGGATGAATAAAATGAACAGGGAACAGAATTTCATAAATAACGGTTAACAACAGCCACCCCCGTCATAGTGCCAGGTACTCTCGCTAATGTGGATCTCATCCGACAACTCTGCAAGGGCTGCCGCCGTCTTATCACAAACAGCCAGGGGCTGGTTCTGAAGCAGGATATGGCCTTTTTTATCGTCCAGGTAGGGTTCCCCTCCGAAATAGATAGCCGTCTTCCCGGTGAACACGCAGGGTCCGTCTTCGGGCATGGGGTCCTTGATGGCGGCGATCTCTATGGATTCGATATGGATCAACTCATCGGTGGGGTAATGGTTGGGGGAAAGGACCCTGTAGGACTTCCTCGCCCTGATCTCGATGGTGCCAAATCCGGCATCAGTGAGCACTTTTACATAATCCCTGATCGGGATACTCCCGCTGAGGCACTCTGCCCTTAGTCGGTCGTCATTGCGCAGGGTGTCGTTCATGGGTTGCTCGCAGACAGGGTCACTCATTACCAGTCTCCCGTGGGGTTTGAGCACTCTGTACATCTCGGCGACCGCCTTTTTGAGGTCTTCGGCCTTAAATATGTTGAACAGGCAATTCTGAGCTGCCACATCAATACTTTCACTGTCAATGGGAAGGTTGAGGGCATCTCCCTTGACCAGGTCGACATATTCACTCCTGAACCAGGGATTTTGCTTTTCGGCGATCTCAAAATTCTTACTGCAGGCCTCAAGCATCTCATCTACCACATCCACGCCTGTCACCCCTCCGGGCTGCCTTGAGAAATAGGCGAACTGAAGCAGTTCCATCCCACCTCCGACTCCGACGTAGAGGACCTTGGGGTTATTGACCAGGTCTGAGGCGGAAACCGTGCTTCCGCAACCGTAATTCATCTCCAACATGATGGTGGGTATGGACAGGCCCGGGAGCTGCCATACCGGGTTGGTGGTACAGCACAGTCCCACATCAGGGGTAAGGGCCGCTTGTTTATACAGGTCGTTGGTTGCCTCCAGATAACTCATAATACTTTTATTAATTCGGTGAACAATGTAATCATTTTTGGTTCGGTCTTGCCGGCTACTTCCAGGATCTCAGAAACATTGATCGGTTCCAGGTTGTCCGGGTCGCATTCGTCGGTCAGGACAGAGACCGCTACTACAGGTAGTCGTAAATGATTGGCAATAATTACTTCCGGTACTGTACTCATTCCCACAGCATCTGCTCCGATGATCTTCAGCATACGGTATTCGGCCCTGGTTTCCAGTTGCGGGCCCACTACGGCTGCATATACCCCTTTTTGGAGGGAGATCCCCAGATCGGAGGCGATCTGCCCGATCTTTCGGCCCATGTCCGGATCATAGGGGTTGCTCATATCCACGAACCGGTCTCCAAATTCGGCCACATTCTTAAAGGCGAGGGGGGACCCGCCCTGCAGGTTGATGTGGTCCTCCACCAGCATGATATCGCCCTTTTTGAAGTTGAGGTTGATGGCCCCGGCTGCATTGGAGATAAAGAGTTTCTTTATGCCCAGCTGCCGCATCACCCGGATGGGATAGGTGACGTCTGTAAATTCGTACCCCTCGTACAGGTGGAACCTCCCTTGCATGACCACCACCTTTTTCCCCTCAATGTTTCCATAGACCAGTTTTCCGGAATGGAATTCCACGGTGGCCAGGGGAAAGAAAGGAATGTTGTGGTAATGGGCGATGATGGGATCCTCGATCTCGTCCACAAGTTTGCCCAGGCCGGTGCCCAGCACGATGCCGATCTCCGGCCGGTCGAATCCTTTGGATTTCAGATACTGGGTGGATTCATCCAGTTGTTTCTGTGTCATATGATATCTTTTATAAACGGCAGGAATGCCGGGTTGTCAATAATGTCTTCCAGTACGTCCACGTCGTTTTTTGGGTCGAGCAGGTAACAGGCTTCATCCTCCAGGTTGGCCAGGGTCTCCTTCAGAACCCCGGGGGAACCCCATGGTTTGCCTTCGAACAGTCGTGGCGTGAACTCTTTCATTCCCAGAAGGTAGTAACCTCCGTCAATGGCGGGACCAAGGACGAAATCGTGCTCCCACAATCTCTCAAATGCCGTATTCACATCTTCCGTGGTCAGGTCGAAAAGGTCGCTTCCTATGATGATGATGTTATCGTAACCGTCCTCAAAGCCCTTCTTAAATGCCACAGCCATCCGATGGCCGAGGTCCTTTCCTTCCTGCAGATCTTTGGAATACACCTCTTCGTCCCAGAGATCGTCAACCCCTATGGCGTCAGAGTAGTAAACCCTCTTATCCGCCTTCAAAGGGGTAGTGACTGCCACCGTGTGGCGGAGCAGAAAGGTGTAGATCTCCAGTGCGGCCTGATCTCCGATAGAGGCTGCCAGGCGGGTCTTGCATTTACCCAGTACGGGATTCCGCGTAAAAATGATCAGGAGGTCCTTTTTATCGCCCTTCATCTTCGTCCTGCTCTTCGGGCCCGTAGACCTTTTCTCCTTTGCTCAGCAGCATGCCCCAGAAGCGATTATAGGCGTGCACCTTCCGGGTCACCTTTTCTTCCCTGTCCACGACCTGGTTCCCTTCCTCTACCCATTTAAAGATTCCTCCCGAAAGGTTTTTCACATCGGTATATCCCATCTTCAAAAGCTTTTTACCGACCTTGCCAGACCGGACTCCTACAGAACAGTAGACCACATAGGTAGCCTGTTTATCCGGATTAGCCGCGGAAAATGCATCTGCATCAAAATCATCATATCCCACATAGTGTGCATTCGGGAGATGGCTCACGTCGTATTCCTCCTTTTCCCGGGCGTCCAGGCGGATATAGGAGGGGTTTACCCTCACTTCGGTCACGGTAACCAAAGGGACCTCATCCCCCGACAATTTCTCTATGAAGGCATCCAGTGTACGCTGACCCATGGCGGTGGCGGTTATAAGAATGATCCCGATGATCAGGCAGGCTTTCCGCATGAAGGCAAAGATAGGACTTTGAACAGGATCCGAAAACAACCTGCCCGGTGGCAGCAATCGAATTTTAGATTATTTTAGGGAGATGGAAAGAAAAACACTCGTTTATGGGATACTGCTCATAACCCTGCTGCTGAGCTCTCAATGCCGCCAGGCCCCCAAGTCGGAAAAAGAGGTGGAGCAAGAAACCGGGATATATCAAGAACCCTTCCGTCCGCAGTACCATTTTAGTCCGCCCGAGAAATGGATGAACGACCCTAATGGACTCGTGTATAACCAGGGGGTCTACCACCTTTTCTACCAGTACTATCCGGAGGATATCGTCTGGGGTCCCATGCACTGGGGGCACGCTGCCAGCACAGATATGTTGCACTGGGAGAATAAGCCCATCGCCCTGTATCCGGATGAGAACGGCCTGATCTTTTCGGGAAGTGCGGTCGTGGATAAGGACAATACTTCGGGCCTGGGAACAAATGAAAATCCACCCCTGGTGGCCGTGTTCACCTATCACGATATGGAGAAGGAGAAGGCAGGGGCAAATGACCACCAGACCCAGGGTATCGCATACAGCCTGGATAACGGGGAAACGTTCACCATGTATGAAGGGAACCCGGTTCTGCTCAATTCCGAATTCAGGGATTTCAGGGATCCCAAGGTGTTCTGGGATGAGGATATGGAGCACTGGGTCATGGCCCTCGTGGCAGGGGATCATCTCAGGCTTTACCATTCGGATAACCTCCTGGAGTGGACCTATATGAGTCGGTTTGGAGAAGACCGGGGAGCCCATGGCGGGGTATGGGAATGCCCGGATCTCTTTGAACTGGAAGTGGAAGGCACGGATGAGAAAAAATGGGTGCTGCTGATCAGTATCAACCCGGGGGCACCCAACGGGGGCAGCGGCACCCAGTACTTTGTGGGGGATTTTGACGGGATCACTTTTACCTCCGAACAGGAGGGGACGAAGTGGCTCGACTGGGGTACGGATAACTATGCGGGGGTCACCTACAACAATACCCCCGGGGGAGAACGCATCTTTATCGGCTGGATGAGCAACTGGGAGTATGCCCGGGACACCCCCACCGAGGTCTGGCGCAGTGCGATGACCCTTCCCAGGACCCTGAGCCTGGCCAAATTCAAGGGGGAATACACATTGGTAAATTATCCGATAGACGGGGTGCAGAACCTTCTCACGGAAGCGAATAGCCTGGAACTGAAAGTGCCTGCAGGAGCAGAAAGAAATATAAGTCTCGAAAATGGGAGTCAGAGCAGGCTGCGCTTTGAGGCCCCTTTTGAAAACCTCGCCTTTGTTTTGAAGAACGACTCCGGGGAGGAACTCGCTATGGAACTGGATCCGGAGGCAGGAACCTTCGGTTTAGACCGCAGCAGGAGCGGGATCACCGATTTTCAGGAGTCCTTTGGGGGAAGGCAGCAGATGCCCCTGGAGCATTTGGATGGAGGGGCATTGGAGTTCGACATCTTTGTGGACGCCTCTTCGGTTGAGATATTTATCAACAAAGGGCAATACGCCATGACCGCCCAGGTCTTTCCAACGGCCCCTTTTTCTGAATTTAGGGTAACAAACCGTGGGTCATCCCCTGCAGAGTTTCGGGATATCAGAGTGTATTCGGTGAAGAGGGTCTGGGAATAGGCTGAAAGGGCCGGAATCGAAAAACACTCCGGCAGTCTAAGTACACAGAAATTCGTATCTTAGGGAATGACCAAGTAAAACCAACCATTATGAAAAAACTAGCATTTGCCCTGGCATTGCTCCTGTCTTTTACCCTGGTAGCCCAGGAAGGGTATTTTACCGCCTACAATTTCAAAGTCAAACCTGAGCATGAAAGTGCGGTCCTTGAACTGGTATCCGAGTATTTCTCAGCTCATAAGATAGAAGGAGTGACGGTATCCCTATGGGAAAACCATTTCAGGGACAGCGGGAATAATTTCACACATGGTATCGTTTTCTCAGGCTCTTTGGATGCGATGGGAACCCAGTATTCCGGGAACGGGGGTGCGGAGTGGATGTTATTCCTTACCCGGATGAACCAGCACATCAAGGAAGGGTTCAGCGCTGCCATGGGGACCCTGCAGAAAAGCTGGGGAGATATGACCACCCAATATCCCATTCAAAACTATTATATCGTGCAGGTAGACAATACAGCTGCATTCCGGGCAGCCTATGAAAAATATCATTCCTCGGCCACCCGGAGGGGATGGATGAACATGTACGGGAACTTTACCACCGGGATAGGACCTGATGGAGGCTCACACTGGGCCATAACGGGATATAAGGATTTTAAAAACGCCTTAGGAGGGTCCAATGCGGTACTGACAGAGGCAGAAAGGTCGGCCAGGGATAAGGCCTGGAACACGTTTCGAGAGACCAACGGCGGGGCAAAAATGATAAGGTCCGGCACCCGTATCCTCCTGGGTCAATGGTAATTAAGACACCCTCTCCGGAAGAGGGTGTTTTTTGATATCAATAGCTGAGTATGCTACCCGGCGTGCTCATAGGCGTCCCTTAACCAATCCTTTAACTCCTTATCGACGTCCCTGGGTTGTTCCAGCCTGACCCTGTGGGTACACATGGTCCCGAAGGGCCCGGAATTTTCGAGACGGGTTGTAGTAGGATATCCGGGAAGTTTCAGCCCCAGGTCTAAACGGGTCTTGGTAGCCGGGCTGATGAGGGCAAATTGCTTTTTCCTGACAAAACTTACCGTGGTCTTCTTGGGTACCACACGCACATCCTCCCCGAGGGATTCGACAAAGCCCTTTACCTTTTCAAACACGGGAAGGAGGTGTTCCTTGCCCCTGTACTGACTGCTCACCAGGTCTTCAGAAGAAGTACCGTCCTCTTTGGAGAGGTGTACGATCGTATTGGCAAAGCCATGGGTGACCCCGTGTTCTTTTTTGAGGTAGGAGACCGCTTCGGAGTGTTTTGCAAAGGCTTTTGCGGCTAATACCTTTTTCCATTCTTCCAGGGATTTTCCCGTTTTTTCGGGCATATTGGAGATCATCGTCTTAAGGGCAGGATCCATGGTCTGGCGATTTACAGGTCAATCTAGCCCTGTGAATTTAACCTATTTCTTTCAATTGACTGGCCTATTGGGATCTTTGAGTCGATAAAGAGAAAAAAAGTGGGACACGGCAGATCACTCCAACCGTGCCCCGTGGGGTCACTAACTAAACCAACTTTTTAACTCACTAGTAGTGTTCCCCGTATACCTTTACCTTTTGCTTCGCCTTTATTGTACTCAGGTCGTATCCCGCAAAGCGCCGGATATAATCTTCAACGGAAGTCCCAAAGGCATCTTCCACACTCTTTCTTCCGTTTGATCGAATGTATTTTTTCACATTACCCGGTCCGGCCAGGTGGGCCGCCGCGATCAGGCCTGATTCGGTGATGTGTATCCCCTGTATCGTCCTGCCGGAAGCGGTTGCTATTTCGCTTCTCAGGATCCATTTATTCCTGGCGATATTCGCTTCTAATACGGATTCCTGTAATTCGGGAGAGTTCAGGAATAATAGGGTGTCCCGTACCCCAAGAACCGCCAGCGTTGCCCTGCCAAACTGATACTTTCCCATATACCCCAGGGTATTGATACAACTGTACCTGCCCCGTGATTCCTTAAAGCCCAAAGCTTCTTTGAATGCGATAAAATCCCCTGTATGGAGAGGAAATGGGATAGGAGCTTTCACCTCCGAAGGGGCCACTGATAAAGAAGGGGCGGGGGTCAGGCCACTGTTTTTCAGGGACAGGGGCACTTCACTTTTGCGGTGGTTGTTCGATTCTTCAGGAAAATACGCTGTACTGAATCCGTATCCCAGCAGGACAAGGCAGGAGATCCCTGCTGTGATTAAAACATCTTTCATTTTCATAATATCCAGTATAAGAGGGACAATACCACCCCGATGGCACACAGGATCAACAGGATTCTCTCAAAGGCCTTCTTCATCGTCATGTCGTGTTGTTGCAGGTCCATTTACTATTAATTTTAGGACGTTTAAATTTGTTCTTCAGTTCTCTCTGCGGTATTTCTCAGGTCATCCGGAAATGTTGCCCCAATGAAAAGGGTATCTTCGTTTTCAGAGGGACCTGAGAAGATCCACTTTGCTTTTTTCTTCCGCCATAGTCCTTTTTGGATATACTCCAGTCTGTTTTTCACCAGGCTGTATTTACAGGAATACGGAAGTGCTTAAAAACGTCTTTTTGCCGGCAGGGGAGCGGAACGCATTCCACCATTTCTTCACGTTCCTCTTGAAACGGTGGAAGGGCAGGTACCATTTCCGACCTGTTTGAGAGTTTTTGCGTTTCAACTTGTGTTCTTCCAGTACGTTGGGCACGATCAGTACTATGGCCAGCATAAAGGCCAGGATACTGATCAGGAAGAGGATAAGAGCCAGATTTTCATTTTCCATTTTCGTTCTCGGGATTAAAAGGTTCTCACGAATTGATCCTGCTGTATCAGGAAACCGGTCAAATGTAAGCGCAGGGTCCCCGTTGGAAAGTAAACCGATAACAGCTGAACGAAATATCGATAAAGTGTATAAAAAGATCGATGAATAACATTAAAGTAGGAAAAAACCTACAAACAAGATTCAGGAAGCCGGTATCTGATTGGGCTATGATCAGGATTTGAGACAGGTGAAAATAGCGTCTAACAATTCCTCCTTTTCGAAGGGTTTCGGGATCACGGCATTCATTCCCGCTTCCTTGAAGGCTTTGAGATGGTCTTCATAGGCAAAAGCCGTTATCCCTATGATCGGAAGCTGTTTTACGTTCTTGAAGGGAAATTCCCTGATGATCTGTGCAAGCTGGTCCCCCCGGGTATTTGGGAGGTTGATATCCATCAGGATGAGGTCGTACGAGTTTTGGATCACCTGTTCCAGTACAAGGGCCCCATCGCTGAGCACATCCAGGTAGAACTGCCCGGTCTCCATCAGCATTTTAAACAGGACCGCAAGCACGCGTTCATCGTCTTCCACAAGTAAAATACGGTATTTCCCGCTCCTGGCCGGGGCCTTTTGACGTGCCCGGGTCGCATCTTTTTCCAGGATTTCCCTCCACCCTGATTCTACGGGTATCTTCACCTCCAGGTCAAAAGAAAAAACAGAGCCTTTGCCTTCTGCGGATTCCAGGTGGATATCGCTGTCCATCAGTCGCAGCAGCCCCTTTACCAACGCCAGCCCGAGACCGGTTCCCTGATCCCTGTCCGGGGAGGTAAGCTGGGAATACGTTTCAAAGACCATGTTTTTTTTCGCCTCCGGGATACCCCTTCCGGTGTCCGTCACGGCAAAGTGCAGACTGACCTTGTTCGCGTATTGCTGGTTAAATCCTACTTCCAGGGATATTTTTCCCCTGTCTGTGAATTTCACGGCATTGTCAAGGAGGTTGGTCAGGACCTGGAAGAGTCGTTTCCTGTCTGCCTCAATCCAATGGGGGATGCGCTCATGGGAGGTCAGTTTAAAATCCACATTTT
>JBFKPJ010000078.1:0-12246 GCA_041628355.1 Muriicola sp. | reverse complement strand
TCCATACAGGGAAGCATCGATGATCCCTTTGGAACGGGTCCTGGATTTTTTGGTAAAGAAGGATACCGTAAGCGGGATCATAGGGAAGACACAAGGGGTAAGCAGGGCGATGAGCCCTCCGAGAAAACCGAGGCCGAAGATGACGAGCAGGCTGCTTTCGTTCCCTTCCGAGCCGGCACTTACCTCCCTGAGGACTTCCTTGTTCTTCAGGTCCAGTTTAAGGGCCTCAGCCATGGCAATACTGGCAGAATCCAGGGTTTCCTCCTCCAGGATGATCTCCTCCCCATCCAATGAAAAATAAAACACGGCATCCTGTGGAATACAAACCTCCTTACAGACCTGATAGAAGAGCTCTACCTGTATTTGTTTAACGCCTGGGTCGAGCAGCCGGATCTTCTGTGTAAAAACGGCCTCTTTTTTAAAAAAGGTTTCCTCCACCTCAAAGATCTCGCTGTAGGCTTTTTCAGTCTCACTTTCGCGGGTCTCCCCCAAAAGTTCAAAGTCCTTCCCGGCATTGACATAGGTGAATTCACTCGGGAGGGAACCTCCTTCGGCAGTGAACTGTGAATACACGTGCCACCCGTCTTCAATGGCAGCCTTCATAACCAGTTCGTACTCCTGTCCGCCAAAAGAGATCAATTCCTGGGTCCACTCTACCGGGTCCTCTCCTTCTTGTGGCATGACAGTTAATGAGAAGAACAAAAGTGCTATACCGGTGATCAAATGTTTCATTCGTTCGTTGTGATCTTGAGAATTTCCTTCGTGTCTGCCGTGATCTTAAAGCGATCATCTGCCCTCCTGCCAATGATCCAGACGATTTCATCCCCGCAGCAAAGCAGCCACTGGTTCTGTTTGGCTATGGCATCCATCTTTTCGTCCTTGAAAAACTTGGCGACCTTTTTTTTGCCATCCATTCCCAGGGGATAAAAGTAGTCGCCTTTTTGCCATTTCCTGACAGTCAGCTTATCGTTTAACGTTTCTTTATCAACATATAGTATGGTGTTGTTCTTTTCGGCGATCTCCTCAACCTGCTCTACCTTGAGTCCCAGGGGCAGGTCTCCGGTATCCAGGGAGATCTCCTTCGCATCAGCTATTTCAGATTCGCCCCGGAATTCCTGCAGGATGAGATGTTCCCTGTCCTTGATAAGGCGGTGTGTAGCGGACCGCACCTCTTTTCCGCTCATGGTAGTGGTGAGGCTGGAGATATCACTCCAGGAGGTAAAGCCATAGGGTTTGAGAAGTTCGTACAGGTAGGCCTCCAGGGGTTCCAGGCCTTCCAGTGCCCCGAGTGAGATCCTGTACCCATCCTGATAAGGCTTAAAAAATTCATCCCTCAGTCCGTCAATGTAGTGTGACAGCAAACTGGAGGTATGGGTAAGGTATTTCAGGGTCTTCCTGAAATTCTTCTGGAAGGTGGGATGAAGTTCTCTGAGCACGGGGACCACTTCGTGCCTTATCTTGTTCCTCAGGTATTTCGTCTCCTCATTGCTGAGATCCTCCCTCCATGGGATACCTTGTTCCTCGGCGAAGGCCAGGATCTGTTCACGGGTAAACGGAAGCAGGGGCCGGAGTACTTCGTCGGATTCTGAAGGAATGCCCGTAAGTCCATCAATACCCGTACCCCGGGAAAGGTTGATGATAAAGGTCTCGAGGGCATCGTCGAGGTGGTGGGCCGTCAGAAGATACGAATATCCCTGAGTACTGATCAATTCGCTGAACCAGGTGTAGCGCAATTCCCTGGCTGCCATCTGAATGGAGAGCTTTTGGGCAGAAGCGTAGGATAAGGTATCAAAGGAAACGGTAAAAAACCTCACTCCCAGGGAATCTGCCAGGTCACTCGTAAAACGCTGATCCTCGTCGCTGTCCTCCCCCCGGAGGTGGTAATTACAGTGGGCAAGGGCAAAATCGACCCCGCATTGAGCACATAGCTGGGCGAGGACCACACTGTCCACTCCCCCGCTGCAGGCAATGATCACGGGACTCTCCAGGATCTGTGGAAAAGAATTGACGATATGTTCCCTGAATTCATCTATCACGCTGCAAAGGTAAGAAAGAAAGGAATGGAAGTCTTATATGCTTCCTGCGTTGCTTTCGAGGGTTTCAAATATCTTACAGGCTCTTCAGCCATTGTTCGAGGGCTTCCTGATGTTTTCCGGCAAGTTCCTCATCTGTAATGCCTTTGCCGTCTTCAAAATTATGCCTGAAGGAAGGGAGCGAAAAGGTAGAAACGATCTCCCCTCCAAATTTAGGCAGGAGATCTTCCACGATGGACAGGGAAGATGAAGCCCCACGCCTCCCTGGAGAGGTGCTCATCAAAAAGATCTTGGTGTTGTCCAGGAAATTGAGTTCGAGTCGGCTCAGCCAGTCGACCAGATTCTTGAAATATGAGGACGGATTCCCGTTGTGTTCGTTCACGGAGAGCAGAAGGCCGTCCGACCTATGGAGATCGTCCCTGAGTTCGGCCAGGGAATTGGTGTACCCGTATTCCTTTTCATGATCCACACTGAACATGGGGAGATCGAAAAGGGCCATGTCCATGGTCTGGACCCTGTGCCCATGGATCAGGCTGACCGTATGCTTTACGAGTTGGAAATTGATGGAGGTGGATGAATTGCTGCCGGCGAAGGCAAGTATATTACTCATGGCATATTTCTTGTTGAGCTGGTGAAAATACCCTAAAAATGAATGAATTGTAAACAATTTAGCTAATTTTGCGCCTTAAAAGATCCAAGGCCCCCCGGATTGGAGTATATAAGGGGTATCAGCGTATGGAGACCAACACCAAAAGACTTTATTTTATAGATGCCATGAGGGCCTGGGCCATCCTGATGATGCTTCAGGGCCATTTTGTGGACGGGTTGCTGGACCCGGTCTACAGAGACCCCGGTAATGGCATCTATTCCCTGTGGCGCTATTTCAGGGGGATCACAGCCCCGGTCTTCTTTACGGTTTCCGGATTTATTTTTACCTACCTTCTCATTCGCGTACCTCAGACCGGTTTCGATAATCCGCGGATTCGCAAAGGGATTCGCCGGGGATTACAATTATTGCTGATAGGATACCTGCTGCGACTCAACCTTTCGGGGTTGCTGCAGGGTAAATTGTACAAGGCGTTCTTCCTGGTGGATGTCCTGCACTGTATCGGGATCTCCATCATGGTGATCATTGGGGTGTACCTGCTGACCGCTGCCTATAAAAAATGGGTGCTGCCGGTTGCCCTCCTTTCTATTACCACTCTGCTGTTTCTCTTTGAACCGGTGTACTCCAGCTGGACCTTTTCCGGTATCCCTGATGCACTGGCGAACTATTTTACCAGGAACAACGGTTCGGTCTTTACCATAATCCCCTGGGTGGGCTATACGGCCTTTGGAGGCTTCCTGGCTGTGATGTTCAGGAGGTACCACGCGCACCGGAATGTATATTCCAATGCGATCTGGCTCTCCCTGATCACAGGGGTATGCCTGGTGTACTATTCTTCTGCCTTCTTCTCATTCCTCCACGGATGGAGCGGGATCGATCTGTTTGCAGACGTAGTATCCAATAACTACCTCTTTATCAGGTTGGGAAATGTAATGATCGTTTTTGCGGTCTTTATGATCCTCAGACAATGGCTTGTGAATACCACTTTGCTCCGACTGGGACAGAATACGCTTTCCATCTATGTGATCCATTTTATCATCCTTTACGGAAGCTTTACCGGACTTGGCCTTTACAGGTTCTTTGACCATAGCCTGGCTCCGGCCTGGGTAATTCCCGGCGCCATCCTCTTCATGATCTCGTGCTCATTTGCCGCCCTTCAATACGACAAACACGAAATCTTTATCAAAGGCCAGATCGCTGTGATGATACGGATTTTGAAAGGGGGTTTACGCAGCGCGTATTACCTCTCTTCAGAATATCTTATATTACTGCAAGACAGGATATTGAGACTTCTCAATATAAGTAAGAGTTAAAATTAAACTACACGTGCAGGGCACGGTCTGCCGTCGCAGCCAGGGCCGCTTCTTTGACCGCTTCAGCATATGTAGGATGGGCGTGGCTCATGCGGGAGATATCCTCAGCAGAAGCCCGGAATTCCATAGCCGTAACCGCCTCCGTGATCAGGTCCGCGCACCTGGCGCCGATCATATGAACCCCTAATACTTCATCCGTGTCCTTATCTGCCAGGATCTTGACGAAGCCATCTATATCCATGCTGGCCCGGGCCCTTCCCAGCGCACGCATGGGGAATTGGCCCGACTTATAGGCGATCCCGCTTTCCTTTAACTGTTCCTCGGTCTTGCCCACCGAAGCTACTTCCGGCCAGGTGTACACAACATTTGGGATCAGGTTGTAGTCTATATGAGGTTTCTGACCTGCCAGGATCTCTGCGACCATGGTGCCTTCCTCCTCTGCCTTGTGGGCGAGCATAGCTCCCCTGACCACATCGCCTATGGCATAGATATTCGGGACATTGGTCTGCAGGTGGCCATTCACCTCTATCCTGCCCCTGTCGTCTACTTTCACCCCGGCGGCTTCGGCATTCAGCCCGTCCGTATACGGCCTTCTCCCCACAGAGACCAGGCAGTAATCCCCTTCCAGGGTGAGCTCACCTCCTTTGGGGTCATCAGCGACAACAGTCACGTTCTTGCCTTTTCTCTTCACCGACTTCACCTTGTGCGAGAGATAGAATTTTACTTTCTGCTTCTTCAGGACACGCATGAGTTCTTTTGAGAGGGCCCCGTCCATCCCCGGGATGATGCGGTCCATAAATTCAACGACGCTCACGTCAGCGCCCAGTCGACTGTACACCTGCCCGAGCTCCAGGCCAATGACCCCTCCCCCGATGATGATCATGTGTTTGGGGACTTCTTTCAGCTCCAGGGCTTCGGTCGATGTAATGATCCGTTCCTTATCCAGGGTGATAAAAGGAAGGGATGCAGGTTTGGACCCCGTGGCGATTATGATGTTCTTTGCTTCGATGGTGGTCGACTTCCCCTTGGAAGGCTTGATCTCTACATGGGTAGCATCCTTAAAGCTGCCGGTTCCCTGGAAGACCTCGATCTTGTTTTTGTCCATGAGGAACTGTATCCCCTTCGTGGTCTGGTCCACAACGGCCTGTTTACGGCCTATCATTTTTTCCAGGTTCACTTTTACCTCCCCGGGTATCTCTATTCCGTGTTCTTCAAAATGCTTAACGGCATCTTCGTAATGATGGCTGGAATCCAGGAGGGCCTTGGAGGGAATACAGCCCACATTGAGGCAGGTACCTCCCAGGGTTGCATACTTCTCCACAATAGCAGTTTTCATTCCCAGCTGGGCGCAGCGAATAGCTGCTACATACCCTCCGGGGCCGGAGCCGATCACGGCCACATCGAATTGAGACATAAGGACGATTTAGATTTTAAATTTCAATGAGGGAACTCTGATTTTCCCGGGAGTCAAAAATACGAATGTTTTTCGTTTTGGCCACATCTGACATCAACCCAGGGAGATCGCAGTTGATGCCTTGACCTCGCTGATGACAAAGGAACTCTGCGTACTGCCGATATTGTTCAGGGCCGTGAGTTTACTGACCATAAAATCCCTGTAGGCCGCCATGTTTGCGACGTGGATCTTCAGGATGTAATCGTAATCCCCGCTGACGTGGAAACACTCAGAGACCTCTTCTAATTGCTGCACTTCCCGTTCAAATTGCAGAACGTACTCCTTGATATGCCTGCTGAGCTTCACATGGCAGAGAACGGTAAAGTCCATCCCCACGACCTGCTTGTCTAACAGGGCGACATACTTTCTGATCACCCCTTCCCTTTCGAGGCGTTTGATCCTTTCATAGACCGCTGTGGTAGAAAGACCGAGTTCCAGGGCGTAGGCTTTTGTCGTCCGTTTGCAGTCGGCCTGCAATAGTCCGAGTAATCGGATGTCTGTTTCGTCCATCTAGAGCAGAATTTAGTTCAGGGCGAGCTTGCCCTTGTGTAAAATAAATAATTTTTATTCTATAAATAGCTAATTTAATAGAATATTATTCTAATATCGAAGTTTATAGTTGATATTTATTCTTTATCTATATATTTTTACAAAAAACAAATGCGATGGGCAAAACCAACACAGACAAGATACAGGACCTGCATAATTTCGGTGAGTTCGGAGGGGTAAACCCTTCTATTTCGGACTCTTCCACTTACACCTTCCTGTCGGCAAAGACCATGTTCGACACCTTCGAAGGGAACACCGAAGGTTGTTACCTCTACAGTCGTCATTCCTCCCCTTCCAACCTTTATCTGGGTGAAGCGCTGGCCGCTCTGGAAGGAACGGAAACGGCCAACGTCACCGCCAGTGGCATGGGGGCCATCACAGCGGTCATCCTCCAGCTTTGCAATGCAGGGGACCACGTGGTCAGCAGCAGGACCATCTATGGAGGCACCTATGCCTTTATGAAAAACTTCCTGAAGAAATTCGATATCGGCGTTTCGTTTGTGGACATTACTTCCGCGGAAGCAGTTGAAAAAGCCATCACCCCGAAGACCCGGATGATCTACTGCGAGTCCGTAAGCAACCCCTTACTGGAAGTGGCGGATATCCGGGCCCTGTCCAAACTGGCCAAAAAACACGGCATCCCGCTGGTAGTAGACAATACCTTTTCGCCCCTCTCTATTGCCCCGGCAAAACTGGGGGCGGATGTGGTCATCCACAGCCTTACCAAATTCATCAACGGGACCAGTGATTGCGTGGCCGGAGTGGTCTGCGGGACCAAGGATTTCTGCCTGGCTTTAAAGGACGTGAACAACGGGGCCGGGATGTTGCTGGGAAGTACCCTGGACAGCCTCAGGGCAGCCTCCATCCTCAAGAATATGCGGACCCTGCATATCCGGATGAAAAAACACAGTGAAAATGCCCTTTACCTGGCCAAACACTTCGAAAAGGACGGTCTGAGAGTGGTCTACCCGGGGCTGCCTTCCCATCCGGGACACGTACTGATGAAAAAACAGTTTGAATCGGAATTCGGATATGGCGGTATCCTGACCATCGATGTGGGAAGCCTGGAGAACGCCAACAAGCTGATGGAACTCATGCAGAAGAAGAACCTGGGTTACCTGGCGGTAAGCCTGGGCTTCTACAAAACCCTCTTCAGCGCTCCCGGCACCTCTACCTCCTCCGAGATCCCGGAAGAAGAGCAGGAAGCCATGGGCCTGACCGACGGACTCATCCGTTTTTCCATCGGTCTTGACAATGACATCCACCGTACCTATTCCATGATGAAGGCCTGCATGGTGCAGCTCGGAATCCTCAGTGCGGATACGGTCTCTGTATAGTGGCCCGTCAAGAGGTTTGCAGAACCGTATGTAAAATTGTAATATTACCGGCAAACTAAAAACCGGTAAATGGCGGCCAAAAAATCGAATGCCCACAGGGAGAATGAACATATTGTAGACAATAGAGAACTCAATATCTGGGAAGCTTTGATCCCGGTGGTCGCCCTGGTAGGCATGCTGGCCTATAACGTTTACGTCTTTGGCGACAATGCCATCAGCGGATCCAACCAGTTCATCCTCCTCATGGGCGGAGCCGTAGCGGCCGTGGTTGGTTTTTTTAACAAGGTATCCTACCGGCAGATGATTGCCGAGGTGGCCGAAAACGTAAAATCAACCACCGGTGCTTTGCTGATCCTCCTTATGGTTGGAGCATTGGCAGGAACCTGGCTGGTGAGTGGGATCATCCCGGCCATGATCTACTACGGCCTGCAGATCCTGAACCCGACCATTTTCCTGGCAGCCTGCGTCATTATCTGTGCCATCATTTCTATAGCCACTGGGAGTAGCTGGACAACCGCGGCTACCGTTGGTATCGCCCTGATCGGCATTGGGGAAGCCCTGGGTATTTCCCTGGGGATGACCGCCGGGGCTGTCCTTTCCGGCGCCTATTTCGGGGACAAGATGTCTCCCCTGTCGGATACCACCAACCTGGCCCCTGCCATGGCCGGTGGTGAGCTCTTCGGACATATCCGGTACATGACCATTACCACGGTTCCGACCATTTCCATAACCCTCCTGGTCTTTATCATCATCGGACTCAACCTGGAAACGACCGGGGTTGCCGATACGGCCAGCATATTGTCTTCCATCAAATCCACCTTTACGATCAACGGCTGGCTGTTTATCGTACCGGTTGTGGTCATTTTACTTATCGTGAAAAAGGCCCCTCCCCTGATGGCTCTCCTGATAGGGACCCTTCTCGGAGGCGTTTTTGCGCTTATCTTCCAGCCGGGGATCGTGGCCGGACTTACAGGTGCCAGCGAACTGACCTTTGAATCAGGTTACAAAGGGATACTCAATGCAATAACCGTAAAGACTTCTATAGCTACCGATAACCCGGCACTGAACGACCTGTTCTCAGCCAAGGGCATGTACGGGATGCTGAGTACCATCTGGCTGATAATCTGTGCTATGGTATTCGGGGGGATCATGGACGGGATCGGGGCCCTTTCCCGTATCACCAAATCCCTTTTATCCCTGGCCAAGACAACCTTTGGTCTTTTTGCCAGTACGGTGGGAAGTTGTATCGCCCTGAACATCACTGCCTCAGACCAGTATCTGGCCATCGTCGTGCCGGGAAAAATGTTCGCGAAGGCCTATGAGGACAGGGGCCTTGCCCCTGAAAACCTGAGTCGGACCCTGGAGGATTCCGGGACGGTGACCTCGGTGCTCATCCCCTGGAATACCTGCGGTGCCTATCACAGTGGGGTCCTGGGCGTAAGTGTGGCCGAGTATTTCCTGTACGCCATTTTCAACTGGTTGAGTCCGATCATGACCCTGACCTTTGCCGCATTGAAGATCAAGATCAAACAACTGACGGTCCGTTCAGCCGGGTGATGTGCTGCCACCTGTATACACCCTGTAGACAGTCACAAAGAAAGAGAAATTCACTGCGGATAAAACGCGGTATTTTTGCTAATTTCGAAGCTTTAAAAAAGACCTCTTGACCTATGGCTTTGATACAGTTTACCGGGACTTCGGCAAATACCTCCGGGGAATTGCCGCAACCCGGCAGCCCGGCACCCGATTTTGACCTCACCCAAAGGGATCTTTCCCAGATCAGTTTGAAGGACTTCAGGGGAAAGAAGGTGGTCCTCAATATTTTCCCTTCCCTGGATACAGGCACCTGTGCCCAGTCTGTGCGATCCTTCAACAGCCTGGCAGCCGGGATGCAAAACACGGTCGTCCTTTGTATCTCCAAAGATCTTCCCTTTGCCCAGAGCAGGTTCTGCGGGGCGGAGGGCATAGACCGTGTAATGATGCTAAGCGACTACAAGGACAAGGGTTTTGCAGATGATTACGGGTTGCGATTTACAGAGGGCCCTTTCGAAGGGCTGCTGTCAAGGGCTGTCGTTGTCATAGATGAGAGCGGAAGTGTGGTCTACACGGAAATGGTCCCAAACATCGGGAGTGAACCCAATTATAAAGCGGCCCTGGAGGCATTACAACATGACTGAGAAATCCCTGATCAGGAACAGGTTCAAAGGCCTCTTTTACGCCTCTAAAGGAGCCTTTCTCCTTCTTCGGACCGAGAGGAGTATACAGATTCAATTCTGTATTGCCCTCCTCGTTACCGGGGCGGGATTCTATTTCGGGATCTCTCCCCTGGAATGGGTCTTACAGACCCTGGCCATTGGACTTGTGATGGGGGTTGAAGGGGTCAACACGGCAATAGAGAAGCTTTCAGATTACATTCAGCCGGAACGGGATCCGAAGATAGGGTTTATCAAGGACATCTCTGCGGGAGCCGTCATGTTTGCGGCCATAGCCGCTACCGCCGCGGGCCTGATCATCTATCTTCCGAGAATTTTTTAAGCGAACCACCCGGTTAGCATCCTCCCTAAATTTGTATTTTTACACCATGAACAGCATGCATTAATGGCGAAGAAGAAAAAAAAGTCCAAACCTACGGCTTCCAAGAAAAGACTCTCCTTCCGGTTTTCCAGACAGAATAAGATCATTCTGGGAAGCCTGTTGATTTTTTTGAGTATTGCCCTTTTCTTTTCCTTTATCTCCTTTTATTTCACCTGGCAGGACGATCAGAGCCTGCTGACGGAATTCGCCAACAGGAATGAACAGGCAAAGAACCTGCTCAACAAATTCGGTGCAAGCGTCAGTCACTACATCATGTACAAGGGGTTTGGACTGGCATCTTTTATCCTGCCTTTCCTGTTGTGCCTTACAGGGCTCTACCTGTTTCTCAGTATCCCCTTAAAAAACCTTTGGAACAAATGGATCTGGGGTCTTGTGCTGCTCATTTGGGTCTCTATTGCCCTGGGCTTCTTTGCCGGGACTCAGCCTTTGCTCGGAGGTCTGGTAGGGTACGAAATGAATGATTTTCTCAGGGACTATACCGGAAAGATCGGGGTGTTCCTCATCCTTTTGTTTGCCTTTACCGTCATCCTGGTCAGGCTCTTTAAACTCACTCCGGAAGGAGTTGCCCGTTTTTTCAGGAGGAAATCGGCATCCGTGGCTGCAGACTTCAGGAAAAACACCCCCGAGGCACCTGAGTCCCTTTTGACGGAAGAAGAGTCGGAGGTAGTCCTCGACACCTATACCCACAAAAAGGATATTCCCCATTTGGACCCTGTTTCCAAAGAGGATGAACAGGGCCATAGGGATACAGTGGATGGGGATGATGAGATCACCATGGAAGTGAATCCCACGGCTGAAGAAAAAGAAGAGAGTGACATCCTGTCGGATAAGCTGGTGGCCGATTTCGGGGAATTCGATCCTACCCTGGAACTGAGCAATTACAAATTCCCGCATTTGGACCTCTTGGACGCCCATGGCTCTTCTGGCGGGATCACCATCAACCAGGAGGAACTGGAAGAGAACAAGAACAAGATCGTTGAGACCCTCAAGAATTACAAGATCGGGATCGCTCAGATCAAGGCCACCATAGGTCCAACGGTCACCCTTTACGAGATCGTCCCCGATGCCCGGATCCGCATCTCCAAGATCAAGAACCTGGAGGATGATATCGCCCTGTCCCTGGCAGCCCTTGGGATCCGTATCATCGCCCCCATTCCCGGGAAAGGGACCATCGGGATAGAGGTGCCCAACAAAAAGGCGACCACCGTGTCCATGAGGTCCGTCATTGCCTCGAGCAAATTCCAGAAGGCCGAAATGCAGCTGCCTATCGCCTTCGGTAAGACCATCAGCAATGAGACCTTTGTAGTGGACCTGGCCAAGATGCCCCACCTCCTCATGGCGGGGGCCACGGGGCAGGGAAAATCCGTGGGGCTCAATGCAGTACTCACCTCCCTCCTCTATAAAAAGCACCCGGCAGAGGTCAAGTTCATCCTGGTGGATCCCAAAAAGGTGGAACTCACCCTGTATAACAAGATCGAAAGGCATTACCTGGCCAAGCTGCCGGATTCCGAGGAGGCCATCATCACGGACAATACCAAGGTGATCCACACCCTGAACTCCCTCTGTATAGAGATGGACAACCGGTACGAGCTGCTCAAACTGGCCATGGTGAGGAACATCAAGGAATACAATGCCAAATTCAAGGCCAGGAAGCTCAACCCGAACGACGGACACACCTATTTGCCGTATATCGTACTGGTCATCGACGAATTTGCGGACCTGATCATGACTGCCGGAAAAGAAGTGGAGACACCCATTGCCAGGCTTGCACAGCTGGCCCGTGCCATAGGTATCCACCTGATCATCGCCACACAGCGGCCCTCGGTCAACGTGATCACAGGTATCATCAAGGCCAATTTCCCGGCCAGGATCGCCTTCCGGGTAACTTCCAAGATAGATTCCCGTACGATCCTCGACTTTCAGGGAGCCGACCAGCTCATTGGGCGCGGAGACATGCTCTTTACCCAGGGCAATGATATCACCAGGATACAATGCGCCTTTGTAGATACTCCCGAAGTAGCCAAGATCACAGAATATATCGGGTCGCAACGGGGATATGCCAGCGCACATCTGCTGCCTGAATATTCCGGTGAAGATTCTGGCACAGGTATTGATTACGATATCTCGGAAAGGGATGCCATGTTCCGGGATGCTGCCGAGGTGATCGTTACAGCCCAGCAGGGATCGGCCTCCCTGATCCAGCGCAAGCTAAAGCTGGGGTATAACCGGGCAGGGCGGATCATCGATCAGCTGGAAGCGGCCGGCATCGTGGGTCCTTTTGAAGGCAGTAAGGCACGGGCCGTACTGGTTCCGGACATCCTGACCCTGGAAAAAATGTTGAATGAAGAAACCAAATAAG
>JBFKPJ010000077.1:0-12315 GCA_041628355.1 Muriicola sp. | reverse complement strand
GGTACAGGAGGCCGCAGAACAGTTCAGTCCGGCCCTCGTCGCAAATTACATTTACGACCTGGTCAAGGAATTCAATTCCTTCTACCAGCAGGTTTCCATCCTGGGAGAAGGGGATGAGCAAGTCCGGGATTTCAGGGTTTACCTCTCGGCCATGGTTGGGAAGGTCATCCGAACGGGATTCGGGCTCCTGGGCATTCGTGTACCTGACAGGATGTAAGAGAAAAGGCCGCTGATGAGCGGCCTTTATACATATTGGTTCTCAGGAAAATTATTTCTCAGAGCTCTGTGCTACAGCAAGCCCGTAGATCACGAGACCGAAACCGATCTTGTTAACGGCATCACCGATGTTGTAGATCACGTCCATGTTCAGGCCTGTGAAGATCCCTTCATACCATCCGGGTGTCCCGGCCATGTAACCAATAGGATAGATCGCCCATCCTACGAGTACGAACCAGCAGAGGGTCTTGTGGGCGCTCAATACGGATCCGCCTGCAGCCACAGCCAGTTTTTTGGCTTCCCCGAACCAGATCTCATATACGATCCAGAAGTAAGCCAATCCGGAGATCAGTCCCCAGATGGAGGCGCTGTCCCTGTATACGGCTTCCCCGAAGTACCCGGTGACCAGCATGACCACAGAAGCCACGATCAGTCTCCACATCAGGGATTTCTTGGCCCCCGCCACTCTGAGGATCAGGAAGAATTCCACACACATCAGCGGTACGGTCAGTACCCAGTCCACATACCGGAAGAAAGTAGGAGACTCGGCAAAACCAGCCCAGTAATCCCTCATGTACCAGTAGTGTACAGCAGCGATGAAAGTAATTAATCCCGAAACCAGGATTGAAGTTCTCCACTTCTTGTCGAAGCTGTTCATCGACAGGAAGAAAAATGCAGAGGCCGCCATCATGGCCATACAGCCCACGAAGAAGGTAAACCCTACATAGTCATCGGTCGCCAGTTTGGAGACCAGTGAAATTGATGATAAAAAATTTTCCATAGAATTTATTTTTTGTTTAATCAAAAATATAAAAAGTTAAACATAATTTCATAAATTTGAGAACGGAATTTTGTGGATTTGGAAAAAAAACAACAAAATATTAACACTTTTAGCAGTGTCATGATCGTTGCGACGTTCTTTTCGCTATGGATCTCTGTCTATTTTAATGTGGAAGCTGAAGCTATCCTGTCCTATTTTCTCATCTTCACCTTTGGGATCTTTCACGGTTCCAACGATCTCAAGCTCATTCAGCAGACATGGGAAGATTCCAAAAAGAACTTTTTTATCAGGGCACTGCTGAGCTATGTATTCGTGATCGGGCTCACAGTCCTTTTCTTTTCCTTTTTTCCCGTGCTGGCCCTGGGATTCTTTGTCCTCGCCAGCAGTTATCATTTCGGGGAGCAACACTGGGCTTCACAAACAGAGAGATCCCCCTTCTCCTACCTCTATTTCACCAGTTATGGAATGGTGATCTTCTTCCTGTTGTTCTACTGCAAGACCGAAGAAGTGTCGCCCATCATCTATGAGATAACAGGTATAAGCTTTATAAAGGAATTCTATCTGTATACGCTTGCCGTCTCCTTTGGGGTCTTTATAGCCATCTATCTCTGGTGGCTGGCCAGGGGAAAGATACGGGTGAACATGGTCAAGGAATTGTTCTTTCTCCTGGTATTCTATATCGTGTTTAAAACAGCGTCCCTGATCTGGGCCTTCAGTATCTATTTCGTGATCTGGCACAGCATCCCTTCCCTGATGGATCAGACGCGATTCCTGTACGGTAAGGTCACAAAAGGTTCTATTCTGGCTTATTTCAGGACCTCCCTGCTGTACTGGATCGTCTCCATGGTTGGACTCGCATGCCTGTATTACCTTTTCCACGACAAACAGGGCCTCTTTCTCTCTATCATGATCTACTTCCTGGCGGCCATCACCTTTCCGCACGTGATCGTGATGAACCGGCTCAACCGTTCTTAGAAACTGACCCGGAAACTGGCGTTGGGGGTAAGACCGAGGGAGATACTTTCCACGGTCTCGATCTCATTCTGGTCATTGAGCCGATAGTAGGTGTTCAGCACATTCCGCTTCCCGAAGATATTGAGTACGGATATACCCGCAGTGGCCCTTACCCCCCTGCTGAGGTCGAAGGAATAGATCAGGGAGGCGTCTGCCCTGAGATAATCGGGCAGCCTACTGCTATTTGGGCTCTCGTAGTTGATCCTGTTCGGGAAGACGGTGATGTCTATCGCATTGGTATCTTCCCGGGGTTTGGTAAAGGGCTTTCCGGTCCTGTAATTCAGGCCAAGCCCTAATTTGAGGTCCCGGTAATTATAGGTGGTGGCCAGGGTAGCTGTATGTGTGATATCCAGGTTATTCGGGAATTCAGAAGGTGTGATGTCCTCGAAATAATAGGTGTTCTTATTGTAGGCGTAACTCACCCAACTGCTGAACCTGCTGTTCTTGTAGTTGACGAGAAATTCTGCTCCTTTGATGGTATAGCTGCCGATCTCCCCGTTGAACTGATCCTCGTTCTGAAATCCCTGGGTGGAAGTGCTGATCCCTTCAACCTCCTTGTAAAATCCTTCCAGGCCGATGAACCAGCGGTTCCTGTCATAGTTGAATCCCACGGAACCCTGTTTGCTCTTGGTTACAGGCAGGGTGTCCTCGTCTGAGAGGATCCACCGCCTTTTTTCTATCCCCAGGAAATTTTGCTCCAGATCAATGATCTGGTTGGTGACCTGGTTCTTAAATTCTCCCTGAACCTCGAAACGGAAATCTGGCAGGAGCATATAGCTCATATTGAGTCGGGGCTCCAGGATGAAATCGTCAAAGGTCTCCAGGTTCTCTATATAATTGAGTCGGACCCCCCCCAGAACGTCCAGCTTCCCATCCCCGGAGTCGTACTGGATCTCACTGAACAGGGCATGCGACCTGATCACCCCTTTGATATTGCTCAGAAAAGGAGGCTGGGTCACATTGGTAAAATTCGTGATCCCCACTTCCGTAAACTGGTATCCATTGCGGATGTTCACTTGATCCGTGAGGAGGTATTTGGTGTTAACCTTAAGAGAGGACTCCAGTACCTGGTTATTCTGAAAGAGCGACTGCTCCCCGTTGCCGCTGATGTTCTGTGCATCCAGGTTATATCGTGTATAATACGCATTGACCTGGCTGGAAAAACGATCGGTCCACCTGCTGGCAAGTCGACCCCCAAAGGAAAAATTGGTCTGGTCCAGCAAGCTCTGGTCAGACCTGCCCGTGTTCTCATTGCTTTCCAGGTAATCCAGATTGTTATTGATATAGATGGCGCTGACCCTCAGTTTGTGGTCATCGTTGATATCATAGAGGAACTTACCCGTGAAGTCGTAGAAATAGAAATTCTCTTCCCGGTCGATGGGGTCGTCAGCACCTCCGCCTCCCTTCACTTCCGTATCCTGAAAAGCCCGGTCGAAGAATTGATTGTAGGTGGGGGTATTCAGGAAATCGGTGACAGACCTGCGGCCGGAGAATTGAATTGCGATACGGTCGGAGAGGGGAACATGCCCGTACAGGTCTCCGCTGATCAGATTAAATCCGCCTCCTCCGGAGATACGGTCCTGTACCTGGTCCCTGGTCTCCATGCTGATGATCCCGCTTACGCCATCTCCGTACTGAGCACTGGTGCCGTTCTTGATCACGGTGACCTTCTCTGTGAGATAGGGGTTAAAGGCGGATATCAACCCGAAAAAATGCCCGGACTGGTACATCTTGATCCCATCCCAGAGGATGAGGTTCTGGTCGTTGGTCCCGCCCCTGATATTGATGTCAGATACGGTCTCGTCAATACTTTTTATCCCGGGCAGGGCCTGAATGGTCTGCAGGACATCGGGTTCAGAAAGGCCGGGAAGGATCCCGAAATCCTCCGTGCTCAACAGTATGCTCCCGTCTGTTTCCCTCGAGAGTCCGGTGGTGAGGAACTGATACACCACCACTTCCTGCAGTTCCTGGTAATTCACGGCCATGAGCAGGGATGGGCAATTGTTTCCAGCGAGGTCCGATGCCGCCACATACTGGGTTTTAAAACCCAGGAAGCGGATGCGCAGATTTGCATCCCTGGGTATATTGGTCAGGGTGAATTTTCCATCCATATCCGTGACGATGGCCAGGCTGCTGCCCAACACTTCCACGGAAGCACCCGGGATGGTATTTCCCCCGAAGTTGTCTAAAACGATGCCGCAGATATCTACGGTAGTGCGCCTTACGACACTGTAATAGCGTTCTGATAGTTTCTCTATCCTCAGTTGGGTCTCTTCTTCGAGGGCATCCAGGATCAGGGGGAGTTCAGTAGCGGGCGGTGGAGTGACGACAATGTTGGTCAGATCCTCATCCACAAAGGAGAATTTGACATTGAACTGCTGTTCCAGCCGCAGGAGATAGGAGATCAGGTCCACCCTGTCATTTTCCTGGCCCAGGCCGGAGGAAAGGACAAAAAAGAGGATCGTAAAACAAAAAAGGAATCTCTTAAGGCGCGTTATCTCCATAAAAGAGCACTTTGTTCCCCTCTAAGGTAAAGCTTATTTGAGAAGGAGTACTTATACTCTGTAACGCCAAATCCATGTTCGTGTTGCTGAAGGAACCCGTAAAAAGTTCGTCCAGGTCTATATTCCTGGTCTCCACTTCCACATTGAACTGTCGTTCAAATTCCTTGAGCACGAAAGCCAGGGGAATACTTTTGAAGCTGCTCTCATTGTTGACCCAACTGGGTTCGGTGGTCAGGGGAGCCTGAGCTTCCCTGATCTGACCGTTGATGACCAGGTAGGCAGTGCCGGCGGGCAATCTTTTCTTAACGCCGCGATGGTCTACACTCACAAGGCCTTCGTAACAGGTCACCTCAAAATACCCGTCCCTGCTCTTGACATTGAACTGGGTCCCAAGGACACTCACCGATCCCACAGCGGTTTTCACGGTAAATTTTTCACCTTTGGCCACCTTAAAATACGCTTCTCCTTCCAGGGTAAGTTTCCGTTCTTTATCCCATTTGCGCTCGCTGTAGGAAATTTGGGAACCCGCATTGAGGACCACTTCAGAGGCATCGGGGAGGACAACCTCAGTACGCTGGGCGTATTCAGCAGTAAATGTCTCATCCAGAGTGGAAATATAGAAGATGGAAGCTGCAATAAGGACAGTCACAGCGGCGGCGATCCGCATCAGTTGTCGTGCAGGGCGCATCCGGACCACCCTGGTCTCCTGCTGTTTCCGCCCATGGAACTCGGCAAGTGCCCTTTCCATATCAAAGGAAGGAGGCGTCAGGTCTCTCGAAGCTCTGGCGATCTTCTCGTAGGAAGCGAACTCCTCAGATTGCCTGAAGGCTGCCAGCTCCTCTTCGCTGAGTTCGTTATTGAGCCACTTGGCCAGGTAATTTTCCTGCATGATTTCTAAACTTTACTCCTATATAACATTCGAGTTTATAAAAACCCTACCGTTGGTCGATATTTTTTTACTCCCTTCCCTGAATACGGGCCTTGAGCAGATCCCGGATGTCATATCCCATCGATCTGTTCCCTCAGGGTCTTCAGGGCCAGGTGCATCCGCTTTTCAATGGCCTTGACGCTCACTCCCTCCATTTCTGCGATCTCTGCATATTTCTTCCCGTCGATCCTGTTGAGAAGGAACACGGTCCGCTGGTTTTCAGGCAGGCTGTTCAGGGCACGGTCCAGTTTATCTTTGAACTGTTTTTCTTCCAAGAGGAATTCCGGGGATTCCGCATTGGGATTCTTTGTTGCCTTCTCTGCGTATTTCAATCTGACCTTTTCTGCCTTCAACACGTTCAGATACAGATTATTCGCAACTTTATAGACAAAGGCCTTGGCCTTGTCGGGCGCCACTTTCGCACAGTTCTCCCAAAGCTTCACAAAAGCCTCCTGCACAGCATCATAGGCCTTCTCCTCATTCCCATATTTATAATATATGTAATTGAAAATCGTTTTGGAATTGGACTTGAAGATGGAATTGAAGACCTGTTCTTCACAAACATTATCCATAAAGAGCTCCCCTTAATTGATTGGCGTCATTCAAAGATATCCAGAAAAAAATTAAAAATGGGGTAGGGTTTTTCAAATGAGAACTGTTTTATCTCTGTACGAACAACAAAAAAATCCAAATCGTTATGAAAAATGTATTTAAGTATTCAGTGTTCTCCCTGCTGTTTATGGCGACACTGATGGTGACTTCCTGTCAGGAAGAGTTTGAAGAACTCCCGCAGCCGGATCAGGAGCAGACCATAATGGCCAGCTCTTCTACGGCCCGGCTCATTGAAAGGACCTCCTCCAAGGACGGGTCCTTTGACAATATTGTGGACGGCGCCAGCTGTTTTGCACTCGATTTCCCCTATACCGTTGAGGTGAACGGTATACAGATCACCATTGATTCCCGCGAAGACCTGCAGGTGATCGAAGAGATCTTTGATGCTATCGAAGACGATCTGAACGTGTTGGAGATCATCTTCCCGGTGACCATCACCCTGAGTGATTACACCAAGATCACGATCAACAACAGGGAAGAATTGATCGCCCTGGCAAGAGAATGTCTCGAAGGGGGCGCTGATGACGATATAGAATGTATTGATTTCGTATATCCGATCACCCTCTTCACCTTTGACATCAATGAGCAGCAGACCGGTAGCGTGACCGTGAACAACGATGAGGAACTGAGATTGTTCTTCAAGGGCCTTGATGCTAACGATCTGATCAGTATCGACTTCCCCGTGACCCTGGAGTTGTATGACGGTACCCAGATCACCGTGAACAGCAATGCCGAACTGGCTGCGGCCATTGAAAATGCGAAGGATGCATGCGATGAGGATGATGACAACGACTATAACGATGACGATTTTACCCTGGAAAGGTTTAATAATCTCATTACCGAATGCCCCTGGTTGGTAAGGGAAGTACAGCGGGATGCCATCAGCCAGACCGACCAGTACTTTGAGTACCTGATGAATTTTACAGAAGACGGTGCAGTAACTGTGAAAGACAGGCTTGGTAATATCCTCAATGGATTCTGGAGTACCCGAATTACGGACCGCGGAGTGTTGCTGAACCTTGAGTTCGATTTCCTGGTCGACTTTAACCTGGAGTGGTTCGTGTACGAGATAGAACCGGGCAAGATCAAACTATATGCCGAAGGTGGGAACAGGATCATTTTGAAATCGGTTTGCGATGTCTTCAATGACAACCCCAATACCCTTCGCGAGATCTTAAGACAATGTACCTGGGTGATCAAAAAGGTACTCATCAACGGCGATGAAGTAAGGAGAATGATCGGGTACGAATTCAAGTTCATGGCCGAAGGTGTGGTTACACTCAGCAACGGGATCAATGTCTCAGAAGGATCCTGGGTGATCACAACCAATGCTCAGGGAAGGCTGGTCCTGGCCCTGGAGTTCGGCAGCGATCCCACCCTTAACTTTGAATGGTTGCTGAGCGATCTCAGAAATGACAGGTTGAAGTTCAATATCGAAGGCACGGCTTACGAACTGGTAGTACAAAGAGTATGTGATGACGATCCTGCCAATGTGGACGGTGATGTAAGGGAGATCCGAAACGTGATGATGGCCGGTGAATGGATGGTGGCCCAGTACAGGGAAGGTGAAGTGGACGAGACCCAGAATTTCATGCCCTATTCCTTTGTCTTCGGAGCAGAACACATCATGAGCATCACCCTGGGTGATACAGGTACTACCCAAGCCGGGATCTGGAGAGTGCTCAGAAACAGCGACGGCAAATTGAAGGTCTATCTGAATGCCGGTATCGAAGGTGTTCTGGCTGATCTTACGGACGACTGGGACTTTGTCTCCATGACCAGCAACAGGATCGAGCTGAAGAGCTACAACGATACGAACGCAAGTTTTGATGTGCTTGTTTTTGAAAAACCATAAGCACACCTTTTTTGCCCCATGTGTTGATAAGAGGGCCGCTTCGAGGAGAAGCGGCCCTTTTTCTTTGGATTTTAGTGAAGGGGACTTCTCTGATCCCGTTCCAATTGTTAAATTTGCATTCCTCTAAAGGCTAAGCACATATGTTTGACAATTTAAGCGAGAAACTGGATAAGGCCCTGCACGTCCTCAAGGGTCACGGCCAGATCACTGAGATCAATGTGGCAGAGACCACCAAAGAAGTGAGGAGGGCTTTGCTGGATGCGGATGTCAATTTCAAGATCGCCAAGGAGTTCACCAATAAAGTAAGGGACAAGGCCCTGGGCCAGAACGTGCTGACCACCCTCCAGCCCGGTCAGTTGATGGTCAAGATCGTCAAGGATGAGCTCACCGAACTCATGGGCGGGGATGCAGCCGGGATCGACCTTTCGGGGAATCCTTCCGTGATCCTCATGTCCGGGCTTCAGGGATCTGGTAAGACGACTTTTTCCGGGAAGCTGGCCCATTACCTCAAAACAAAAAAGAACAAGTATCCCCTTCTGGTAGCCTGTGATGTATACAGGCCCGCAGCCATAGACCAGTTGCATGTGGTGGGGGAGCAGATCGGTGTACCCGTTTTTTCCGACAAGGAAAATTCGGACCCCGTTTCCCTGGCCAAAGCCGGGATCGCCCATGCCAAGGCTAATGGCCAGAATGTGGTCATCATAGATACCGCCGGTAGGCTGGCTGTGGATGAACGCATGATGACGGAGATCTCACAGATCAGGGACGCTGTACAGCCCCAGGAGACCCTTTTCGTGGTGGATGCGATGACAGGACAGGATGCGGTGAATACGGCCAAGGCCTTTAACGACGTCCTCAATTTTGACGGGGTCATCCTGACCAAACTCGACGGGGATACTCGCGGTGGTGCCGCGATCTCGATCAGGTCGGTCGTGAACAAGCCCATCAAATTCATAGGAACAGGGGAAAAGATGGATGCCCTGGATGTCTTCCACCCGGACAGGATGGCCGACAGGATCCTGGGAATGGGCGACGTGATCTCCCTGGTAGAAAGAGCCCAGGAACAATTCGACGAAGAGGAAGCACGCAAGATCCAGAAAAAGATCGCGAAGAACACCTTTGGTTTCGACGACTTCCTCAAGCAGATCCAGCAGATCAAGAAAATGGGAAGCATGAAGGACCTGATGGGGATGATCCCGGGCGCCGGAAAGGCCCTCAAAGGACTGGATATAGACGATGATGCCTTTAAACACGTAGAGGCCATCATCCATTCCATGACGCCGGCAGAACGATCCAATCCGTCCATCCTGGATGCCGGCAGGAAAAAACGCATTGCAAAAGGCAGTGGACGAAGCATTCAGGAGGTGAACCAGTTACTGAAGCAATTCAACCAGATGGGCAAGATGATGAAGATGATGCAGGGCGGAGGCGGCAAGAAGATGATGCAGATGATGGGAGGCCTTCGGGGGTAGAGCGGAAGCACAGAAGGTTGCGGGAGATTAGGTCTCCGAATACGGAAAGAGAACACAAACACAAAATATTAGGCATGGTCTTACTGGACGGCAAAAAGATCTCGAACGAGATCAAGGAAGAGATCGCTGCAGAGGTGGCGGAAATGAAGAGCAGGGGGGAGAAAGTGCCTCATCTGGCGGCCGTCCTTGTCGGCAATGACGGGGCCAGCCTCACCTATGTGGGCAGCAAGGTGAGGTCCTGCAAACGCATCGGTTTCGAATCTACGCTGAAACACCTGCCGGAAGAGACCACGGAAGAGGAATTGCTTCAGCTGGTCAAAGACCTGAACGAAGATCCTGAGATAGACGGGTATATCGTGCAGTTGCCCTTGCCCAGGCACATAGACGAGCAGAAGGTCCTGATGGCTGTACACCCCGATAAGGACGTGGATGGCTTTCACCCCACCAATTTCGGCAAGATGGCCCTGGATATGGAGACCTTTATCTCTGCTACTCCTTACGGCATCATGGAGTTGCTCAGGCGTTATGAAGTGGATACGGAGGGCAAACACGCCGTGGTCATCGGCAGGAGCCATATCGTGGGAAGGCCCATCAGCATCCTGATGAGCCAGAAAGGAAAAGCGGCCAACGCCACGGTCACCCTTTGCCACAGCAGGACGAAGAATATAAAAGAGCTCACCCTCCAGGCCGATATCGTGGTCTCAGCCCTGGGAGTGCCCCATTTCCTCAAAGCAGACATGGTAAAACCCGGTGCAGTGATCATCGATGTGGGGATCACCCGCGTGGAAGACAAGTCCAAAGAAAAAGGCTATTACATCACCGGGGATGTGGATTACGAAAAGGTAAAGGACAAAGCTTCCTATATCACCCCTGTGCCGGGCGGAGTAGGGCCCATGACCATAGCCATGCTGCTTAAGAATACGCTCCTGGCCAGGGAACGCCATATGGCCAAGGCGCAGTAGAAATCCTTCTCGCCGCATGGCGATTTCTTCCCCCAAAGTGTAACATTTTCACTTTTTGGAAGTCAAACCATAACGAACTAAATGACAACATTATGATGAGAAAAACTGTCTACGGCCTGTTGGCCGTATCGGTCCTTGCTATGGTTTCCTGCAAATCCGAAAAGAAAGAGGAAAAGGAACTCACATCCGGGATCTTAACAGAATACATGGATACCCTGGTAAAACCCGGGGACAATTTCACGGCCTTTGTGAACGGGACCTGGGTGAAAAATACCCCAATCCCGGATGACAAGGCCAGTTATGGAGTAGGCTATATCGTTTATGAGGAGTCTGAAGAGAACGTAAAGAAGATCATTGAGGAATCCTCTCAGGGGGATTTTGCACCGGGGTCTGACGAACAGAAGGTTGGGGACCTCTATACTTCTTATGTCGACTTCGAGAGGAGGAATGAGATCGGGGTGGCCCCTTTGAAGGCGGAGTTCGAAAAGATCGACGCCATCACCAACTACGATGACCTGGCTGCCTACTTTGCCTACGCCAACAAAATGGGGATCAATGCACCCCTCGGCCTGTTTGTCTACCAGGATTTCAAGGACCCTACGATCTACACCGTCTATACCTGGCAATCGGGCCTGGGCCTTCCTGACAGGGAGTACTACCTCAAAGAGGATGAGAGGTCCCAGGAGATACGTGCCAAGTACGTGGAGCACGTGGAAAAGATGTTCGGCCTCGCGAACCTTCCAAATGGAAAGCAAGCGGCAAATACCGTGATGGCCCTTGAGACCAGACTGGCTGAAAAACACATGGAAAAGGAAAAGACCAGGGACCTGGTTTCTCTCTACAACATGTTTCCGGTAGATACCCTGGGCAACATCATGCCGGAGTTCAACTGGACCGTCTTCCTGGGAGAAGCCGGCCTGGGTCAGCAGGAAAAAATGGGCGTACTGATGCTCGATTATACCAAGGCTCTGGATGGCATCATCACCTCCACGCCCCTGGATACCTGGAGAACATACCTGAAATGGGGTGTTATTGATGCCAATGCCTCCAGGCTCAACGAGGCCATGGACCGGCAGAACTGGGAATTTTTCAGTGCGGAACTCAGAGGGACCAGGGAACAACGCCCGCTCTGGAGACGAGGAGTTTCCGCAGTGAATGGCACCCTGGGTGAGGTCGTAGGAAAGGTCTACGTTAAAAAACATTTTCCCCCTGAAGCAAAAGAACGTATGGAAACACTGGTTTCCAACTTGCTCAAGGCCTATGAGGCAAGTATTAATGAACTCGACTGGATGAGTGATGACACCAAGAAGGAGGCCCTGGACAAACTGAGTAAATTTACCCCCAAGATCGGCTACCCCAACAAATGGAAGGAGTATGATTTTGAGATCAAGGCAGACGATCTTTTCGGCAATTTGCAGCGTTCTCAACTTTACGAGTACAACCGGGAACTGGCCAAACTGGGTCAACCCATAGACAGGGAAGAGTGGGGGATGACCCCACAGACCGTCAATGCCTATTACAACCCAACCCTGAACGAGATCGTCTTCCCTGCTGCCATCCTGCAACCTCCGTTTTTCGATCTGAATGCCGAAGATGCCGTGAACTACGGTTCCATCGGGGCCGTTATAGGCCATGAGATCGGCCATGGATTTGACGACATGGGTAGTACCTTCGACGGAGACGGGGCCATGCGCAACTGGTGGACCGAAACGGACAAAGAGGAGTTTAAGAAGAGGACCGGGGCCCTGGTGGAACAGTACAACCAGTTTGAGGTCTTGCCCGGACTCAATATCAACGGGGAATTTACCCTTGGAGAGAATATAGGCGACCTGGGGGGACTCAGCATCGCCCTGAAAGCCTACAAGATGTCCCTGGAAGGGGCTGAAGCTCCGGTGATGGACGGATTTACCGGGGAACAGCGCGTGTTCATCGGCTACGCCCAATCCTGGAGGAACAAGGCCAGGGATGAGG
>JBFKPJ010000076.1:0-12330 GCA_041628355.1 Muriicola sp. | reverse complement strand
GCTCTTTTATACAGGTAGCCGCCCAGAACATGCATTTTGCAGAAAACGGTGCCTACACCGGGGAGATCTCTGCAGATATGATCAAGTCTGTGGGGGTGAATACCGTTATCCTGGGTCATTCCGAACGGAGGGCCTACTTTGGAGAGGATGACGCCCTGCTGGCAAAAAAAGTGGACGCTGCCCTGAAGGCAGGGATGCGGATCATCTTCTGTTTTGGGGAAGAACTGGAAGAACGAAAAAAGGGGGAACATTTTCAGGTGGTGGAAGGCCAGCTGAAGAATGCCCTATTCCACCTGGGGGCGGGTTCCTGGAAAAACATCGTCCTGGCCTACGAGCCTGTCTGGGCCATAGGGACCGGAGAGACAGCCTCCCCGGAACAGGCCCAGGAAATGCACGCCTTTATCCGCAAGACCCTTTCTGATGCGTATACAAAGGACCTGGCCGAAGGGGTGACCATCCTCTATGGCGGAAGTGTTAAACCCGGAAATGCGGCAGAGATCTTTTCCAAGGGGGATGTAGATGGCGGACTTATAGGGGGTGCTTCCCTGGTCGCCGCCGATTTTGCGGCTATCGTCGAAGCAGCAGGATAGGCATGAGCCACGTTTATCTCGAATACAGTTTTGAGGTAGACCCGGCAGAGCCGGGGAGGGAGATCCTGCTGGCTGAATTGGCAGACCTCCCTTTTGAGAGCTTTGAGGAAACCGATACGGGCCTGAAGGCCTATGTCCGTAAATCCGATTGGCGGGAGGACCTTGTCGAACAGATCACCTTGCTGAACAATCCTGCATTCCAGGTCACCTACAGATCACGGGAGATCCCGCCAGAGAATTGGAATGAACGATGGGAAACCCACTTCGATCCCATTGAGATAGGACAAAGATGCCGGGTGAGGGCCCCTTTTCACCAGAAAAAGGAGGTGGAGTACGATATCCTTATCGAACCCAAAATGAGCTTTGGGACGGGCCACCACGAGACCACCCATATGATGCTTGAATTCCTGCTCGACATGGACGTGGAGGGGAGAACTGTGCTTGATATGGGGTGTGGAACGGCTGTGTTGGCCATCCTTGCAGGGATGAAAGGGGCGACGGAGATCGATGCCATTGACATAGACCCATGGAGCTACCTCAATGCTGAAGAGAATGCAACCCGGAACGGGCAGGAGAGGATCCGTATTTACCAGGGGGATGCCACAGCCATCCCACAGAAGGAGTACGACCTGATCCTGGCCAACATCAACAGGAATGTCCTTCTCGAAGATATACCGGTCTATGCCAGACATTTAAAGGCAGGGGGATACCTTCTGTTAAGCGGTTTTTACGATTCCGATTCCGATCTGATCACCCGTCGCTGCCAGGAAGTGGACCTTCGTTTTGAAGTCAGACGGGAAAGGAATACCTGGGTGGCCTCCCGATATAAATACCTTGGGAACCGCAACGGGTAAATCGATCATATCCCTTTAATTTTGAGATTGTTATCTATTATCTTTTTCCTGGAATTTGAAAGTCCGAAAAATTGTTATATTAGTAAAAATTCTCCGCTATGGGACAAAAAGAAAAATTCTCAGAAGAGTTACTCCTCGAAGAAGTGACGGTCAAACAACATGAGATCGTACTTTTTAATGACGATGTGAACACCTTCGACCACGTCATAGAGACGCTGATCACAGTATGTGATCACACCCCGGAACAGGCAGAACAGTGTTCTCTGATCGTGCATTACAATGGGAAATGCACCGTGAAGACCGGAGAATACGACGATCTGAAACCCAGGTGCAGCGCATTATTGCAGGCCGGACTGAGTGCAGAGCTGGTCTGAATACCCTTATCCATAGATTCCCTGATCCATGCGATACAGGAACTTAACCTCATAAATACTTTTCCACTTGAGGTTCGCTATTCTACTCTTACTGATCTTAACAGGCATTCCCTGCCACACACAGGGCATCCCACCATTACAGAATTTTACGCCCTCTGATTACGGGGGGGAGAACCAGAACTGGGATATCTCTCAGGATCCTGAAAGGATCATGTATGTAGCGAACAGCCAGGGACTGCTCAAATACAATGGGGCCCGGTGGGAGTTGTACCCCTTGCCCAATGAAAGTATTGTGAGGTCCGTAAAGGTCCTGGGTGATAAGATCTACACAGGAGGTTACCGGGAATTTGGTTATTGGGAGGAGGATCCCCTGGGGGAGCTGGAATATTTTTCTCTTTCTGAAGGCATCAGGAACGAGCTGTTACCCGATGAGGAATTCTGGAGCATCCTGAAGTTTGACCAATTTCTTGTCTTCCACTCCCTCGATCGTCTGTACACTTACCATTTGGAAGATAAAAAGTTGGATTGGGTGGATACACGCTCATCCCTTCCGGAGGTCTTCGTGATCGGCCAGTCCGTTCTTTTCCAAAGACCGGATGAGGGATTATTCAGCATTGAGAACGGGGAAGTCAACCTGAAGTACGATTTCCAGGTATTTCGGGACGACGAGGTGGTGAATATCTTCGAAAGAGAAGAAGGGTTACTGGTACTAACCAAGCGAAACGGGTTTTTTGAACAGGAGGGGGAAGGTTTCAGGCCGTGGAAGGCAAAGGTCAATGAGGAACTCTCGGGGGTGAGCATCTATGCCGCCATCCGATTGCGCAGTGGGGGCTATGCCCTGGGGACCATATCCGAAGGGCTGCTGGTACTGGATGAAGAAGGCCAGGTCGTTTACAGGATCGATCAGAAAAATGGACTGCAGAACAATACGGTACTGTCCCTTTTCGAGGATGTCGCAGGGACGCTCTGGCTCGGACTGGACAACGGCATCGGCTTCCTCAACCTCACCTCCCCGTACAGGATCTACCAGGATTACAGTGGTGTTATCGGCAGTGTGTATACCACTGCCGAGCACCAAAATTTCCTGTATATGGGGACCAATCAGGGATTGTACTTCAGGGTGCAGGGGACGGACGCTCCTTTTAAGATGGTGCCCGGTACGGATGGGCAGGTATGGTCGCTCAATGAGATCGGAGGAACCTTGTTCTGTGGGCATCACAATGGAACGCTGATCATAGAGGGGGCCACCGCTAAGAAAATAGCTTCAATTCCCGGGACCTGGGGAGTCAGGAACCTGCCTGGCAGAGATGGACTTGCCCTGCAGGGGAATTATTCGGGTCTGTATATACTCGAGGAACAAGGGGATGACTGGAAGGTTCGGAACAAGATAGCCGGATTTGACAATTCCTCCCGCTATTTTGAGGTCCTCAGTAACGAGATCTTTGTGAACCACGAGTATAAAGGATTGTTCAGGATCGAAACGGATGACAATTTCGAAAGGGCATTGCAAGTTCAGGTAGATACGCTTCGCAAGGGTGCGAATTCAGGCCTGGGTAAATATCGTGGTGATCTGCTCTATGCGTACAGGGAAGGGATCTACAGGTTCGATACACAGAAGGATGACTTTGAAAGGGATACTATTCTGAGCAGCCTTTTGGACACAGGGGGATATGTATCCGGCAAACTCATCTCAGGAAGGGGAGGGGAATCCCTGTGGGTCTTTACGGAAAAGAACATCAGTTTCATAACTCCAGGCATGTTGGATGACCGACCGATCGTCCGAATTTTTCCAATAGGGACCGGTAAGAGGAAAGGAATCAATGGGTATGAAAGCGTTTACGGCCCGGATCTGCAAGGGAACTATATTTTCGGGGCCAACAACGGGTATTTCACTTTCGACATGGAAGGGAGTGCTAGAAATATATATGAAGTCAGGCTTGACAAGATCTCCGTAGGTACCAATAAGGGCGGGAGCTGGGAAAGAACTTTGATCGACCCTGATAAGGAGGGAGAGTTCGGGAATCGGCAAAACAACCTGGAGTTCCACTTTTATTCCCCTGTATACAGGGCGTTGAACAGGCCTGCATATCAATACCGGCTCCAGGGGATGTACGACGAATGGAGTGAGTGGACCGAATCTTCCTCTGTGTCCTTTTCCAATTTGCCTTTTGGGGACTACGTATTTGAAGTGAGGGCGAAGGCGGGGAACGATCTCTCCGGGAATACTCCTTCATATTCCTTTTCCATCGCACGTCCGTGGTACCTCACAGGCATCGCCATGGTCAGTTACCTGCTGTTGTTGATTCTGGCAGCCATAGGGACACACAGGGCTTACAGGAGGCACTACAATGCACGTCAACAAGAGATCATTGACCGCAACAAACAGGAAATGGCCCTGGCAAAGGCCCGGAGCGAGAAAGAGATCATCGACCTGAAAAACAGGCAACTCAAAGAGGAATTCAGGAACAAGAGCAATGAACTGGCAGCCTCCACCCTGAGCATCATAAAGAAGAACGAGCTGTTATCTGAAGTCAAGGAACAGTTGCTCTCAGAAACCACCCACGATCCCTCCTCAAAAAGGATCGTACAGATCATCGACCGAAACTTAAACCGGACGGATGACTGGGAATTGTTCAAGGAAGCTTTCAATAATGCCGACAGGGACTTCCTGAATAAATTGAGAAAAAAGCATCCGAACCTCTCTCACAACGACATCAAATTATGTGCTTATTTGCGATTGAATCTCACCTCCAAGGAAATCGCCCCCCTGTTGAATATTTCTACCCGCAGTGTGGAGATTAAACGCTACAGATTGCGAAAAAAGATGGACCTGGACCACAGCTCCAACCTCACGGACTATATCCTGTCCCTGTAGACTACTTCATCACCCTGAAAGCACCACAACATGACCTCAACAAATAGGGAAAAGGCCCCGATTTGTTAAAAAAAACATAAATTTTATGATATTGTGAAACTAACAATATTCAGGGGTGTTTCCTGAGGTTTTGTCATTTCTCCCACTGCCGGTTTACGGACTGTATATTTTTTGTTGAGTAATCCGATGCGTACTTAACACTGACGATATAATATATTGTGGGATCAAAAGACTCAACCGATGAAATACGTTTTTACAATTGTTCTTGCCCTGATCTCCATGTCCGGAGTGTTGGCTCAGGGGATCACCGTAAGCGGAACTGTTTATGAGGCGGCGGGAGGTCCGCTTCCGGGAGTGAATGTGGTGGTCAAGAACACCACTATTGGCACAGTGTCGGATTTTGATGGAAATTTTATGCTCACCAACCGGCAGGTGGGTGATGTACTTGTCTTCTCTTACCTGGGATATATCAGCACCGAAGTAGTGGTCAGGAATGCAGATCCTATTTCCGTTACCATGCAGGAGGATGTAAGTGCCCTGGATGAGGTGGTCGTGGTCGGGTATGGAACTTCCACAAAAAGGGAGATCACCGGTGCGGTCGCTGTAGTAGGTTCTGAGACCATTGAAGAATTGAACCCCCAACGTATCGAACAGGCCTTGCAGGGGCAGGTAGCCGGGGTACAGATCACCTCTGAATCAGGTTCTCCTGGTAGTGGTTCCAATATACGGATACGGGGTATCTCCACCAACGGGGACAACCGCCCCCTGATCCTGGTGGATGGGAACGTCATCGAAGACCTCAGCGTGATCAATCCAGGGGATATTGAAAGTATCAATATCCTAAAAGATGCTACTGCAGGTATCTATGGTGTGCGGGCGGCCAACGGGGTCATCCTGATCACTACCAAGACAGGGAAGAAGAACACGGACCTGAGATTCAGCTATGATGCCTATGGCGGATTTCAGGAAACCTCCAGAAAAATTCCCGTACTCAATGCGACGGAATACGCCATCATAGTGAATGAAGCTTTTACAGCTGGGGGAGGGGTTCCTCCTTACCCCAACGTCTTCGGACTGGGAGAAGGCACGGACTGGCAGGACGAGGTCTTCCAAACAGCACCCATCATCAATCACAACCTGACGGTCAGCGGCGGAGGTGAAAAATCTACCTTTTCCGTAGGCTCTTCCTACCTCACACAAAACGGTATCGTAGGCGGGCCCAAGGCCAACTTCAGGCGGTTCACCAGCCGTATCAACTTCAACTCAGACCTCTTTAAGAACTTTAAGCTTACCGCCAACCTTCTATATACGGGAACTAACCGAAAGACCTTGCCGGAGAATGCTCTCGGCTCCGTTCTTTTCAATGCACTGAACAATGCGCCCACCTTTTCGGTAAGGGATAACGTCGGGGCGTTTACGCTGTCAGAAGGACTTGGAAACGAGGTGATCAACCCTCTGGCGCAGATCGCGAATACCTTTAATGAGAACGATGTGCACAGGCTGAGTGGTAAGATCGGCGGGAATTATGCCTTCTTCGATAATTTCACCCTGGAAAGCAGCCTGCAATTCAACTATGCCGAAGTGACCGGCCGTTTCTTTTCACCCACTGTTTTCTATGGCTCGGGAAAGGTGTTTAACGTAGACAGGAACTTCGTAGTGGATACCAAGAATATATTCAGGGACTACACCTGGGATACCTTTGTTAATTACAACGCCGAATTCTGGGAAGACCACAGCCTCACGGCCACCCTGGGGATGTCCGTATTCCAGTCGACCGGTCAGTTCGGAGGAAGCCAGGGATTTGACGTACCGGGCAACAGCTTCAGCAATGCCTTTATTGAACAGGCTTCCGATGTGATCAACTTCAATGAACAGAACAATACAGTCGGGAAGTTCGATTCCAGGCTCCTTTCTTACTTCTCAAGGCTGCAATACAATATAAAAGGCAAGTATTTGCTTTCAGGACTTATCCGAAGGGATGGTTCTACGAACTTTGGCCCCCGAAACCGCTTTGGATATTTCCCTTCCGGATCTTTGGGATGGATCGTATCCGAGGAGAAATTCCTGGAAGACAGCAAGGTTTTCTCCTTCCTGAAACTCAGGGGTAGTTACGGGATCGTGGGGAACGACCGGATAGGGGGGAACCGCTTCCGTTCCATCCTCAATGGGGAAGGCGCTTATGTGCTAGGCGGCCAGCTGCAATTCGGGCGAGCTGCCGGAGGGATTTCCAATCCTGAGATCGCGTGGGAAGAACAAAAGACACTGGACATCGGGGCAGACATCAGGCTCTTTGACAGCAAGGTGGATATTACCCTGGATTACTTCAACAAGCGCACGGAAGACCTGCTGGTTTCCCCTCCCGTCTCCGGAATTCTCGGGGCTGCGGCACCCGGGTCCGGCTCTCCGTTCGTAAATGCCGGAACGGTGGAGAACAGTGGGTTCGAGTTTGTCATCGGATATAGCAGTGACCCCACAAAGGATTTCTCCTTCGGCATCAACTACAATGCCACCTTCCTTGAAAACGAAGTAATTTCCGTGAACAACGGAGTGGGCTTTATCCCGGGCGGATCATTTGGCGTAGGACAGGACCCGCCGGCCAGGATGGAGAACGGAAAACCCCTCGGGTATTTCTTCGGTCTCCAGACAGACGGGATCTTCCAGAACCAGGCTGAAGTGGATGCTCATGCCACTCAGGCCAACGCAGCACCCGGTGACCTGAGGTTCGTCGATATTAACGGGGACGGGGTCATTGACAATGACGACCGTACCGATATCGGTAATCCCATCCCGGATGCCACCATGGGTCTGAATATTTCCCTGAATTACAAAGACTGGGACTTTACGGCCTATGCCTTTGCTTCCATAGGAAATGACATCGTGAGGAATTACGAGCGCAACCAGCCCCTTGTGAACCGATCTGTCTATACGCTGAACCGGTGGACCGGGGAGGGAACCACAGATGAATTCCCCAGGGTGACCACGGGAGCCACATCGAACATCCTCTTCTCCGATTATTTCGTGGAAGACGGCTCTTTCGTCAGACTGCAAAATGCACAGATCGGCTATACCCTGCCCAGGGATGTCGTAGACCAGGTGGGCATAGACCAGTTGCGGGTCTACATATCCGGGAATAACCTGTTCACCCTGACCGAATACAGGGGTTATGACCCCAGTGCTTCTTCCGGGGCTCCCATAGGAGCCGGGATAGACCAGGGCTTTTATCCTGTACCCAGGACATATCTATTAGGGGTAAATCTAAAATTTTAAACTAGCGGCATGAACATGAGATATACAAAATTCGGACTCGTATTACTGTTTTCAGGAATGCTTGCGCTTTCCTGCGGTGACGACTTTGTCGATGTGGATTCCTTCGATGAGGACTCTGAGAACTTCTTTAATTCAGAATCGGATTATCAGGAGGCCCTGATCGCAGCCTATGATATGCTGCAGTCTACCTACCTGAACGTCATGGTTGGGGAGATCGCCAGTAACAATACCCTGGCCGGAGGGGAAAGCGCCACGGACGTCCCCGGGATACAGGAGATAGACAATATGACCCACACCCCGGTAAACCAGCAGCTTCGCGATATCTGGAGCTGGATGTACGCCGGTGTGAACCGGGCAAACTATATCCTCGAATTCCAGGACAAGACCGACTTTCCCGGAAAGGATGTAGTCCTTGCCGAGACACGGTTTTTAAGGGCCTATTACTTATTTGAATTAGTGAAGTGGTTTGGTCCCCTTCCCTTCAATGTGGATAATCCGGACAACAGGATACTCTTCGGGGACCAGGATGTCCTTGAAAGACAATCCGAGGAGGTGATCTATGCCACGATAGAGTCTGACCTCACCTTTGCCGCGGCCAACCTGCCGGCGGTACAGGCTGAAACAGGCCGTGCTACCAGGGGTGCCGCACAGGCATTGCTCGGAAAGGCTTATCTCTACCAGGAAAAGTTTACGGATGCCGCTGCCATTCTCGACGAGGTGATCAATACCGGGCCCTATGACCTGCTGCAAGACTATTCCACCATGTTCGAGAATTTTAACGAGAACAATATAGAATCTGTTTTCGAAGTACAGTATACCGATGTGGAAGGTGCCGGGTTCGGCTGCCTTCAGTGCAGCGAGGGAAATGTGGCCGTTGGTTTCAACGGGATACGGAATTATACCGGACCTGTTTTCGAATCCGGGTTCAGTTTCAACGTGCCTACTCAGGAGGTCTATGAGGCCTTTGACCCCAGTGATGTTCGAAGGGATGTCGCCATCCTCGACATCGAGGCCTGGGCCGCAGCCAACCCTGAGGTCTCCTATGTAGAGGGTTTTGAACACACTGGCTATTACAACAGAAAATACATTGCAAGGCAGGGCGATCTGAATACACCGGACGCCAACCTGACCAACCCTAATAACTACAGGGCTATTCGGTTCGCCGATGTCTTGCTCATGGCCGCAGAGGCACACAACAGGACCGGCAATGATACCCGGGCCCAGCAATACCTCAACAGAGTGAGGAACAGGGCCGGATTAGGGGATATTTCGGAAACCGGTACCGCACTCCGACTGGCTATCTACGAGGAAAGGCGTCTCGAACTGGTCGGGGAAGGACACCATTTCTTTGACCTGGTGCGCACCGGTCGTGCAGCCCAGGAGATACCTGGATTTACAAGCGGGAAACACGAATTGTTTCCCATCCCATCTATAGAAATTGAACTGGCAGGCAACCGTTGGTCTCAGAACCCCGGTTATTAATAAAAAATAAACTTTGAACAAATGAAAATTCTATCCAGACTACTCGTATTCTTTTTAGTGATAAACGGTTTCAACTCCTGTACGGAGGAGGAAACCTCGTATGTATTCGAGGGGATTTCAGCACCTACCGAGGTCGACGCGATATTCGATATCGCCAGTGACGACTCCGGAGAGGTAAGCGTGACCCCCACCGCGAATGGTGCGTCTCTATTTCGCATCTATTTCGGCGACCAGGATAACGAATCCCCTACGGAAGTGGCACCGGGAGAAACGGTGACCCATGTCTACGGGGAAGGGGAGTTTACCCTGCGCATCGTGGCCGTGGGGATGACCGGATTGACCAGCGAGCTTTCCAGGATCGTCACCATTTCATTTTCTGCTCCGACCGGGTTGCAGGTGGATATCGTTCAATCGAACCCCCTGGAGGTGACCGTCACCCCATCTGCCCAAAACGCAACCGTTTACGATATCTACTTCGGTGACGTGGAAAACGAAGAACCTACCACCATAATGGATGGGGAGTCTGCCGTACACTTGTATGCCGCTCCTGGTGATTATACCATCAGAGTAGTCGCGAGAGGCGCAGGTGCAGCAACTGCCGAGATCTCAGAGGTATTTACCGTGGTTGACCTCCAAAATGCAGAGGCCTTCCCGATCACTTTTGAATCCAATGAGACCCTGACCGGGGTATTCGAGGAATCAGGTGGAGTCACAGGAGGCCCGATTGCCAACCCGGACACCAACGGCAACAGTTCTGCCACCGTGTACGAATTCAACAAAGCAGAGGGAGCACCCTGGTACTCCGGTATCTTCCACATCTTCTCACAGGATATGGACCTGAGCACAAACCAGCGCTTCTCCCTCAAGGTATGGTCTCCTAAAGCCGGTGTAAATGTGCGCTTCCAGATCGAAAAAGAAGGAGGCGGAGGCGGAGCTACCCTCTTCGTAGACCAGACCGTGGATACTGCTAATGAGTGGGTTACCCTGAGCTATGACTTCACGGGTATCGTGAACGGGTCCGACGCCTATGACAAATTCGTGATCTTCCCTGATTTTGACGCCACAGGCCAGCCCGCCGGAGACGGATCCATATATTACTTTGACGATATCGACCTGACAGGAAGCTGTACGGCCGAGACAGAGGAAAACATAGATCCTGCCCTCGGGGACATCAACTGGACCTTCCAGACCAATGATTTTGCCCATTCTTTTGAGCCTTTCGGCAACATCAGTTCAGCTATCGTAAGCAACCCGAACCCAAGCGGCATCAATACCAGCTGCAATGTTCAGAATTATGTGAAGACCGCCGGGTGTGAAACATGGTCCGGAGTCGGCAAAGGCCTGGCCAATGCCATCGACCTCACCACGTCACCCAACAAGGTGTTCACCATGAAGGTGCTCGCAGAGACCAAAGTGACCGAGGTAACCCTCCGACTCGAATTTGAGCCATTCCCCAATGTAGATCCTGCTGTGGATGTGGTACAGACCATTTCACAGGTGGGTGTATGGGAAGAACTGGTGTTCGATTTCTCTGCACACAGCGACAAGACCTTTAAGAGTATCATCGTGTACTTCGACAGGAATCAGCCTTGTGACGATGCCGTCTACTACTTTGACGATATCAAGCAGGTGGCCGATGCAGGAGGCGGAGGGGGAACTTCTCCTTCAGTGCCAGCTCCCGATCCCACCCAGGCCCAGGTCGATGTGATCAATATGTACAGTGACTCCTATACGCAGGATGTCAACGTGAGTTCCTGGAGGTCTGACTGGAGTACCAGTACGCTGACGGATATTCAGATTTCCGGAAATAATACCAAGGAATACATCGATGCGGATTTCGTAGGCGTGGAGTTCTACGGTGCAGATGCAGTAGACGCCACTGCAATGGACTTCTTCCACGTAGATGTCTGGACTCCGAATGCCACCACCTTCAGGGTAAAACTGGTAGACCTGGGGACAGGTAACCCCATCGAGGCGGAGATCGCTTTTGACGGTATCGCCCAGGGGCAGTGGGTTTCCCTTGACATTCCCATGACCGACTTTATCAATGGCGGGATGAGTGCAACGAATTCCATTCAGCAGCTTATCTTCTCGGGCCTGCCCACGGGGGAATTTGATTTCTACATTGACAACGTGTATTTCTACAAGGAGGTAGCGGCACCAACTACGCCGTCGGTTCCGGCTCCGGATCCTACCGAGGCCCAGGCCAATGTGATCAATATGTACAGCAATGTCTATACGCAGGATGTCAACGTGAGTTCCTGGAGGTCTGACTGGAGTACCAGTACGCTGACCGATATCCAGATTTCCGGTAACGATACCAAGGAATACATCGATGCGGATTTCGTAGGCGTGGAGTTCTATGGTGCCGATGCGGTTGACGCCTCTGCAATGGACTTCTTCCACGTAGACGTTTGGACCCCGAATGCCACCACCTTCAGGGTAAAACTGGTAGACCTGGGAACGGGTAACCCCATCGAAGCGGAGATCGCATTTGACGGATTACCCTTAGGACAATGGGTCTCACTGGATATCCCGATGGCTGATTTTATCAACGGCGGGATGAGCGCTACCAATTCTATACAGCAGCTGATCTTTTCAGGCTTGCCAACAGGAACATTCGACTTTTACATAGACAACGTGTACTTTTCCAAGCTTCCTCCAACATCCCCAACGACTGCGGCTCCTGATCCTACAGAAGCACAGGCAGACGTGATCAATATGTACAGTAATGTATATACTCAGGACGTGAATGTGAGCTCCTGGAGGTCAGACTGGAGTACCAGTACATTAACTGACATTCAGGTACAAGGCAACGACACAAAAGAATACATCGATGCGGATTTCGTAGGGGTGGAATTCTATGGTGCAGATGCTGTGGACGCTTC
>JBFKPJ010000075.1:0-12353 GCA_041628355.1 Muriicola sp. | reverse complement strand
GCCAGTAAGGCCAGATCACAGGGCCATTCTTTTTCCGTTCCCTCAATTTCCTTCAACTTCATCCGCCCTCCAGGTTCTTTAATCCATTCTACTTCGGAAGTGACCAGGCCTTTGAGATCTCCTTTCTCATCGCCAATAAATTTCTTGGTGGATATACTGAAAACCCTTTCCGCCCCTTCCTTGTGAGAGGAACTGGTCCGAAGGCGCATAGGCCAAAACGGCCAGGGCTGATCCTGGGGTCTGCCCTCGGTAGGCTTGCTCAGAATCTCAAAATTGGTCACGGTTTTCGCTCCCTGCCTGAAGGAGGTTCCAATACAATCTGATCCCGTATCGCCCCCTCCGATCACGATCACGTGCTTGTCCGTGGCCATGATCTCATTTTCAAATTTCTTTTTCCCATCTACCCTGCGGTTATTTTGGGCCAGAAAATCCATCGCCTGCACTACTCCGTTCAGGTCAGCTCCCTCTATCGGGAGATTTCTGCGTACCGTAGCTCCACCGCAGAGGACCAGGGCATCATATTCGGTCTTAAGCTCTGTAGCCGGCAAATCAATCCCGATATGTACTCCGCACTTAAAGACGATCCCTTCCTCTTCCAGGACTTTCAGACGCCTGTCAATCACGTGCTTTTCCATCTTAAAATCAGGGATACCGTATCTCAAAAGCCCTCCGGGTTTCTCATCCCTCTCATAGACTGTTACCCAATGTCCAGCCCTGTTGAGTTGCTGGGCAGCTGCCAGTCCGGCCGGACCGGACCCAATAACGGCAATTTTTTTACCCGTCCTCGTTTCAGGTGGGTTAGCTTTAATCCACCCCTTTTCAAAGGCAGTTTCAACGATGTTTTTCTCAATATTCTCTATCGTTACCGGGTCTTCATTGATGCCCAGTACGCAGGCCTCTTCGCAGGGTGCCGGGCAAAGCCTGCCGGTGAATTCGGGAAAATTGTTGGTGGCGTGAAGGATTTGTGCAGCCTTTTCCCATTTGCCCCTATAAACAGCGTCGTTAAAATCCGGAATAAGATTCCCTAACGGACATCCGCTGTGACAAAAAGGGATTCCACAATCCATACAGCGTGCTCCCTGTTCCGTCAGTTCGTTTTCCTTCAGAGGCACAGTGAATTCCTTAAAATTCTTAATCCTCTTTTCAACCGGTTTATAAGGTTCTGTCTTCCTTTTGTACTCTAAAAATCCCGTGATCTTTCCCATGTCTCCTTCCTAGGTAATTTGTAATTTCTCTTCCTCTAATCTCAGCAATGCCTGCCTGTACTCCTCAGGGAACACCTTGATGAATTTGGGAAGATACTGCTCCCAATTCTCGAGGATCCTCTGGGCAAGCGGACTGAAAGTTGCGTTATAGTGATTCTCGATCAGGGTCTTCAATTGCTGAACGTCCTTCTCTTCCTCAACGGCCAGCAGGTTCAAGGCTTCCTTGTTGCAGCGTTGGTCAAAGGTCTTGTTCTCATCCAGCACATATGCGATCCCGCCGCTCATTCCGGCTCCGAAGTTTCTGCCGACCTCCCCAAGGATTACGGCTACTCCGCCGGTCATATATTCACACCCATGGTCCCCAATGCCTTCCACAACGGCCGTGGCCCCGGAGTTCCTAACACAGAATCGTTCGCCTGCCTTACCGTTGATATAAGCCTCTCCGGAGGTAGCCCCGTAGAGTGTCACATTTCCGGTAATGATATTTTCCTCGGGCTTCAGGGTGGATTTTTCCGGGATCTTGACGATGATTTTGGCACCGGACAACCCTTTGCCGAGATAATCATTCGTATTCCCATTGACCACCATGGTGAGGCCTTTGGTCGCGAAGGCCCCAAAACTCTGCCCTGCAGACCCGGTGAAATTGAGTTTCAGCGTATTTTCAGGCAAGCCTTCAGCCCCGTATATCTTTGAGATCTCATTGCTGATGATGGCCCCGATTGCACGGTTCGTATTGTGGATCGCGAAATCCAGGCTGGTCTTTTCTTTCCGGAAAAGGGCCGGATGCGCCTGGGAAATGATTTCAAACTCAATCGAATCCTTCACGGTATGCTCCTGTTTGGTGGTGTTGTACAGTTTTGTACCCTTGGGAACATTGATGGTATGGAGGATAGGAGTAAGGTCCAGACCATTGGCCTTGTAGTGATCAATGGCCTTGTTCCTGTTGAGTTTATGGACCTGGCCCACCATTTCATCAATTGTCCTGAATCCCAGTTTGGCCATGATCTCCCTGAGCTCCTGAGCCACGAAGTACATATAATTTACCACGTGTTCCGGCTTTCCTTCAAATTTCTTCCTCAACTCCGGATTTTGGGTGGCAATGCCCACTGGGCATGTATTCAGATGGCAGACCCGCATCATGATGCACCCGGAGGCGACCAGCGGAGCCGTTGCAAAGCCGAACTCCTCGGCCCCCAGCAGACAGGCTACGGCCACATCCCTGCCGGTTTTTAGCTGCCCGTCACATTCCAGTACAACCCTGTTTCTGAGGTCGTTCATGACCAGGGTCTGTTGGGCTTCTGCAATTCCCAGTTCCCAGGGCAGGCCTGCGTGCTTGAGGGAGGTCAGGGGAGAGGCCCCGGTCCCTCCGTCGAAGCCCGAAATGAGGATCACATCCGCCTTGGCCTTGGCAACCCCGGCCGCTACTGTACCCACTCCTACTTCGGACACCAGCTTGACGTTGATCCTGGCTTTTCGGTTGGCTGCCTTCAGATCGTAGATCAACTGGGAAAGGTCTTCTATGGAATAGATGTCGTGATGGGGTGGTGGGGAGATCAGCCCTACGTACGGGGTGGAATTTCGGGTCTTGGCTATAAAAGGATTGACCTTGGGCCCCGGCAATTGCCCGCCTTCCCCAGGTTTGGCGCCCTGGGCCATTTTGATCTGTATCTCCTGAGCATTAGTGAGGTAGTTGGAGGTCACCCCAAACCGTCCTGATGCCACCTGTTTGATGGCACTATTACTCCAGTCCCCTGTCTGGTTCTTGTAAAAACGTTCCGCATCTTCACCCCCTTCGCCTGAATTGCTTTTCCCACCGATGCGGTTCATGGCGATCGCCAGATTTTCATGGGCTTCCTTGCTGATGGAGCCATAGGACATAGCCCCGGTCTTAAAACGCTTGACAATATTGGTCCAGGGTTCCACCTCCTCTATAGGGATAGGATCGAAATTGGTGAATTCGAACAATCCCCTGATGGTCATCAGGTCCCTGGATTGTTCATTGACGATCTGTGAAAATTCCTTGTAGGTTTCCGGTTCGTTGTTTCGGACCGACTTCTGGAGTTTTGCGATGGTCATAGGATTGAACATATGTTTTTCCCCGTCGCGCCTCCATCTGTATTCTCCCCCTATCTCCAGGTCGAGATTAGCAGCCACATGGGAGGTAGAAAAGGCTTTTTTATGCCTTTTGGAGATCTCCTTCTCGATCTGGTAGAGTCCGATGCCCTGTATCCTCGTAGGCGTATTGGGGAAGTACTTATCCACCACCTTGGTGTTCAGCCCGATGCACTCGAACAATTGTGATCCCCTGTACGAATTCAGGGTGGATATGCCGATCTTGTTCATCACTTTTACGATCCCTTTCCCGATCGCCTTGTTGTAATTTTTGATGGCCTCGTCAAAGGTAAACTCTGTGATGTCGTTCTCTTCGATCTGCTCCCCTATGATCTCATTGACCAGATAGGGGTTGATCGCACTCGCGCCAAACCCAAACAAGAGCGCGAAATGGTGTACCTCCCTGGGTTCTGCAGACTCGATAATGATACTGAGTTTGGATCTCTTGCCCAGCCGCTGCAGGCCGCTGTTGACAAATGAACATGCCAGGAGGGCCGGGATGGGTGCTTTTTGCTCACTGACAAACCGGTCTGAAAGAATGATGATATTGGCCCCTTCATCGATTGCTTTAGAGGCTTGGTTCAACACGGAATCCAAAGCCTCTTCAAGACCGTTGTGACCGCGCTCCACATCATATAATATAGGGATGGACACCACCTTGTAATCGGGGCTCGCATCGTAGTTCTTGATCTTATCCAGGTCCTCTTTGGAGATCACCGGATTCTGGATCTTGAGTTTTCTGCAATGCAGTTCTGTGATATCAAAGATATTCCTGTCGGTGCCCAGGGTCAGGCTGATATCAGTGATCAGTTCTTCCCGAATCCCGTCAAGGGGCGGGTTCGTGACCTGGGCAAACAACTGCTTGAAGTAATTGTAGATCAGTTGTGGTCTTTCAGACAATACGGCAATAGGAGTATCAGATCCCATGGAACCGATAGGCTCCTTGGCGTTCTTCCCCATCGGCAGGATAATGGTGTTGATGTCCTCCAGGGTGTAGCCAAAAATCGCTTTTCTCTTCTCCACCGATTCTTCCCCAAGGAACAGGGGGCAATCATTGTAAGGGATGTCCCTCAGGTGGACCAGGTTGTCATTCAACCATTGCCTGTAGGGATATCTCTTAGCAATGGCCTCCTTGATCTCACGGTCATTCACAATACGCCCCTCTTCCATATTCACCAGGAACATCCTGCCCGGCTCCAGTCGGCCGTGCTGTTCTATATTTTCAGGGGCGATGTCCAGTACTCCGGTTTCTGATGACATGATCACATACCCGTCCTTGGTAACCGAATACCGAGAGGGCCGAAGTCCGTTTCTGTCGAGCAGGGCGCCTATGTAGTTCCCATCCGTGAACGGGATGGATGCCGGACCGTCCCAGGGTTCCATCATGCAGGAATTGTATTCGTAAAAGGCCTTCTTCGTATCTGACATCTCCGAGTTCTTTTCCCAGGCCTCCGGTACCAGCATCATCATCACTTCGGGCAGGGATCTGCCGGTCATGAGCAGGAGCTCCACGACCATATCCATGGTTGCTGAATCTGATTTGCCGGGCAGAATGATGGGAAGTATCTTTTTGATCTCAGGTCCGAAAAGCGGGCTTTCCATCAGGGCCTCCCGGGATCGCATACGGGTCACATTCCCCCTCAGGGTGTTGATCTCCCCGTTATGGCACATGTACCTGAAGGGCTGGGCCAGGTCCCAGGTAGGAAATGTATTGGTGGAGAACCGTTGGTGCACCAGGGCTAAACGGGTTACTACCCGTGGGTCCATCAGATCCTTGTAGTACAATTTGATGTCCTGTGGCATCAGCAGCCCTTTGAAAATAATGATCTTGGTGGAGAGGCTGGGCACATAAAAGAACTTGCTTTCGGAAAGTTTGGATTCTATGATCCTGTGCTCGGTCACCTTTCTCGCTATGAACAGCTTCCTGTTCAAGGTTTCAGTGTCCTGTTCATCAGATTCTTTTCCCACGAAGAGTTGCTTCACATAGGGTTCTGTCTCCGAAGCCATCCTGCCGGGCACGCCCTTGTTTACAGGAACATCCCTCCATCCTAGTAAACGGAGCTCCTGTCTTTTAATTTCTTCTTCAAGGACAGACATACAAAATGCCCTCTGATTCTCTTTTTTGGGCAGAAATACATTCCCTGCCGCGTAATTTCCGGGCTCCGGGAGTTCAAAAGAACAGACCTCTGTAAAGAATTGATGGGGAATGTCGATCAGGATACCTGCCCCGTCACCGGTTTTTCCATCTGCGCTTACAGCTCCCCGGTGCTCCAGCTTATCCAGGATCTCGAGGGCTTTGTGTATGATGGCATTCGACTTTTTTCCTTTGAGACTACAGATAAATCCGGCTCCGCAATTGTCGTGCTCGAACTCCGGTAAATACAATCCTTGCTTCTTCAACATCATTTTAGTGTATTTGAACAAAAATATCAAAAACACTGTGAATCATACCCGAATTGGTCTCATACCATGGAAAAAATGCAACGTTTTTAAAATCTTCTTAAAAAAAAATCAATTTGGAATTTTACCACCTCTTTCAATGTCATTTTGATAATAGGATCAAAACAAAAAGACCCGGAAAACGGGTCTTTGAAAAATGGATTTAATGGTCTATCTGAGGAGAAATTAGTCTTGCAGGATACTTCTGGAGATCACGATCTTTTGGATCTCTGAAGTTCCCTCGTAGATCTGGGTGATCTTTGCATCCCTCATCAGTCGTTCTACGTGGTAGTCCTTTACGAAACCGTTCCCTCCGTGTATCTGCACAGCTTCCACAGTGGTGTCCATCGCCACCTGGGAGGCATACAATTTGGCCATGGCCCCGGAGAGGTCGTAGTTCCTGTGCTGATCCTTGTCTACGGCAGCTTTGTAGACCAGCATCCTCGCGGCTTCGATCTGGGTATGCATATCGGCCAGTTTAAAGGCAATGGCCTGGTGGTTCATGATCTCGGTCCCGAATGCCTTTCTCTCCTTTGAATATTTCTTGGCGAGATCATAAGCCCCTGCGGCAATCCCCAGGGCCTGTGCGGCAATGCCGATGCGGCCGCCGGCAAGGGTCTTCATGGCGAATTTAAACCCGAACCCGTCTTCTCCTATCCTGTTCTCCTTGGGTACTTTTACGTCATTGAAATTCAGGGAGTGGGTATCGCTTCCACGAATACCCAGTTTGTTCTCCTTGGGGCCGATCTCAAATCCTTCCATTCCCTTTTCAACAATGAGGGCATTGATGCCTTTGTGCTTTTTGCTGGCATCGGTTTGTGCAATGACAAGATAGACATCGGCCGTTCCCCCATTGGTGATCCAGTTCTTGGTGCCGTTGAGGATATAATGATCTCCTCGATCGATCGCAGTGGTCTTCTGGGAGGTGGCATCACTTCCCGCTTCAGGTTCAGAGAGGCAGAATGCACCGATGATCTCCCCTGAGGCAAGGCGGGTGAGGTATTTTTCCTTTTGCTGTTCTGTGCCAAAGGTCTCCAGGCCCCAGCAGACCAGGGAATTGTTCACAGAAACGATGACAGAAGCAGAAGCATCCACTTTGGAAAGTTCTTCCATGACGAGCGCGTATGAAAGGGTGTCCAGTCCACTTCCCCCGTATTTTGGATCCACCATCATGCCCATGAACCCAAGCTCTGCCATCATCTTCACCTGGGCGGTGGGAAATTTCTGTTCCTCGTCCCTTTCGATGACCCCGGGAAGCAATTCCTGCTGGGCAAAGTCACGTGCTGCCTGCCGGATCATCAGTTGCTCTTCAGTAAGTGTAAAATCCATCTCGTTTGTTGTATTGTTAAAAAAGACCCCCAAAGATAAGGCTTGATTGGAAATTATTCAATGATTAAATGGTCGATTTGAGAATTTCACAATACCATTTTTTCCTTATCAAGAAGGAGGAAAGGAAATACTTTCATACCCGGGCAATATTTTTATATTTGTTCCAAGGGTTTTAACACAACGTAATATCACGGAAATTATGAGACAGCACTAGCGCTGTAGGGATATCGTCCTGCTAAAAAGGGTCCATTTTTAGAGACCAACTCATAATCTAATCCCTGTTTTTGATGAAAGATCTTTTAAAACAATACGAAGAGAAAGCTCCGGAGATCGTTTTTAACTGGAAAGACCCCGAAACGGAGGCTGAAGGGTGGGCCGTGATCAATTCCCTGCGTGGAGGAGCTGCTGGCGGGGGTACCCGCATGAGGGAGGGGCTCGACATGAATGAGGTCCTCTCCCTGGCCAAGACCATGGAGGTCAAGTTCACCGTGTCGGGTCCTCCTATCGGGGGTGCTAAATCCGGTATCAATTTCAATCCGAACGACCCGAGGAAAAAGGGGGTGCTTGAGAGATGGTACAGTGCTGTATCCCCATTGCTGAAAAGCTACTACGGAACCGGGGGAGATCTCAATGTGGACGAGATTCACGAAGTGATCCCCATCACGGAGGATGCCGGTGTCTGGCATCCGCAGGAAGGGGTTTTTAACGGCCATTTCAAACCGACAGAAGCCGATAAGATCAACCGGATAGGCCAGCTCAGGCTGGGTGTGATCAAAGTACTGGAAAGTTCGGCTTACTCCCCGGACACCACAAAGAAATACACTGTGGCGGATATGATCACCGGGTTTGGGGTAGCCGAGGCCGTCAGGCATTATTACGATATCTACGGGGGTTCTGTGATCGGGAAAAAGGCCATAGTTCAGGGATTTGGAAATGTAGGAGCAGCCGCTGCCTTTTATCTGGCCCAGATGGGTGCCAGGGTAGTGGGCATCATTGACCGTGTCGGTGGTGTGATCAAGGAGGATGGTTTTTCTTTTGATGAGATCAAGTCATTCTTTCTTCACAAAAAAGGCAATACCCTGATCGCTGATGCAGACCGCATGATTCCTTTTGCCGAGATGAATGAAAGGATCTGGAGCCTGAAAACGGAAATATTTGCTCCCTGTGCCGCTTCCCGCCTGATCACTGAGGATCAGATCACTCAGATGATAGACAGCGGTCTGGAGGTGATCTCCTGTGGGGCCAACGTTCCCTTTGCAGATAAGGAGATCTTTTTCGGACCCATCATGGAATACACAGATAAAAAAGTCAGTCTGATACCGGACTTTATATCCAATTGCGGTATGGCCCGGGTTTTCGCCTTTTTTATGGAAGGCCGGGTAGCCATGGAGGATGAATTGATATTTAACGACACCTCCGATGTGATAAGAAAAGCAATTTTGAATATCTTTAAACAAAATCATACAAAGACCAACATCAGTAAAACGGCCTTTGAAATTGCGCTTAAACAACTTTTGTAAAAACTAACCAGTATGGAAACCATTATCATCATTGTCTTTTTGGCCGGATATTTGGCCATTACCCTGGAGCATAACCTGAAAATAGATAAGCTGATCCCGGCCCTGGCTATGATGGCAATCCTCTGGGCAATGATCGCGCTTACCCACATGCCCGTTTTTGAGGTAAATACGGAACTTAAGGAGCTGGAGCCCTCCCATCTCGATGAGATGCTCCTGCACCACCTCGGGAAGACAGCCGAGATCCTGGTTTTCCTTCTCGGGGCTATGACCATCGTGGAGATCATTGATTATTTTGATGGTTTCGCCACGATCAAAGGGTATATCCGTACCAAGAAAAAATCCAAATTGCTGTGGCTCTTTTCGGTCCTGGCCTTCATTCTTTCTGCCATCATTGACAACCTGACGGCTACCATTGTACTGGTCACTATTTTACAGAAAGTGATCAAGGACAGAGAGATCCGACTCTGGTTCGCCGGTATGATCGTGATCGCTGCCAATGCAGGGGGCGCCTGGTCTCCGATCGGGGATGTGACCACAACGATGTTGTGGATCGCCAACAAGGTATCGGCCTGGCAGCTTATCGAACACGTATTCATCCCTTCCGTGATCTGCATGGTGGTGCCTGTGCTCTTTGCCCTGCGCTACAAAGTATTTAAAGGGGAACTGGATATGGACCTGGAAGAAAAGGAGATTCCAAAATCCCCCTATGGGGCCACTATGTTATACCTGGGGTTGGGGTCTATCGTCTTCGTTCCTTTTTTCAAGACGATCACGCATCTGCCTCCCTATGTAGGGATGATGCTCTCACTGGCCATAGTGGCGACTTTTGCCGAGATCTACAGCAACGCGAAATTCAGCATCTCCACGGTGGATTTTGATGAAGAAAAGCATGACCACCACAGTCCCGTACATACCTCCCTGTCCAAGATCGAATTGCCCAGTATTCTTTTCTTCCTGGGTATCCTTTTGGCTGTGGCTGCCCTGGAGTCCCTCGGGATGCTCTTCGAATTCGCAGAATCCCTGGACCAATACATGCCGATGCTGGGAACTGAAGCGGTGGCTGGCAAGGTTTCAGATCTCGTAATATTGATTTTGGGGGTTGGATCGGCCATCATCGATAACGTTCCCCTGGTCGCTGCGAGTATTGGAATGTTTTCGGTGCCCATTGACGATCCGGTCTGGCACTTTATCGCCTACTCTGCCGGTACCGGTGGAAGCATGCTCATCATTGGTTCTGCCGCAGGTGTTGTGGCTATGGGAATGGAGAAGATCGACTTCTTCTGGTATCTCCGCAAGATCGCCTGGCTGGCGTTGCTCGGATTCCTCGCAGGGGCCATCAGTTTTATGCTTATCAGAAATTTAGTGTTGAACGCATAATTAAATACGCATAACTCCGTTATAGGGGCAAAATAAATAAGGGAACTTCTATGATTCTATTTCAAGATCTGGCTGATGAAGCCCAGGTTGGGGAGATAATATCCGAAGAAAAAACACTTTCCGTGATCGATCTGATCCTCAGCGGTGGAACGGGAAGTATCGTGATTATCTCCGTACTTTTTGCCATGCTGGCCGTGGCCCTGTACATTTACTTCGAGCGGTTACTGGCTATTAAAGCTGCCTCTACCATCGACAAGAATTTTATGAACCAGATACGTGACCATGTGATGAACGGAAAACTGGAGGCTGCCAGGATCCTTTGTGCCCAGACAGATTCACCCGTGGCCAGGTTGACTGAAAAAGGGGTGTCCAGGATCGGAAAACCCCTGGATGACATCAATGCAGCCATTGAGAACGCAGGAACTCTGGAGGTATATAAACTGGAGAAAAACGTGAACATCCTTGCCACGGTGGCAGGAGCTGCTCCCATGATCGGATTCCTGGGTACAGTGATCGGGATGATCCTGGCCTTTCATCAAATGGCCAGCAGCGGAGGACAGGCCGAAATGGGTGCGCTGGCATCGGGAATTTATACGGCCATGACAACGACCGTAGCAGGACTGGTAGTGGGGATCATCGCTTACATGGGATACAACCACCTGGTGAACCGCACGGATAAAGTGATCCACAAGATGGAGGCTAATGCCGTGGAATTCCTTGACCTCCTGAATGAACCCGCTTAATCCGGACCTATGAAATTGAGAAGAGGAAATAAGATCAGCCCGGAATTCAGTATGTCCTCCATGACGGATATCGTATTTCTGCTGCTGATCTTCTTTATGCTGACGGCCAATTCACCTAACGCCCTGGACCTCCTGTTGCCAAAGGCCAAAGGGAAATCGACCAACACACAGAACGTCTCCGTTTCCATCAACAGGGATCTGGAGTACTTTGTGAACAATCAGCAGATCAACGGAGCCTATATTGAAATTGAATTAAAAAAAGCGCTGCAAGGGAAAGAGAACCCCACCATTATTCTGAGGGCAGAGGAAAGCGTAGCCATCAAAGAGGCTGTGAACGTTATGGACATTGCCAACAGGAATAGTTACAAGGTGATCCTGGCAGTGCGACCGAACTGATGTCGTTCCTGGACACGAGACACAAGAAAAAATCCTTTTCGCTCACAGTATTCCTGCTGAGCGCACTGATCCTTTTACTTTTTTACATTGGACTCACCTACATGGACCCTCCCATAGAAAATGGGATTACTGTGAATTTCGGGAGTATGGAATACGGTTCCGGCAGGGACCAGCCGGAAGAACTGCTCCGGCCCAAACAGGAGGAGACACCTCAGCCGGTCGAAACCGAGAAAACTACTGCTGAGCCTGAGGAAACCGAAACCACACCCGAAGAAACAGCACCCGATAAAGAGGCAGAAAATCTCCTGACACAGGAGCGGGAGGAGGCTCTGAGAATACAGAAGGAGAATGAGGCAAAACGGAAAGCGGAAGAGGCTGCCAGAAAAGTAAAAGAGGAAGCCGAAAGGGCCGAACGTGAAAGACAGGCCGCCATTGAAAGGGCACGGCAGGAGGAAGAAGCCAAAAAACGGAAACTGGATGCCCTTATGGGGGGTATTAACAATGCGGACGGCACTGCACAGGGCAATGAGGGAGACGATGCATTGCCGGGAGATAAAGGTCAACCAGACGGGGACCCTTACGCCAATAGTTATTACGGCGCCCCGGGATCGGGCAGTGGTACGGGTGGCTATGGCCTCAACGGCAGGTCATTGGCAAGTCGTGGAAAGGAACTGCAGAATTGCAATGAGGAAGGACGGGTGGTGGTCAGGATCGTGGTGGACCGAAATGGCCGTGTGATCGATGCCACACCAGGGGTAAAAGGAACGACGAATAACCATCGGTGTCTTCTGGAACCAGCAAGGAAAACAGCCCTTCTCCATCGCTGGAATCCTGATTCCAGAGCACCTGCACAACAGATCGGATTCGTCGTTGTCAATTTTAAACTGGGTGAGTAACAGATGACCTATCGGGAAACCTTGGATTGGATGTTTGCCCAGCTTCCAATGTACCAGCAAAAGGGTGCTTCTGCCTACAACGGGAAACTCCAGGGTATACAGGAATTTTCCACTCATTTAGGAGACCCCCATTTAAAATTCAAAAGCATTCATGTTGCCGGGACCAATGGCAAAGGGTCCTGCAGTCATATGCTCGCCTCCAGACTCCAGGAGGCCGGTTCCAAGACGGGCCTTTACACCTCTCCCCACCTCAGGGAGTTCAGAGAACGGATCAGGATCGACGGACAGATGATCCCCGAAGAAAAGGTTGTGGAATTTATCTCAGGTAACATAACG
>JBFKPJ010000074.1:0-12495 GCA_041628355.1 Muriicola sp. | reverse complement strand
GAGCCACTTCGGAGGAAGCGAAGGCCTACTTTGAGAATTCCGGGATTGACATCCTGGGCAACAGCAAGACCGTTGAGATCAGGACCTCAGGGAACAGCGGATGGGCCAGGATAGCAGGGCTGCGGTCCCTGGGACACGACATGGAGTTTCCTGCTCTGGCGGTGGTACCCGATGTTGAATCTTTGCTGCGTTCCCTGTCGATCCCGGACCTCCCGCCCATGCCGGAAATGCCGCCCATGCCACCTGTGCCCGACTTCGATTTTGACTATGAAGCCTTCCAGAAGGATGGGGAAAAGTATATGAAAAAATGGAAGAAGGAGTTCAATAAGAGCTTTGACAAGGAGTTCCAGGAAAAGATGGAAGCCTGGGGAAAGGAATTTGCCGCAAGGGCAGAGGAACGCCAGCAGATGATGGAGGAAAGGCGTGCTGAGATGGAGGAGCAAAGGGCGAAGATGAGAGAGCAGCGAGCGCAGATACGGGAGCAGGCACAACTAGCCCGTGAACAGGCCCGGAAGGAAGTCCAGGAGATCAAGGAGAAACTCCGATACGAGTTCCGGAATGCTGATGCGCCCAATGTGTTTTTCCACGCAGGGGAGGGGGAATCCAAATCGTATAAGGTAAAAAAGACCATCAAGATCAAAATGCCCAAGTCGGCCATCCTGAAAATGAACGTACGGCATGGGGAAGTAAAACTGGCGGCCAATACCAGGAACATTCGTGCAACCTTGTCCTACGCAAGGTTGCATGCTGCCAGTATCGAAGGAGATGATACTCAGATCAACGCTGCCTACACGCCCGTGAAGGTAGCACAGTGGAAATACGGGAATCTGAATACCAGTTTTACCGATCAAGTAGAGCTGGATGCGGTTACGGATCTGAACCTAAAGGCGACCTCATCCGAGGTAAAGATCAACAAGGTGATCCGGAACCTGATCAGCAGGAATGATCTCGGTGCTATTTATATCAGCGCAGTAGATCCCGACTTCAAAAGGATCGATATCGAAGTGAGGAACGGGGAACTGGAATGTGCCCTGCCCATGGCACCCTTCACGGTATCAGTAAGGAATACGCAGTCTGATTTCAACTATCCGGCCTCATGGAGGCTAAAAAGCACCAAAGACGGTTCACAGATCGTTTACACGGGTACATCCGGCAAAGGAAATGCAGACCGGGTCTTTAAACTCAATACGGCCTACAGTTCTGTACTCTTGCAATAGAAACTACTCTTCCAGGACCAAGGTCCCAAAGATATCCGCATTGATCCATCCCTGGTTTTTGTCTTCCCCGGGTACAAACACCGAACCTATAAAATTCTCCCGTTCTGCACTGCCGTCATTGTCGCAGTAGGCCAGGGCAAATCCTATCTTTTTGTTTTTTCTCAAGGGAACCGGAATGTTGATTCCCCCATCTTGATAATCATCCCTGTAGAGCCTGATCGCCAATTCCCAGGTACTAAGATTACCCTCTACTCTTCGGGCAGAACGTACATGGTCATTGTATAGGCGGGGTTCCCGGTCCGGGGCCAGGTCGACGACATTCCCATCCAGGGCGATGTGGTAGGCAAAAGCGTTGTGGCTGAACTGGTGCAGACCGCCCGAATTGTCCTCATCGATAAAGACCTCCACACAGTCGTCATCCCACCAGAGTTTGAGGGGGTCCTTACGGGCATCGTATAGGATATCGTCTGTGATCTCCACGAGCACATAGAGGTAGTCCTCATCCCAGCTGAGCTTGTAGCGTCCATTGAAATCATCATAGGTGTATGCCTCCCCAAGCCAGTTTTGGTCTAGGGGATGCCATGTGGCCATATTCCAGCAGGTCTCCGTAGCCAAACCGTCCAGGGTTGGTGGGGTAGAGGCCTTTTTTACCAGCAGGAGCTGATGGTTCTCTTTTTCGGTTGAAGTGCCACAGCCGAGAATACAGGCTGCGGCAAGGAGCATCATAGCGTATTTCATTTCACAGGGTTTAAAGTTCTAAGCAGCTATCGTCCGTGGGGAAGATTGCCTGCAATCGGCCTTAGATCTGGGGGTCTTTTTGGCTAACTAAAGATACAATTTAATCAGAATTCCCCTGCGTTTTTGGAAAAATCTCGATGTACGTAACCTTAACCCCCTGGTCAGACCTGCCAGGCCAAACCGCATGGGAAGAGGAAATGCGAAAGCAGAAATGGAGGCTGTGTATCAGTGGCTGTCTGTCTTGAGGTATTTCGCAAAGTTCTCCTTAAACTGGTTCAGGCGGGGGATGGAGACATTGCGGATATAAGAGTCATCAGGGTGTTTGCGCTCGTAATCCTGGTGGTATTCTTCGGCCTTCCAGAAGGTAGTGAAGGGCTTGATCTCGGTAACTATGGGCCTTCCGTATACCCCGCTTTCATCCAGGACTTTTTGGTATTCCTCGATGATCATTCTTTCCTGCTCGTTCTTGTAAAAGGCGATAGAACGGTATTGTGCTCCCCGGTCAGGGCCCTGCCGGTTGAGGGTGGTGGGGTCGTGCGAGCCATAAAAGACCTGTACAAGTTCAAAGAAACTCACTTTTTCCGGATCGTAATAAACCTCCACGGCTTCGGCATGGGTGGTTCGCCCGTAACTCACCTGCTCATAGGTAGGGTTTTCTTCTGTGCCTCCGGCATATCCCGAAACAGCTTCCTTGACCCCTTTCACACTTTCAAAAATAGCCTCCACGCACCAGAAACAGCCGCTGGCAAAATAGGCGGTCTCATATTGCTGCAATTCGGACTGGGATAGTTTTTCTTCTTGTGCGATGGGTTCACCCGGCTTTTGGGAAGAATCCTTGGCTTTGGTCTGGCAACTCAATGATACCAGGGCGATCGCCGTAAAAATGGAGGTTCTGAGTAATTTCATAGCAATTATTTTTCTTTTGAAGAGCAAAAGGTATAAAACCTGATAAAAATCCGGGTTAAGGAGGTGTTAATTATCCAATGAATCGCCTATCTTCCTTTTGTAAAACAACCATATTGAACATGCTGAACACTTTCCCGGGAGTACCTCAGTCGGGCCCCGTCCTGGATACTGCCATTCCATGGGAAGAGTATACCCCGATGGACCTCAGTACATCAAACAGGGAGCTGGACGATGTGGATCTGGCAGATCCGTTCGCCTGCCAGGATTATGTAAATAAGGTACTGAAACGGAATTCTGCCCGTGTGGCCTATGGGGGATATCTGGAACGAAGGAACCTCTACAGGGGGAATGCGGAGTTTGAATCAGGTGCAGAACCCAGGGACGTACACCTGGGGGTCGATTTCTGGACCGAGGCAGGGACGCGGGTGATGGTTCCTCTGGATGGGGTGGTCCACAGTTTCAGGAACAATGCGGTCAAGGGAGATTACGGCCCAACCATAATCCTGAACCACAAGGTGGGCGGCCATGGATTTCACACGCTTTATGGACATCTTTCCCTGGAATCCCTCACGGGGCTTTATCCGGGAAAATATATAGAAAAAGGGGAGGTGCTTGGAGCCCTGGGTACCCCCGATATCAATGTGAATTATGCGCCCCACCTTCATTTCCAGGTGATCCTCGACCTGGAAGGAAAGCAGGGGGATTATCCGGGTGTCTGCCGGGCATCCGAGGTGGAATACTACAAAGACAACTGCCCGGATCCGTTTCTTTTTCTCAAGGTACCAGTATAGAGACCAGACCTCATCGGTTCTTCAATCTGTGAAAGGCCTCAAGCAATAGGTGCAGGAATAACAGAAAAAAGGAAGTGACAGGTATTCCCAAACTCAACCCCCAGAACAGGGTCATGGCCGTTTGTCCCCCCTGGAACGAAGTAGTTCCCCCGAAATTAAAATTCATATTCCCCGACAGTCCATAGGATACAGGGAGCCATAAGAGGGAAAGGAGGATGAGGAACTTAAGGCCTGCAGACAAAGTTCGGTAGGTGGAACCCTGAGGCCTCCTGAGTTTCCCAATGCCCCAGTACAGGCTCATGGGAAGGGCGATCAGTCCGGCCCAGGTAATAAAATTGCCAAGGGGTATGGTGTCGTTATTACCCAGGGGATATTCCAGGGCAGGCGAAGACGTGACCAGGAGATACACCGATAAGACAAAAATGCTGAGAGAGAGAAATAGACCTAATGTATTCTTTTTCATACCTACTAATTTACAGGATTATCGGCTGTAGTATACCAAGCCAAACCAATGTCAATTACAATACCATAGAATCGTCTTCTCCGAAACTTTCGATAGCTTAGGAAGACACCGATAAACGACCCCTTTTTCCGATTAGCGGTTTTGGGGTTCCGTGACGTTCACCGATGATTTTTTGCACTTCACCCGGATTCTCGCCAGATACCGAAAAATAAGGGTTTTTCAGCGAATGGCACTCCGGTGAAACACCCCTCATTGCGTTTTATATATATAAAACGCAAGACATGAAAACGCTCGTAACTTTCTTCTTCTTTTTCCTGATCAGCTTCGCCGCCCAGGCTCAGAATACTACTCCTGAGTTAAAGGAAGAAACTGCCAAAAAAGAGGTGGTTGCTCCTGCTGCTGAGAAAGAGAGCGTAGCCCGTCTGTACCGTTTTAAGAACAGCCGTATCAAAAAGGAACTTTCTTTTAAGACTGCTAAGAGCACTACTAAACTGGCTTAAAACTCATGTTTTGTGCGATATGTCATGAGCGGCCTGCCCAGATGATCAGTATCCTTAATTTTTATTGGCATTAAATCAACCCTGCCCCAAGGGCGAGGGAAAGCAGGATGAGCATGATAGCCACGGTGACCTGCAGGAAGCGCAGGGTCACTTTCTTTAAGAGCCTGTTCCCTACAAAGGAACCGGCAATGCCTGCCAGGGTGGCACAGAGGACCAGGGGCACGTAATCCCCCAGTCCTGCGGTGGCGAAGCGGGTAGCGTATACACTCAATCGGGTAAAGTCGACCAGGGTTGAGATCACCACGGCTGTCCCGATGAAGACCTCCTTAGACAGACCTGCCTTGATCAGGAAAGCGCTCCTGAGAGCACCCTGATTGCCGGAGAGTCCGCCGAAAAAACCACTCAGGGCCCCGCCCAGGGGAAGTTTTTCCTTCCCGAACTGCAGTTTGTTGAACCAGGGCAGGAGGTCCATGGTGGCAAAAATGATCAACAGGATGGAGATCAGGAACTTAACGGGATACACTTCCATGTGTTTGCCGAAAGCGGTGTAGGAGAACAGGGGTTCTACATCGTTGATATTGAGCAGCAGCCAGGCGCCGAAAAAGGCCGCTATGACGGCCGGGATCCCAAAGTGCAACAGCACCTGTTTGTCTGCATTCCGGCCGACGAGGAAAAGCTTGTAGATGTTGTTGAAGAAGTGTACGACCCCGGTAAGGGCTATGGCCAGTTCTACCGGGAAGAAGATCATAAAAACCGGAGTGAGGATGGTCCCCAGGCCAAATCCCGAAAAGAAGGTCAGGATGGCCACCAGGAAGGCGACAATAGCAATGATCACATATTCCATAGGTCGGCCTAAAAATACACGATTTACGGAATTATAAGTTCAGAAAGAGGGAGATTTGCTTTTTTCGGTCGCTCGTACCTATTCCTGAGCTGACTGTTCTTGGAAAAGTGGCATGATCTCCATCCATTTTGTCGACTCTCCGTTGATCTCGTACTCTCGGGACTTTTTAAAAAGTGCGGTAAGGGCACCGATACCTCCTCCTACCGGCGCACCCAGTATGAATCCTGCCAGAATACCCTCTCCGGCCGTGTATCCGAAGATCCAGGCATCCGGGTCTGCTTCTGCGGCAAAGGTCACTGCTGCAATGGCTGAAGCTGCAGAGGCTCCGATAAGCACATTATGCCCCACGGAATGCTTGGTCCGGATAAATCCTACTTCTGAAACGTTCATTTCCCGTTTCTCATTCCCTCGTATCACAGTGATCGTGCTGTTTGTAACATTCACTACCCGTCCTTTGAGGACCTTTTGGCCTTCCAGGTTGTAAATGCGGATGAAAGGCTCCTTACTTGAAGATTTATTCTGGGCCTGAAGTCCGAAACAGATCAGAAAAATGCAAAATGCAGAGATTATTTTCAAAACTATTAGTGATCTCATATTCTCCAGAATTTAATGCGGCCCTTTTCAGGTCATGTCTGTTTTGTGTATTGTTTTCTTCAATCCCAATCTGCGGAGGAGCATTACGGCTTTATCTTATAGGTGTAATTCCCGTGCTGTGAGTATCGATACACTTTGCCTTCCGCATCGCGCTCAAAGACCACAGTCTCTCCCAGTTCCCCGTCGTCTCGTACACGCCGGAAGGTATCCCCTTCCATATGCTTGTAAAGGCTGATATCATCTGCCGGGTCTTCGGATGGGAGGTCGACCATCATGAGCTGGCCTTCCCAACTGCCTATGTATTCCTCGCTCCCCCAGGGGCGGGCATCATAGAGGCCGGTGTAGTCTGCAAAGGGTATGTCACTGTCTGCTTTTTTCCCTGATTTGACCTTATTGAGGATGCCGTGGAGGCCCCGGACATACCTGTTGGGATTAGTGCCCCCGGCGTTGATGGCCACCGCATAGGCCCGCTTGTTCTTGAGGTCGAGTTCCAGGGCCGACCTGTAACCAGGGCAGGAGCCACCATGTCCTACCCAGGTAGTTCCATTGGCACCTTTATAGACCCTGAAGCCAAGGCCCCAGCTCGTCCTCCAGTTAGGGTCCATGAAGTGGACCTGTTGCATGAGTTTAAGGGTCGCAGGCTCCAGTACCTCTGCTTTCGTGCTATCCCTCAGCCGGAACTGCCAGGAGGCAAATTTCCCGAGGTCGAGTACATTGGAGGAATACCCGGCTGCGGCCTTGATGCCCCGGGCCTGGAAAAAGTTGACAGGGGGTCGCTCCCCCTTGCGGTTCAGGGCGCTGTACCCGATGGCCAGTTTGTCCCCATACAAGGTTTCGGGAAGGACCGTACGTGTTTGAGACAGTTGCAATGGGGTAAGGATGTGTTCCTGAACATAGGAATCATAGGATCGTCCTGAGACCTGTGCTACGATCTCGCCCAGAAGGGTCAAAGCCAGGTTGCTGTACTGGAAATAGGTAGCGGCAGGGTAGAGGGTCTGCTGCTTCTTCAGGCCGCTGTATACCTCCTCCCGGGATGGAAAGGGGAAGTCGGGCCCCGTCCAGTATGGTGCATCCGCCTCCCTGGGAAGGCCTGAGGAATGGGTGAGGAGGTTTCGTACGGTAATGGGCCCGCTTTCCGGGAATTGCTGTTTCAGGTCGTATCCGGGCAGCAGGTTCTCCACAGTGTCGTCCAGACTGAGTTTTCCTTCTTCGTAAAGGGTCATAATGGCCACCGCAGTAAAGAGCTTGGAGATGGAGCAGATACTGCAGAGGGTCTCAGGGGTCATGGGCAGGTTCTTTGCCATGTTGGCCTGGCCATACCCCCCGGACCAGAGTACTTCCTGATCCTCGATGACGGCGACCGAGATCCCGGGAAGTTTCTCGAAGTCTTTCTGAGCATCGAGCCAGACCTCGATCAGGGCAAAGGCCTCGGAATAATCTTTGGGGGTTTCCTGTGCCCGTGAGGAAAACAGGAAAAAGCAGAGTAAGGCCAGCTGGAGGATGTTTTTCATGGCAGTTGATTCTTTTGGTCTGAATAAATGTAGCAAATTCTTCGGCTTCTCAGCCAGGTCTGTCCAAGGGGATAAGGGTGGATTTCCATGGGGAAAAGGAAATAGGTATTGTTCCCTGGATTTCATCCCGATAAACAACCCTTTTTTCCGATAAGCGGTTTTGGGGTTCCGTGACGTTCACCGATGATTTTTTGCACTTCACCCGGATTCTCGCCAGATACCGAAAAATAAGGGTTTTTCAGCGAATGACACCCCGGCGAAACACCCTTCATTGCGTTTTATTAATATAAAACGCAAGACATGAAAACGCTCGTAACTTTCTTCTTCTTTTTCCTGATCAGCTTCGCCGCCCAGGCTCAGAATACTACTCCGGAAGTAAAGGTAGAAACTGCCAAAAAAGAGGTGGTTGTTACTGCTGCTGAGAAAGAGAGCGTAGCCCGTCTGTACCGTTTTAAGAACAGCCGTATCAAAAAGGAGCTTTCTTTTAAGACTGCTAAGAGCACTACTAAACTGGCTTAATCAGATCCGGTCGCGCATAACATCCACGCCTAAATCCAAAACTATGCTTCTTCCTGCCCTTCTTCTGTTTCTCCTTCTGACGACGCTTCTTCCTCTTCCTCCTTGGAAAGTGAGTGTTGCAGAATATTGATCTTTTTCAGCTTCGCTTTCCAGGTCTTGAGGGATTCCTTTTGCCTGTTGATCTTTTCGACCACCTCCTTTACCAGTGGGTTGTCTTCTGAGGCATTAGAGAAGAACTGCAAGTTGTTTTCCAGTTGGTTGATCTCGCTCTTGCCTTCGTCTATCTTGCGTTTGATAAAGGTACGTTCCTTTCTCAGGGCATAATCGTCATGGGTGGAGGCCAGTTCTTTTAGTTTGCTGCCGTATTTGAGGAGTTCAGCCTCCTTCTGGTCGACTCCAATTTTTTTAAGGACCTCGTCGATAATCTTGTTGAACTTCCCGTTGATGTTTTTCTTGTTGTAGGGAACCCGGCCGATTTCCCTCCATTCCCCGATCAGGGATTTGACCGCGGCAAGGTCCTCTTCCCGTGATTTACCCGGACTGAATGCCTGCAATTTGTCCAGGCAGGCTTTCTTCTTCTCCAGGTTTTCCATTTCCTGTCCGCTGGCCTTGTTCTTACTGGCGTGAAGACGGTCGAAGTAATGGTTGCACGCCGTTTTGAACTCCTTCCACAACTTGTCCGAAAACTTTCTGGGGACGTGGCCGATCTTCTTCCAGTCCTGCTGTATCCTTTTCATCTGGGGCGTCACAGCATCCCAGTCTTCGGAATCCTTTAGGGATTCAGCAACTTTGACCAGTTCCCGTTTTTTCTCGAGGTTTACCTGTTGTTCCTTTTTCAGGTTCTTGTAGTATTCGTTCTTTTTCCGGTTAAAGGCCCTGACGGCCTCTTTAAACCGACTCCAGGTTGCTTCGTTGTCCTTCTGGGGTACCTTCCCTGCGGAAAAGAAAGCGGTCCTCAGGGCTTCCATTTCCCGGATCTGTTTCTGAAGGCTTTTGTGTTCTGAAGCCACATGTTCTCCCAGCGAGGCAATGGAGGCAATGATCTCGTTCTTTTTGAGGAGGTTTTCCTCAAATTCCTTTTCAAGCTCCTTAAAGTGGTCCTGTCGCCTCTGGTGCATCGCTTTGGTAGCATTGCTGAATCGTTCCCAGATGGCGTCCCGATGTTCCTTGTCTACGGGGCCTATATCTTCCTTCCAGATCTTGTGGAGGGTCTGTAATTCGCGGAATGCCTTATTCAGGTCCGGTTCATCGGCCAGGGCCTCTGCCCTTTGTACGAGTTTCTCCTTTTCCTCCAGGTTATATTTAAAATCCAGGTCGCGCAATTCCCGATTCAGGTGCAGGAAGTCGTAAAAGATCTCCACATGGTGGTGATACGTACGCCATACATCGTTGTAATTGCTCCTGGGTACGGCCCCTGCATTCCGCCATTGTTCCTGCAGGTCCTTAAAATTCTTATAGGTGGTATTGATGTCCTCCTCCATGTTTACGAGCGACTTGAGCTCCTCTATGATCTGAAGCCTCTTCTCCAGGTTCGTCTTCAGGGTCTGTTCCAGGTTTCGGTAGTAAGCATTCCGTTTTTCCCTGTAGTCTGAATAGACCTCATTGAACTGCCGTTTGGCAACTGAATTGTATTTGAAGTCTGCTTCGTTCCCCCCGTGACTCACGAATTCCTCTTTCTTCTCCTCGATGAAATCCTGAAACTTCATGTCGAATTCGGATTTGATCGCATCCACATGGTTCTTGATCGCCTGTACTTTTTCCGTGCGGATCAGACGCTGCAGTTCCCCGACCAGGTTCTCCATGGACATGGCGTGGTAGTCTTGCATGGGGATGTGATGCCTGCGGTGGTTGTCCTCATCTTCAGCATCCTCGGCATTGGTATCATCGATCTCATCCAGTACATCTTCCTCTTTCCCGGGGACCTCTTTCTTTTCAGCCTTTTCTTCCCCGGTCCCGGCAACCGGTTCGCTCGCTTTTTCCACAGGAGCCTCTTCCTCAGCCTCTGCAGCCGCTTTCTTTCTTGACCTGGCTGTAGTTGCCTTCTCCTCCGTGACCTCACCTTCAACCTTTGAGGTTGCCTTCTTTTTAGTTTGGGTAGCGGTGGCTTTGGATGCGGCCTTTTGGGCGGATTCCTTTTTTTCGGACTCTCCGGACGTTTTCTCTGAGGTCAAATTTTCCTCAGTAGTCTCCGGTGTTTCCTTTTCCCCTACATCCGAATGTAGTTTCTCGTCTTTTTCTTCCAACATGATTGTCTGGATTTGGTGCGCAATTGGGAATTATTCCCTCTGTAAGATACTAACAACCCTACAGACGACAAAGGTAATCAATGATCTTTTACACGGGGCAGAAGGGTGTTCCAGGGCTTACCGGATCAGTCCGTCTGTCCCTGCTGCCAGATCTCCCATGCTTTTTGGGCCTGGTATTCCAGCATGGCCTGCCCGTTGGTAGTCACAGCCCCCTTTTTTTCGCCTGCCTTCATGAATGCGGTTTTTTGCGGGTTGTAGACCAGGTCGTACAGCAGGTGCCCGGCATGGAGGTATTCATAGGGGATCTGCGGTTTTTCCTCCACCCGGGGATAGGTACCCAAAGGCGTACAATTGATGATCAGGGTATGTTTCTGAATCCGGTCTTCGGTCAGTGAATCGTAGTGCCATTGACCCTCGCCGGGCTGACGGGAGACCTTTTTGTAGTCTATACCCAGTTGTTGCAGGCTGTAGGCGATGGCCAGGGATGCGCCTCCTGTTCCCAGGATCAGCGCATGGGAATGTTTCTGGGTATTGAGAAAGGGCTCGATGGACCTCTGGAATCCGTAGGTATCGGTATTGTAGCCTTCCAGGCCTGTCCTGGTAAATTTTACGGTGTTCACCGCGCCTATTTCCCTTGCCTCCGGGTGCAGCCTGTGCAGATAAGGGATGATCTGTTGTTTGTAGGGGATGGTGACACTGAGTCCGCCGAGGTCCTGTTCCTCTTTCAAAAGGGTTTCGAGATCTGAGATGTCCTGCAGGTCAAAATTCTCGTAGGACAAGTGGGTAAGCCCCTGTTCTTTAAAGAACCGGGTAAAATATCCTTTGGAAAAGGAATACGAGATATTCCTTCCCAGGAGGCCGAATCTATTTTTTCTCTCTGTTTTTTCCATACCATTCCAAACCGATCAGGATCAGTATACCCAGCACAATATACCCTATAGCCCACCAAGTTTCCGCATCCGAAGGCTCCGGGAGAAACCGCTCGTAATTCCTGATCACAGGGTCTCCGTTGCTGTCATACAATACCTTGCCCAGGGCATCTTCGGCAAAGATAGTCCTTTTCCAGGGCCAGACCACCCCCAGGCTTCCCGTGATGAACCCAATGATCACAGCCGTGGTGATATGCCTGAAGTGCTTGAGAACATAGCCCAGCAGGTGGGATAAGGTGACCAGCCCCGTCGCAGAGCCCAGGGTGAAGACAACCAGTATTTTCAGGGTTCCAATGCGTTCCCGGTCTGAGGTGAAGCTGAAATCGCCTTTGATGACCTCCGCGATGGTGTCATAGAGGGCGTTGACGGAATCCACCAAAAGCAGGACATAGTTTCCGAGAAGTATGAGGATAAAGGAACCGGAAAGTCCGGGCAGGGTCATTCCGGAAACGCTGATGATCCCGCAAAGGAAGATAAAAAGGAGGTTGTCATTTTCTCGGGCCGGACTCAAAAAACTGATAGAGATCCCTGCGACAAGTCCGACCGCCCCCCAGGTGATGGTCTTGCGGTTCCAGTGCTCAAAATCCTTGGCGATGAAGTAGATCGAGCCGATGATCATCCCGAAAAAGGTCGCCCACACATAGAGTTCCTTGGTCTCTAAGAAATAATCCAGGATTTTGGATACGCTGAAATAACTCACAAGCATCCCAAAGATGAGCAGGGTGAGGAATGGACCGTTCACATAGCGGTAAAAGCTTTTGAACCGCCCGTTGACCAGAAGCTTGAAGGCCTTGAGGTTTACTTTTTGGAGGGAGTAGATGAACTCCTCGTAAAAGCCGGCAACAAAGGCAACGATACCCCCTGAAACCCCGGGCACCTTATTGGCTGTGCCCATGGCGAGACCCTTGATAAAAAGGAATACCTTGTCTGCAAAGGATCGGGGTTGATGCATGTCAGTAGGTTTTATTTCTTTGCTGCGAGCTTTTCGAGCATAAAAATAAGCGAAAAACCTGCGATAGCCAGAAGAATTGCCCAGAGAAGTTGAGGGTCTCCCGGATAGGCCAGGGGAGAGATATTCTCTTCCAGCACCGGGATTATTTTTTCATCGAAGACCCGGGTCTCCAGTACCACCTTCCAGGGCCAGATCTTGCTCAGCGACCCAATGATAAATCCTGTGAGCAGGGCCAGGGTGAGGTCCTTGTAGTGCTGGAACATCCATTTGAGGAGTCGGGCGAAG
>JBFKPJ010000073.1:0-12681 GCA_041628355.1 Muriicola sp. | reverse complement strand
GACTACCCGGATTTCTTGGACATTCAGATTAAATCATTTCAAGATTTTTTTCAGCTTGAAACAAAATCTGACGAGAGGGGCAATGAAGGGCTGTACAACACCTTCATGGAAAACTTTCCCATTACCGATACCAGGAACCAATTCGTATTGGAGTTCCTCGATTACTTTATAGACCCTCCGCGCTATTCCATACAGGAGTGTATAGAACGCGGACTTACCTACAGTGTACCCCTCAAGGCAAGGCTGAAACTGTATTGTACGGATCCGGAGCACGAGGACTTTGAGACCATTGTCCAGGACGTATACCTGGGGACCATTCCCTACATGACCCCCAGCGGGACCTTTGTGATCAACGGGGCTGAGCGTGTGGTCGTTTCCCAGCTGCACCGTTCACCGGGTGTCTTTTTTGGACAGTCTTTCCACGCCAACGGTACCAAACTGTACTCCGCAAGGGTGATCCCCTTCAAGGGATCGTGGATCGAATTCGCTACGGACATCAACAGCGTGATGTACGCCTATATCGACAGAAAGAAAAAATTACCTGTGACCACCCTGTTCAGGGCGATCGGTTTCGAGAGGGATAAGGACATCCTCGAGATCTTCGACCTCTCTGAAGAAGTGAAGGTCACCAAGACAGGGCTTACCAAGGTCCTCGGCCGCAAACTGGCCGCAAGGGTGCTGAACACCTGGCATGAGGATTTCGTGGATGAAGATACAGGGGAAGTGGTCTCCATCGAACGTAACGAGATCATCCTCGACCGGGACACCATCCTCGAAAAGGACCATATCCAGCAGATCATAGACGCCGACGTGAAGACCATCCTCCTGCACAAGGAGAACAACGCTCAGAGCGACTATGCCATCATTCATAACACCCTGCAGAAAGACCCGACCAACTCGGAAAAAGAGGCTGTGGAACACATCTACCGCCAGCTGAGGAATGCCGAACCACCAGATGAGGAAACGGCCAGGGGCATCATTGACAAACTTTTCTTCTCAGACCAGCGATACAACCTCGGGGAAGTGGGAAGGTACAGGATGAACAAAAAACTCGGACTCGATATCGGGATGGACAAACAGGTCCTCACCAAAGAGGATATCATCACGATCATCAAGTACCTCATAGAATTGATCAACTCCAAAGCGGAGATCGACGATATTGACCACCTTTCCAACCGAAGGGTAAGGACAGTGGGAGAACAGCTCTCCGCCCAGTTCGGTGTGGGGCTGGCCCGTATGGCCAGGACGATCCGGGAAAGGATGAACGTCAGGGACAACGAGGTGTTTACACCTATCGACCTGATCAACGCCAAGACCCTGTCTTCGGTCATCAATTCCTTCTTCGGGACCAACCAGCTGTCACAGTTCATGGACCAGACCAACCCCCTTGCAGAGATCACTCACAAGAGGAGGCTGTCTGCTCTGGGGCCAGGCGGACTTTCCAGGGAAAGGGCCGGTTTCGAGGTCAGGGACGTACACTATACCCACTACGGAAGGCTTTGCCCGATCGAGACGCCGGAAGGACCTAATATCGGTTTGATCTCTTCCCTTTCGGTCTTTGCCAAGGTCAACTCCATGGGCTTCCTGGAGACCCCTTACCGCAAGGTGGCAGACGGAAAAGTGGACACCAAGGAGTACATCTTCCTCAGTGCTGAGGAAGAGGAGGGAATGAAGATCGCCCAGGCGAACATTCCCCTTAAAAAAGACGGAACAATCGACAGGGAGAAAGTGATCGCCCGGGAGGAAGGAGACTTCCCCGTGGTGGATCCTGCCGAGGTGAACTATACGGACGTTGCGCCTAACCAGATCGCCTCCATTTCCGCATCCCTGATCCCCTTCCTGGAGCACGACGATGCGAACCGGGCCCTGATGGGATCTAACATGATGCGGCAGGCCGTTCCCCTGCTCAAGCCCCAGTCGCCCATTGTGGGAACCGGACTCGAAAGGCAGGTAGCCTCAGATTCACGGGTCCTTATCAACGCTGAAGGAGACGGGGTCATCGAATACGTGGACGCCCAAAAGATAGTCATCAAGTACAGCCGTACGGACGAGGAAAGACTGGTTAGTTTTGACGAGGATTCCAAGACCTATGAGCTTGTGAAGTTCCGCAAGACCAACCAGGGGACCAGTATCAACCTCAAGCCCATCGTGAGAAAAGGGGACAAGGTTAAAAAGGGACAGGTCCTTTGCGAGGGGTATGCGACAGAGAGCGGAGAGCTCGCCCTGGGAAGGAACCTGAAAGTGGCCTTTATGCCCTGGAAGGGATACAACTTCGAGGATGCGATCGTAATCTCAGAAAAAGTGGTTCGTGAAGATATCTTCACATCCATCCACATAGATGAGTACTCCCTGGAAGTAAGGGATACCAAACTGGGGGCTGAGGAACTGACCAATGACATCCCCAATGTATCCGAAGAGGCGACCAAAGACCTGGACGAATACGGAATGATCCGCATAGGTGCCGAGGTCAAGCCAGGGGACATCCTTATCGGGAAGATCACTCCTAAAGGAGAATCCGACCCGACTCCGGAGGAGAAACTCCTTCGCGCGATCTTCGGCGACAAGGCCGGGGACGTCAAGGACGCCTCATTGAAGGCTTCTCCATCGCTCAGGGGAGTTGTGATCGACAAGAAACTGTTCTCCAGGTCCATCAAGGACAAGCGCAAGCGTTCCGAGGACAAGGAGGCGATCAACGCCCTGGAGCTGGAATACGAAGTGAAATTCCAGGAGCTGAAAGACATCCTTGTGGACAAACTCTTCAAACTGATCAACGGTAAGACCTCTCAGGGGGTTGTCAATGACCTGGGCGAGGAAGTGCTGCCAAAAGGCAAGAAATACACAATGAAGATGCTGAACGCGGTGGACGATTTCGCCCACCTGGTAAGCGGCAGCTGGACCACGGACAAGGCGACCAATGTACTGGTGGCTGATCTGTTACACAACTATAAGATCAAGTTGAACGACCTGCAGGGGAACCTGAGGAGGGACAAGTTCACTATCTCCGTAGGAGATGAACTCCCAGCCGGAATCATGAAACTGGCTAAGGTGTACATCGCCAAAAAGAGAAAGCTGAAAGTGGGGGATAAGATGGCCGGACGCCACGGAAACAAAGGTATCGTGGCACGTATCGTTCGCCAGGAAGACATGCCTTTCCTGGAAGATGGAACCCCTGTGGACATTGTGCTGAACCCGCTGGGGGTACCCTCGCGGATGAACATCGGTCAGATCTACGAGACCGTATTGGGCTGGGCAGGTCAGAACCTGGGGCAGAAATACGCTACCCCTATCTTTGACGGTGCCACCATTGACGAGATCGATAAGCTGACAGACGAGGCCGGTATCCCGAGGTTCGGACACACCTATCTCTATGACGGTGGAACCGGGGAACGCTTTGACCAGGCGGCTACCGTGGGTGTGATCTACATGCTCAAGTTAGGCCATATGGTGGATGACAAGATGCACGCCCGTTCTATCGGACCTTACTCGCTGATCACCCAGCAACCTCTGGGAGGAAAAGCGCAGTTCGGTGGACAGCGATTCGGGGAAATGGAAGTATGGGCCCTCCAGGCTTATGGAGCTTCTGCTACCCTGAGGGAGATCCTCACCGTGAAGTCTGACGACGTGATCGGAAGGGCGAAGACCTATGAGTCTATCGTCAAGGGAGAGACCATGCCGGAACCTGGCTTGCCGGAATCCTTCAACGTATTGATGCACGAGCTCAAAGGCCTCGGCCTCGATATCCGTCTGGAGGAATAATTAGAGTACCTGTTAATAATATAGTATCACCAATAGCATTATGGCTAGACATCACGATAACACAGCAGTAAAGAGGTTTAACAAGATTTCCATCGGTCTGGCTTCTCCGGAAGCCATCCTGGCGGAATCTAGGGGAGAGGTCCTCAAACCTGAGACGATCAACTACAGGACGCACAAGCCGGAAAGGGATGGGTTGTTCTGTGAGCGTATCTTCGGACCCGTAAAGGATTACGAATGCGCCTGCGGGAAGTACAAGCGGATCCGCTATCGCGGGATCGTGTGCGACCGCTGTGGGGTGGAGGTTACCGAAAAGAAAGTGAGAAGGGACCGCGTGGGACACATCAATCTGGTGGTTCCCGTTGCCCATATCTGGTACTTCCGTTCCCTGCCCAACAAAATTGGGTACCTGCTGGGCCTGCCGTCCAAGAAACTGGATATGATCATCTATTACGAAAGGTATGTGGTGATCCAGCCCGGAGTCGCAAAAGGCCCTGAGGGAGAAGAACTGGAGATGCTCGACTTCCTGACGGAAGAGGAATACCTCAATATCCTGGAAACCATCCCGCCTGAGAACCAGTACCTGGAAGATTCCGACCCTAATAAGTTCATCGCCAAGATGGGAGCAGAGTGCCTGATCGACCTCCTTTCGAGGATCGACCTCAAGGAACTCTCCTATGACCTGAGGCACAAGGCGAATACGGAGACCTCCAAGCAAAGGAAGACCGAAGCCCTCAAAAGGCTGCAGGTAGTGGAAGCCCTGAGGGAATCCCAGGACAACCGTGAGAACCGTCCCGAGTGGATGATCATGAAGGTGATCCCCGTGATCCCGCCTGAACTAAGGCCTTTGGTGCCCCTCGATGGAGGTAGGTTTGCCACATCAGACCTCAATGACCTCTACCGAAGGGTGATCATCCGGAACAACCGACTCAAAAGGCTGATGGAGATCAAGGCCCCTGAAGTGATCCTCAGGAACGAAAAGAGGATGCTGCAGGAAGCCGTGGATTCCCTTTTCGACAATACGCGTAAAGCCTCTGCCGTCAAGACAGAATCCAACAGGCCACTGAAATCACTTTCTGACTCCCTCAAAGGGAAGCAGGGAAGGTTCCGTCAGAACCTCCTCGGAAAACGTGTGGATTATTCCGCCCGTTCCGTGATCGTTGTGGGTCCCGAAATGAGCCTGTACGAGTGCGGTCTGCCAAAAGACATGGCTGCTGAACTCTACAAGCCTTTCGTCATCCGAAAACTCATCGAGAGGGGTATCGTGAAGACAGTAAAATCAGCTAAAAAGATCATAGATAAAAAGGAACCCGTAGTATGGGACATCCTGGAGAATGTCCTCAAAGGACACCCCGTGTTGCTGAACCGGGCCCCCACCCTGCACAGGCTGGGTATCCAGGCCTTCCAGCCGAGGCTGATCGAAGGTAAGGCGATCCGTCTTCACCCCCTGGTTTGTACGGCCTTTAACGCCGACTTCGACGGGGATCAGATGGCCGTTCACCTGCCACTGGGTCCTGAAGCGATCCTGGAGGCACAGCTGTTGATGCTGGCGTCCCATAACATCCTGAACCCAGCCAATGGTTCGCCCATTACCGTACCTTCTCAGGATATGGTACTCGGGTTGTACTACATGACCAAGGAGCGCAAATCCACCAAGGAGAGACCTGTAAAAGGGGAAGGCCTGACGTTCTACTCCTATGAGGAGGTCGTTATCGCCTTTAATGAAGGCAAGGTGGAGCTCAACGCCGGGATCAAGGTAAGGGCCAAGGATTTCAATGAAAAAGGAGAACTGGTCAACCAGATCATAGAGACCACCGTGGGAAGGGTCCTCTTCAACATGGTCGTGCCCGAAGAGGCCGGATATGTGAACGAGGTACTGAACAAGAAATCCCTCAGGGACATCATCGGTAAGATCCTCTCTGTGACCGACGTGCCCACTACGGCTGAGTTCCTGGACAAGATTAAGACGATGGGATACGAGTTCGCCTTCAAAGGTGGCTTGTCCTTCAGCCTCGGGGATATCATCATCCCTCAGGAGAAACACGAAATGATCGCTGATGCCAACCAGCAGGTAGATGGCATCATGATGAACTATAACATGGGTCTGATCACCAATAACGAGCGTTATAACCAGGTGATCGACGTGTGGACCTCCACGAACGCCATGCTTACTGAGCTGGCCATGAAACGGATCCGCGAAGACCAGCAGGGCTTCAACTCCGTGTACATGATGCTCGACTCAGGGGCGAGGGGTTCCAAGGAGCAGATCCGTCAGCTGACCGGTATGCGCGGACTGATGGCGAAACCCAAGAAATCGACCGCTGGGGGAGGAGAGATCATCGAAAACCCCATCCTGTCGAACTTTAAGGAAGGTCTTTCCATCCTTGAGTACTTTATCTCCACTCACGGTGCGCGTAAAGGATTGGCGGATACCGCTCTGAAAACGGCTGATGCCGGATACCTCACCCGTAGGCTGGTGGATGTATCTCAGGATGTGATCGTCAATATCGAGGATTGCGGTACCCTCAGGGGTATTGAGGTGGAAAGCCTCAAGAAGAATGAGGAGATCGTGGAAACCCTAGGAGAGCGTATCCTGGGAAGGGTATCCCTGCATGATGTATACAACCCGCTTACCGAGGAACTGATCCTCAGGGCCGGGGAGGAGATCATGGAGGCCGATGTAAGGAAGATAGAAGCATCTCCCGTGGAGAAAGTAGAAGTGCGTTCTGCTCTTACCTGTGAGGCACAGAAAGGAATCTGCGCCAAATGTTATGGCCGAAACCTCGCTACCAATAAAATGGTGCAGCGCGGAGAGGCTGTGGGAGTAGTTGCTGCCCAATCTATCGGAGAACCCGGTACGCAGCTGACCCTGAGGACCTTCCACGTGGGAGGTATCGCAGGGAACATCTCTGAAGACAACAAGCTGGAAGCCCGCTTCGACGGAAAGGCCGAGATTGAGGACCTGAGGACCGTAAAAGGGCAGAACAGCGAAGGGAAGCCCGTGGATATCGTGATCTCCAGGACATCTGAGATCAAGATCGTGGACCATAAGACGGGTATTACCCTGAGCACGAACAACATCCCTTACGGGTCACAACTGTTCGTGAAGAACGGGGCCAAGGTCGAAAAAGGCCAGCTGATCTGCCAGTGGGATCCCTACAACGGGGTCATCGTTTCCGAGTTCACCGGTAAGATCGTATATGAGAATATAGAACAAGGAGTTACTTACCAGGTAGAGATCGATGAACAGACCGGCTTCCAGGAGAAGGTGATCACCGAATCCAGGAACAAAAGGCTGATCCCAACCCTGCTGATCAAGAACAGCAAGGACGAGGTATTGAGGTCTTACAACCTCCCGGTTGGTTCCCACCTCATGGTGGATGACGGGGAGAAGATCAAGGAAGGTAAGATCCTGGTGAAGATCCCTCGTAAATCGGCCAAGACCGGTGATATCACGGGAGGTCTGCCAAGGGTGACCGAATTGTTCGAAGCCCGTAACCCCTCCAATCCTGCCGTGGTCTCTGAGATCGACGGGGTGGTCTCCTTCGGGAAGATCAAGAGAGGGAACCGGGAGATCATCATCGAATCCAAACTCGGGGAACAGAAGAAGTACCTCGTCAAGCTCTCCAACCAGATCCTGGTACAGGAGAACGACTACGTACGCGCCGGAATGCCGCTTTCAGACGGCTCCGTGACCCCGGAAGATATCCTTGCTATCAAAGGTCCGTCTGCCGTACAGCAGTACCTGGTCAACGAAGTACAGGAAGTGTACCGTCTCCAGGGTGTAAAGATCAATGACAAGCACTTTGAAGTGGTCGTGAGGCAGATGATGAGAAAAGTAAGGATTGAGGATCCGGGAGATACCATCTTCCTGGAGAACCAGCTGGTTCACAAGGACGACTTTATACAGGAGAATGACGAGATCTTCGGCAAGAAGGTCGTGGAAGACAAAGGGGATTCCGAGAACCTGAAGGCCGGGCAGATAATTACTGCACGCGAATTGAGGGACGAGAACTCCATCCTGAAAAGGGCTGATAAGACGCTGGTCTCCGCTAGGGATGCCATTGCAGCTACAGCAACTCCTGTCCTGCAGGGGATCACCAGGGCTTCCCTCCAGACCAAGTCCTTCATCTCGGCGGCTTCCTTCCAGGAAACCACTAAGGTGTTGAACGAGGCTGCCGTAAGCGGCAAGGTAGACGACCTGGAAGGTCTGAAGGAAAATGTGATCGTCGGTCACAGGATCCCTGCCGGAACCGGTATGCGCGACTATGAATCCATCATCGTAGGCTCCAAGCAGGAGTACGAGGAGATCATGGCCCGCAAGGAAGAATTGAAATTCTAAAAATAAAAGCCCTCAACCTTCCGGTTGGGGGTTTTTTTATTCATCTTAACAGTAAACGCATGGCAGAGAAGGAGAATAAACAGAAACAGATCAATATAGAACTCGATGAGAAGACGGCCGAAGGCGTGTATTCCAACCTGGCGATCATCAACCATTCGGTCTCGGAATTCGTGATCGATTTTATCAGCCTCATGCCCGGAGCCCCCAAGGCCAAGGTAAAGAGCAGGATCGTGCTCACTCCCCAGCACGCTAAGAAATTCCTCAAGGCACTCAACGAGAATGTGAGTCGGTTCGAAAAGGCCCACGGCACTATCAAGGACTACGAACAGCCCCCTATCCCGCTTAATTTCGGGCCCACAGGAGAGGCTTAAAAAAGATGCCCCGGATTTGAAATTCGGGGCATCTTTGTTTTTTGCGAGTCTTTAGTCGAACTCCGAAGTAAAATGCAGCTTGACACTGGGGTATTTCTGCTGGGTCATCTGGAGTGAAAAGGCAGAATCTGCCAGGAAGACCAACTGCCCCCTTTTGTCCCTGGCTAAAAACTTCTGTTTGACCCTCTTGAACTCTGCAAATTCCTCCCCTTTGGGATCCTCGGGTTCCACCCAGCAGGCCTTGTGAACCGGGAAATTCTCATAGGTACACTTGGCCCCGTACTCGTGTTCGAGGCGGTACTGTATCACCTCATATTGCAGCGCTCCAACCGTCCCGATCACTTTCCTGCCGTTCATTTCCAGGGTAAAGAGCTGGGCCACCCCCTCGTCCATTAACTGGTCTATCCCCTTGTTGAGCTGCTTGGCCTTCATCGGGTCGGCGTTGTTGATATACCGGAAATGCTCGGGTGAAAAGCTCGGGATCCCCTTGTAGTGGATGACCTCCCCTTCGGTGAGTGTATCCCCGATCTTAAAGTTTCCCGTATCGTGCAGGCCTACGATGTCTCCCGGGAAGGAGACGTCCACGATCTCTTTTTTCTCGGCAAAGAAAGCATTTGGGCTGGAGAATTTTAATTTTTTGTCGTGGCGTACGTGGAGGTACGGCTTGTTGCGTTCAAAGGTCCCGGAGACGACTTTCACGAAAGCGAGGCGATCCCTGTGTTTGGGGTCCATGTTAGCGTGTATCTTAAAGACGAAGCCCGTCATCTGTTTCTCGTCAGCCCGTACCATCCGTTCTTCCGCTTTTTTGTCCCTGGGTGGAGGGGCGATCTCGATAAAACAGTCGAGCAGTTCCCTCACCCCGAAGTTGTTCAGGGCAGAACCGAAGAAGACGGGCTGCTGGTTCCCCTCCAGGTATTCCTCCTTGCTGAAGGAGGGGTATACCCCGGAGATGAGTTCCAGGTTCTCCCTGAGGGTGTCGGCTGCCTTGTTGCCTATGATCTTTTCCAGCTCCGGGTTGCTCAGGTCGTCGAAGGCGATGGTCTCCTCAATATTCTTTTTGCTGTCCCCGCTGAAGAGGTTGATGTTCTTCTCGTAAATATTGTAGATCCCCTTGAAATCGTATCCCATCCCGATGGGAAAACTCAGGGGGGTCACGGCGAGCCCCAGTTTTTGCTCCACCTCGTCCAGAAGGTCAAAGGCATCCTTTCCCTCCCTGTCGAGCTTATTGATGAACACGATCATGGGGATCTTCCGCATCCGGCAGACCTCTACGAGCTTCTCCGTCTGTTCCTCCACCCCTTTGGCCACATCGATCACTACGATCACGCTGTCCACGGCTGTGAGAGTGCGGAACGTATCTTCTGCAAAGTCTTTGTGTCCCGGGGTATCCAGGATATTGATCTTTTTATCCCTGTAGATAAAAGCAAGTACGGAGGTGGCCACCGAAATTCCTCTCTGCCGCTCGATCTCCATAAAATCGCTGGTGGCCGACTTCTTGATCTTGTTATTCTTAACCGCACCCGCTTCCTGTATGGCCCCCCCGAAGAGCAGTAATTTTTCCGTAAGGGTGGTCTTTCCCGCATCGGGGTGGGAGATGATGCCGAAAGTCCGGCGCTTTGCGATTTCCTTTTTAAAATTCACTAATAAAAATTTTTGCAAAAATAATGGAATTTCTCCGGTTGACTCCAGGATGTGACAAGAATACAAGTACGCTGCTTCCCGAATACCGAGAATACGATGAATGAATAGGGTAACTTAGGCCAAATGCAGAAAAAATCGATAAAACGCATTTATGACAAAAAAAACATCGATAAAGTGTAAATTCTTTAAGTAAGAAAAATCTGTCAAATGATCAGTTCATCGAGTATTCAGGTCTCTTAAAGATACTCCCGGAAGTATGCGTTCAAACAATTTGAGGATCGCTGCGAATGACATATCTTGCATGTTCCTTTTCAGGCTCCCAAAGTCTTGCCTTATGTCCTTTCTACCGCCATGGTGCTTAGTTCAAAAAGCTAACACATATGGAGAACTTTACTTTTTTGAAATCCCCAAGGGCATTGCTTTTTTCTTTGCTTTTTTCTCTCTTCCTCGTGATGCCTGCCGAGGTTTCTTATGGCATCGATAACCCCGACAAAGGAGCGGTCAAAAAATCCAATGGGAACATGGACTCCGACGGCGATGGAGTAGTGGACAAAGATGACGTGGACGATGACAACGACGGTATCCTCGATATTTTTGAAGATGGAAATGCAGATGGGGATAAGGACCATACCACCAACCCAACGGATACAGACGGAGATGGGATTCCGGATTACCTCGACATCGATTCGGATAATGATGGGATCCTTGACAATGTGGAAGCTCAGTCTACAGGAGGGTATATCCCTCCTTCCGGTATTGATTCAGACGGGGATGGACTCGATGACGCTTATGCCTGCCCCAAAACCGATGACACCAAAACAGGGGATGGCGTATGTGATTACAACAGCAAGGCGAGTAAATACCAGGGGAAAGACAAGGTAACTCTGTGCCACAGGGAAGACAAAAGCCCTAACAACCCGAGAAACGGATATCACGAGATCACCGTGGCCCCGGAGGCTGTCCAGGCCCACCTCGATCACGGGGACACCCTGGGTCCCTGTCCCGACATCCCTGATACCGCCTGCGGACTTTCAGCAGTGGACACGGACGGGGATGGGATCCCGGACTACAAGGATATAGATTCCGACAACGATGGGATCCTCGATAATGTGGAGGCTCAGACCACCGCGGGATATATCCCGGTCTGCACCAACGACAGCGATGGCAATGGACTCGACGACCATTACGAAACCTCGCCAGGTTCAGGGGAAGGGATAGATCCGGTAAACTCAGACGGGGACGCCAACCCCGATTACAGGGATATCGATTCTGACAACGATGGGATCCCGGATAATGTGGAAGGCCAGTCTACCGCAGGCTATGTACCTCCTTCCGGGATGGACAGCGATGGTGACGGACTTGACAACGCCTATGAGAATGACGGGATCACCCCACAGAACACCGATGGCACCGATGAACCCGATTACCGGGATCTCGATACAGACAACGATACCGTTCCGGACAATAACGAAGGGAACGATTTTAATTTTGATGGCATCCCCGATCAGAATTTTACAGGAAATGATACGGACGGGGACGGGCTGGATGACGGCTATGAAGGCTCAGACCTGAACGACGGTTTTAATGTCAATGACGAGATCGATGACCCGGCCAATGACCTCCCCGATACGGATGGGACAGAGGACGTGAACTATCGCGATATTGATGATGACGGAGACGGCATCGATACCCCGGATGAAGATGCCGATCAGGATGGGGACCCAACCAACGACGATACAGACGGGGATGGCACCCCGGATTATCTCGACCCGGATACAAATCCGGATACAGATGGGGACGGAGTAACGGATGAGGATGAGGAAAATGACAATACAGATCCGAACGACCCCTGTGATTTTATTCTTACCAGCCAGACCGTGGACCCTACGGACGAATGGAACAACCTGGATTGCGACGGGGACGGGGTGACCAACTCCGACGAGGTGGACGACCAGACCGATCCGCTGGATCCCTGCTCCTTCAATCCCGAAAGCGTCACCGTGGAACAATGCGGGGATTATGTGGTTTCCGATTGTGACGGGGACGGGGTGACCAATGGGGATGAAGATAATGACGGAACAGACCCCTTCGATCCCTGCTCCTTTGTGCTTGCGAGCCAGACCGTAACTCCTTCGGGAGAGTGGGATGCGCTTGACTGCGACGGGGACGGGGTAACCAACGCCGATGAGGTGGACGATCAGACCGATCCCCTGGATCCCTGCTCCTTCAACCCGGACAGCATTACGGTTGCCCAGAGTGGAGATTACCTCCTGGCCGACTGTGACGGGGACGGAGTGAGCAACGAAGACGAGAACAATGACGGAACAGATCCGCTGGATCCCTGCTCTTTTGTCCTGGCGAGTCAGACGGTAGATACCACGGACGAATGGAACAACCTGGATTGCGACGGGGACGGGGTGACCAACTCCGATGAGGTGGACGATCAGACCGATCCCCTGGATCCCTGCTCCTTCAACCCGGACAGCATTACGGTTGCCCAGAGTGGAGATTACCTCCTGGCCGACTGTGACGGGGACGGAGTGACCAACGAAGACGAGAATAATGACGGAACAG
>JBFKPJ010000072.1:0-12752 GCA_041628355.1 Muriicola sp. | reverse complement strand
GAGTTTCATTTCTTCTTTGGTATAGCCATTGTCCAGGAACACATCGCAATGGGGCAGGGCATTCCTGTGGATGGCATAGGGGTAGGCCATCTCCGCCTTGATCCCGGCCATCTCGTTCTCCATCTGTTGCACCGCCTTAACACCTGTACCGCTCACAGACTGGTAGGTGGATACGACCACCCGCTTCATGGAATAGGCCTTGTGAAGGGGGGCGAGTACCATCACCAGCTGTATGGTGGAACAGTTGGGGTTGGCGATGATCTTGTCATTTTCGGTCAGCTCATGGGCATTGATCTCGGGGACCACGAGTTTGATAGCCGGGTCCATTCTCCAGGCAGATGAATTGTCTACCACGGTGGTGCCCACCTCCGCAAACTTTGGGGCCCATTGAAGGGAGGTTTCCCCTCCGGCCGAAAAAATGGCGAGGTCTGGCCCGGCAGCCACAGCTTCCTCGAGGGTGATGACCGTATGGGGTTCCCCTTTGAACATCAGGGTCTTGCCCTTCGACCTTTCGGAGGCTACTACCAATAGTTCCGAGATCGGAAAATTTCGTTCTGCCAGGACGTTGAGCATTACCTCCCCGACCATACCTGTGGCTCCTACAACGGCTACTTTCATCAGCTATAGATTATTACGGTTCAAAGGTAAATGAAACTCGGATAGGTCACAAGGAAGTAGGGGGTATTTATAAAAAATATCACAAAGTGTTATAAATAAAACAATAAAGACCCCCTTCCCGGATAGCGAGACCGGGCAGGGGGTTTAAGGTTTGTGTGTAGTGTAGCGGATAACCCCAGCTACAAGGGGTAACGATCTTTATACAGCCGCTTTACCCGGGGGGCGATCCCCGTGAGCAACTCGTAGGAGATAGTCCCTGCATAGGCAGCGAACTGGTCTGCACTCTGTCCTTTGCCAAAGAGGATCACTTCATCTCCTTCCCGGCATTCGATACCTGTCACATCGATCATGAGCATGTCCATGCAGACGTTCCCTATGATCGGAGCCGGTTTTCCATTCACCAGTACCCTGGCCTTTCCCTGTCCGTAATGCCGGCCTATACCATCTGCGTGCCCTAGCGGGAGGGTGGCCGTGACCCTGTTTTCCATTGCTTTGTAAGCCCTGTTGTAACCCACGGATTCCCCTGTCTCGATCCGGTGCAGCTGGGAGATCACGGTCCTGAGGGAGACCACGGGTTCGAGTTCGGTGTCGAATCGCGGATCATTGCCGTAGCCGTAGATCCCGATCCCGCTCCGGACCATATCCCACTGGGCTTCCGGATAGTTGAGTATCCCCGATGTATTCAGCAGGTGTTTAACTGGGATGTCGCCCAGTGCTTTTTCTGCTTCTTCCACGATATGCCTGAACATTTCGATCTGCCTTTTGGTAAAATCCCGCTCCTCCAGATCCTCGGAGGCCCCCAGGTGGGAAAGGATCCCTTTCACCTGAAGCACCGGGGAGTCCGTTATTTCATCCTGTATGAACGCGATATCGTCTGGCCGGAATCCCAGCCGGTTAAGTCCGGTGTTGAATTTAAGATGGACAGGGTACCCTTTTCGCTTATTCTTACCGGCCACGCGGTGAAAATCTTTCAGGATGCGCTGGCTGTAAAGACTGGGTTCCAGGTCATGGGTGAGGATCTCCTCAAAATTCCCTTCCTGGGGGTGTAATACAAGGATGGGGCACGTGATCCCCCCTTTCCTCAATGCGATCCCCTCAGATGCATAGGCAACTGCCAGGGCGTCTACCCCCAGGGAAACAAGTTTGCGTGCGATGGCAAGGGCGTCACTTCCGTAGCCCGAAGCCTTGACCACCGCCATGAATTTGGTGGAGGGTTTTATGCGGGATCTCAAAAACCGGTAATTGTGTTCCAGGGCCCCCAGGTCTATTTCCAGTACGGTCTCGTGAATGTCAGGCATAGGGGTTGGGATGTAGGGGGAAACAATTTTGTTTTTTTCGATATGTTTCGCTGGAATCAGGTATATCAGGGTTTTTTTCCTTTCGATTTTTTATCCGGGGACGAAGGATCAAGCACCTCTTCTGACGTCACTTCCATGGCGTTCACCTTTTCCCGCAGCATGGCCTTGAAGAATGCCGCCCTGCTCAGGGGCTCGTACTCCTCCGTTTCCCCAAGCAGGACCAAACTGTCATTGTCTGATTTGCGAAAACTGTAGTTGGCCAGGTTCCCTGTTCGCGTACAGACCGCATGTACTTTCGTGACGTATTCCGCAGTGGCCATCAGGGCCGGCATGGGCCCAAAGGGGTTCCCTTTAAAATCCATGTCGAGCCCGGCTACCACTACCCTTACTCCTTTATTGGCCAGTTCATTGCATACGGTGACGATCTCGTCGTCAAAGAACTGGGCCTCGTCTATCCCTACCACATCGCAATCCTCGGCGAGTTTTCGGATGTGGCCTGCAGAGGGAACGGGAGTCGACCTGATCTCGTTCTCATCATGAGATACCACTCTTTCATCACTGTAACGTGTATCGATGATGGGTTTGAAGATCTCCACCTTCTGCCTGGCGAATTTAGCCCGCTTTAACCTTCGGATGAGTTCCTCTGTCTTGCCCGAAAACATGGACCCGCTGATCACTTCAATCCACCCAAATTGTTCTTTATGATTAACAGTGTTTTCGAGAAACATTTTGTAATTTTAGACGAAATACGGGATTTCCTCCGTTAGTATCAAAGACACTATAAAAGTATTAAAAAAGACAGACCTTTACAGGGATGAAAATCAAAAAGAAATGAAGAGGAAACTGAGAGAGGAATTGGTAAAGTTGTCTACGGAGATCATCACTTCCCAGGATTCCGGGGACATTCCCAGGCTCTATGAGTCGGCCAGGGTCCTGTATGAAAAACTCGCTGTTCTCAAGTTCATCGAAGAAAAGCTCGACGATATAGAGATCGATATCTCCAAGAATGTCATCGCCTCCAAATTTGAGAAAATGGCCAGTGCCGTGATCGACGGCAACAGGTCCGTACCGGAAAGCAACCCCCACGAGGAAGATATCGTGACCCCGGGGATAGATACCATCAAGCACATGGTCTCAGAGATGCCCAAGGACCTCAATATAGAACAACTCTTCGCCGAATTCGTCGCCAAGGCCGAAGTGATCAAGAACGATGTCAAAGAGGTGGCTCCGGAGCCAAAGGATATTCAAAAACCGGAAAAATCAAAGTCCCTCAATGACAAACTGACGACCAAGGAGATCGTAATCGGTCTGAATGACAGACTGGCCTTTGTCAAGCACCTTTTCAATGACAGCACTGAGGAATTCAACAGGGTGCTCTCCCAATTGAATACTATAGAATCTGAAGACAGGTCGGTAGCGTTCATAGAGAATATGGTCAAACCGGAATACAATCAATGGAAAGGGAAGGATGAGTACGCATCCCGGTTTATGGCATTGATCACCCGCAGGTTCTCTTAACCCTGCCGTGGCAAAAAACAGAAAAGAGCCGAAAGTGGATAACCTGCCTTTCGGCTTCTTATTTTATAAAAAGGCAACCGCATGGCGACATTGTTTCTTGTGCCAACTCCTATAGGCAACCTCGAGGATATCACCTACAGGGCGGTCCGGGTGCTGGGGGAAGCAGACCTTATCCTGGCCGAGGATACACGAACCAGCGGTAAATTGTTGCAGCATTTGGGGATCCACACGCCTATGCAGGCCTACCACATGCACAACGAGCACAAGATCACAGACAAACTGGTTGACCGCATGAAAGGGGGGGAGACCATGGCCCTGATCTCCGATGCCGGTACCCCGGGGATCTCAGACCCCGGTTTTCTCCTGACGCGGGCGTGTATTGAGGCCGGAATTCCCGTGCAATCCCTTCCGGGTCCCACAGCTTTGATCCCGGCCCTGGTCAACAGCGGACTCCCGTCAGACCGGTTTACGTTCGAAGGATTCCTGCCTCTGAAAAAGGGCCGTCAGACCCGGTTGAAAGAACTGTCAGAGGAAAGTCGCACCATGATCTTTTATGAATCCCCCCATAAGCTCCTGAAAACGCTGGAACATTTCATTGAATCCTTTGGGCCGGACCGGCCGGCGTCCATCTCCAGGGAACTCACCAAGGTATTCGAGGAAACCGTAAGAGGGTCCCTGGACGATCTCAGGGAATATTACAGTCAAAACCCCCTCAAGGGGGAGTTCGTCATTGTGGTTGGAGGTAAAAAATAGTTCCCTCCCCTGTTGCGAAAAGTCGTATTTTTTCAGGCATGATCATGCCCTGGCTCATCACTCTTTTCACCGTAGCAGCGGTATTTTTCCTGGACCGATGGGAAAACAAGCATATCAGGTCCCTTTTTGACTGGGTCCCGGCCATCCTCCTGGCCTATCTCATCCCCGCCATCATCAGCCACCTTGGGGGTATCGACTTCTCACAGGACGAAATCCACGATTTCAGCAGGGATTACTTTATTCCCCTGGCCATCGTGGCAGTAATGAGCAGCCTCTCCCTCGGGCAATTGAGGTCCATCGGCTGGAAGCCTATCCTTTTGTTCGTCAGCGGTTCCTTTTTTATAGCCCTCTTTCCCCTCCTCCCGGTGTATCTCCTTCCCGGATCCGACCTGGTGTCGGATACCCTGGTCTCCGGAGGCTACTGGAAGGGGATCCCGCCTATTGTGGGTGGCTGGATCGGGGGGAGTACCAGTCAGCTCGTACTCAAAGAACTCGTGAAATGCCCCGAGAACATCTTTCTCTCGGTCCTGGTCATGGACAATATCCTGGTAAACATCTGGACCATCCTCATGTTCCAGTCCATCAAGGGCAGCAACGCCCTCAACGCCTTCTTCAGGATCACAGATACGGGGATCCCCGAAAGCCTGAGGATGAACAGGATAAAGACGATCAAGCCCTGGCTGACGTTTGTATTACTCCTGCTCACCGTGTTACTGGTTAATCTCATCCTGGACAGCTTTATCGGGAAGGTGATCCTGCTATCGGTGATCGGACTGGCCATCAGCAACCTGTGGCCGAAATGGAATTTCAATTTTGCATTAAGGTCGGGTTCGGTCCTTATCCTAATCGTCATGGCGGTACTGGGCCTGAAACTTCAGTTCGCTACCCTGGGCTTCAATACTACCTTTCTCGGCTTTATGGTGGTCTGGCTTGTCGGGCATTTCCTCTTTACCATAGTGATTGCAAAAATGCTGAATGTCAATATGGCCTGGGTACCCATTGCCAGCATGGCCAATGTAGGGGGTATAGCGACGGCTCCTGCGGTGACGGCCGCCTATGAAAAGAAGTGGATGCCCCATGCCGTGGTCCTGGCTATCCTCAGCATGGCTACGGGGACTTTCTGGGGGATGCTGACGATCTATTTGCTAGAGGCGGGGATTGCTTGAAATAGCATCACCGATGTTTCCCCCTCTCCCATCCATGTTTTCCCAGGTATTGTTCGGCACTCTCCACCGCCCCTGATTCAATGGTGGTGGCCATGGAGTCGTTCCAGCGGTTGAGGTAGCCAAACAGGGAGATCACCCCCAGCATCTCCACGATCTCCCCTTCATTCCAGTATTTGTAGAGTTCGGTCTTGATCGAATTGTTCACCTGGTTGGGCACCTGGGAAGCAGCCAGGGAAAAATCCAGTGCAGCCCGTTCGGCCTCAGAAAAGGCGGGGTGCGTGCGGTATTCCCAGATATTGTCCAGTTGCTCCTGTTCTGCCCCGTATCGTTCCGCAGCGCGGATAGCATGCGCCTGGCAATACCGGCACCCCGTGGCATTACTGCTCACCCAGGCGATCATGCGTTTGAGGGCCGAGGTGACCCTCCCCTTATTCTCCATCACAGCCTTGTTCAGTTCGATAAAGGCTTTGGAGATAGCAGGCCGGTGCTGCATGGTGAGGATGGAATTGGGGCAGAACCCCAGGGTCTCATTGAAAAATTCGGCGAGTTTACGGGTTTCGGAATCGTGTTCGGGCGGCAGGGGATTGACCAGTGGCATAGGACGAGGTTTGGGTTATTATTGTAATTTTGAATTCCCGGGAAGGGATTTCACAATAAACGAAAAAAACAACGCATGACAAATCATATCAGCACCAAATGGATAGGGGGAATGGCCTTTGAAAGCAATAATCCGTCGGGACTCGACCTGAAGATCGACGCCGGACCCGAGGATGGAGGAGAAGGGAAGGGTTTTCGGCCCAAGGCCCTCATGCTTACCTCCCTGGCAGGTTGCTCCGGCCTGGATGTGGTGGGAATGATCGGAAAGATGAAACTCAATGTGGACAAATTCCATATGGAGATCTTTGCGGAACTCACGGACGAACACCCCAAATACTACCACAAGGTACACCTGGAATATCACTTCTACGGGAAGGCCCTGGATGAGAAGAAATTGCAGAGGGCCGTCGATCTGTCTGTAGAGAAGTACTGCGGGGTCATGGAAATGTTCAGGAGGTTCGCCGAGGTCACTACGGAGAATATCTACCACAAAGAGTAAATCGATCCACACGATTGAAAATTCCAGTGCCGCAAGGAAAATGCGCAATCCTGACCTAATTTTATGAAGGCTGAAGAGATATGTGATATGCGTTGGACTTTACTACCCAAACCCGAGCAGGATGCTGTCCGGGATCTCAGCAATGCGATCCGGGTGAGTCCACTGATCGCCTCTCTGCTATTGCAAAGGGGAATCCGGACCTATAAGGACGCACTGCGTTTTTTCAGGCCTGAGCTCAGCCACCTGCACGACCCTTTCCTGATGAAGGATATGGACCGGGCGGTGAGCAGGATCGAGAAGGCCTTACGGGAGGGGCAAAATATCCTGGTATACGGGGATTACGACGTGGATGGCACCACAGCGGTGGCCCTGGTCTCTTCCTACCTCCTTGAAAGATATCCCAACGTGGCTACCTATATCCCGGACCGGTATTCTGAAGGGTATGGGGTGTCTTTTGCGGGGATCGACTTTGCACATGACAATGATGTGGATCTTATCATTGCCCTTGACTGCGGCATCAAGGCAATCGACAAGGTGGCATACGCCAAGGAAAAGGGGATAGATTTTATCATTTGCGACCACCACAGACCGGGAGACCAGCTCCCTGAAGCCGTGGCCGTGCTCGATCCCAAAAGATCGGATTGTACCTACCCTTATGACGAACTTTGCGGCTGCGGGATCGGGTTCAAGCTTATACAGGCGATGGAAGAGAAAGCCGGGAGGCCTGTGGAAGGCATCCTTCATTATCTGGACCTTGTGGCCACGGCCATTGCGGCCGACATCGTCCCCATTACAGGGGAGAACAGGGTGCTGACCTTCTATGGCCTGAAAGTGATCAACCAGAAAAGGAGGCCTGGGATACGCGCCATACTCAACACCGTTAAGAAATCGGAGCTCAACGTCACGGATGTGGTCTTTATCATTGCTCCCAGGATCAACGCAGCGGGCAGGATGGAACACGGCCGGTACGCGGTAGCTCTGCTCACGGAAACCGATCATGCAAAGGCGGAGGAGATGGCCGGGGCGATCGAACGGTTCAATACGGAAAGGCGTACACTCGACCAGGAGATCACCGAAGAGGCCCTGGTGCAGATCCGGGAGAACAAGGAAGAGAACCGGTGTACGTCCGTGGTATTCAAGGAGAGCTGGCATAAAGGTGTCATAGGGATCGTGGCATCGAGGCTTACAGAGACCTATTACCGTCCTACCCTGGTATTCACCCGCAGCGGTGATAAGCTGGCGGCTTCTGCCCGTTCTGTGAGAGGGTTCGACCTCTACGATGCGCTGGAGGCCTGCAAGGACCATCTGGAACAATTTGGCGGACACAAATACGCGGCCGGGCTCACCCTGACGGAAGATCAGTATGAGGATTTCAAAGCGCGTTTTGAGGAGGTGGTCTCTAGCACCATCTCTCCTGAGATGCTGCGTCCGGAGATACGGATCGACGCGGAGATCGGCCTGGAAGAGATCACGCCGAAATTCATGAGGATACTTAAGCAGTTCGAGCCTTTTGGCCCCGGGAATATGAAGCCGGTCTTCCTGACGCACCATTTGCGGGATTCTGGTTACGCCAAAGGGGTGGGAGAGGATGAGAAACACCTTAAGCTAGCCGTGCAGCAGGGCAGGTCGAATCCTGTCCAGGCCATAGGGTTCGGCCTGGGTGACAAATTACCTCTTGTAAAAGATGGCGGCAGATTCAGCGCGGTCTATTCCCTGGAGGAGAACCACTGGAACGGACAGGTAAGCCTGCAGCTGAAGATCCGGGATATCAGGCCCGACTAGGGCTTGAATTCCAGCAATTTGAATCCCTGGCTGTCATAGACCCCGTAGGTGTAATGGCTGATCCAGTCGCCCAGGTTGAAATAGGTCGAATTTTCCTTGAGGTTTATTTCCAGGGGAAGGTGACGGTGACCAAAGACGAAAAAGTCGAAGTGGTCATCTTCCAGCTTCCGTTTGGCGTATTGTACCAGCCATTCGTTTTCCTCCCCCAGGAATTCCTTGTCCTCTTCCCCTGAGATCAGCTTGTTCTTTACAGAAAAGTACTGGGCCAGCCTCACGCCCCAATCCGGGTGCAGCCAGCGGAAAAGCCAGCGAGCCACAGGGTTGGTAAAGACCTTTTTCATCCTTTTGTATCCCTTGTCGTGCGGTCCCAGTCCGTCTCCATGACCAATAAAGAATCGCTTGCCATCGACATTGAACTGCTGGGGTCTGTGAAACACGGGGATACCCAATTCCTCTTCGAAATACCCATTCATCCAGAGGTCGTGATTGCCCGTAAAAAAATAGACAGGGATTCCGCTGTCTGCGATCCGTGCAAGGGTCCCCAGGGTCCTCACAAAGCCTTTTGGCACAACGGTTTTGTATTCGAACCAGAAATCGAAAAGGTCGCCCAGCAGGAAGATAGCCGCGGCATCTTTCTCTGCCTCATCCAACCAGGAGACAAAGCGCTTTTCCCTCCCTATGCTTTTCTCCCTGTCCGGAGCACCCAGGTGGTTGTCACTGGCAAAATAGACCTTCTTTCCTTTGGGTACGTGTAATTCTCTCATCCGCGCTTAAAGTTAAGGAAATAGGGCAGTGGTTCAGGGATTGTCTTCCATAAACCATTCTGCATAGGCTGTTTCTGTCTCCCTCAGCTTCAGGGAATGGAGTTGTAGGTTCTCGGGAAGCCTGGATCTGATCCTGGAAGCGATATCGATCACCATATTCTCACTGGTAGGCTGATAGTCTGCCAGGATGACCTTGTGGCCCCTTGTTTCGAGTTCCCTGGCCAGTTCGCGGTGTGGGGTGTTCTTATTGAAGATCGTGGCATGGTCAAAAGGGTCTACCACTTCCTCCCGGACGATCTTTTTCAGGTCCCCGAAGTCGATCACCATCCCGAGTTTCACAGCGCCTTCGTCAGTAATAGGTGTTCCGATCACGGTGACGGCCAGTTTGTAACTGTGGCCGTGTACATTCCTGCATTTGCCGTCATACCCGTAGAGGGCATGCCCGGTCTCAAAACTGAATTCCTTGGTGACTCGAATCCTGCTCATTGATGATAGCTTATTCGGCAAAGGTAGGAATTCTTTAAAAGGATAGGCCTAATTTCCCTGTGCAACGGATTTTAGGGGTTGTCGGAATGTGAAGGCCTTTTTCAATTTCAGGCCGAAGAGCGGACGGATCCATTTCCACCTGCGAATCCCAAACTCGTAAATGACCCAGGACCCACCGAATGTGGCGATGACCAGGTAGAGGAATTTAGGCAGGAATCCCCAGCTGAGGTCCATGATGAAGTAAGCCGCTATAATGGTGATGGTTTGATGCAGGATGTAGAAGGGATAAACAGCCTCATTGCAATAGGTCAGGGCCCGGCTCGCTTTATTCCAGTAAGTGGCCGCATATCCAAAAAGCACCAGTATCCAGGACCACAGGTTGAACACTTTCAGGAGGGCCTCCGTAAAATGTACGGTTATGGAATCTTCGAAAGACATGATCAGACCCAGGTAAAGAGTAAATCCTGTGAGGGCGCAATACAGGTAAAACCTCCGGTTCGCGGTTACAGTGTTCCAGAATGTTTCCCGTACGGTCATCAGGAGGAAACCAAAGAAGAAGAGGGTAGAATAGTTGGCAATGGCAAACCAGTCACCTATCAACGCATGGGTGATCTCAAAAAAAGGTTCCACCAGGGCTTCCATGAGATAGAGGGGGATCAGGAACCAGAACAACCCGGTTCTTTTGGAGACCACGGCTTTGACTTTTTTGATAAATTTCCCATTTGGATGATTTCTGAGGGATGCAAACACCGGCAGGAGGGCGAGAGAGAACAAAAGCAGGTAAGGCAGGAACCAAAGATGGTGCCAGCTCAAGTTCCCTTCCGGGTATACCCCGGTAAAGGCATGGATTGGCCAGAAATCGAAATAGCTGCCCTGGAACTGTCCCTCAGAGATGCGTTCTACATACACCTGGGGAGGGATCACGAGAAGCATTCCCACCACCAGGGGCAGGAACAGCCTTTTGATCCTCTCCGTGCTGAATTGAAAGGGGGTCCTTTTGTTAAGGGCGTAATAGGTCCCCATTCCTGAGATCACGAACAGGATAGGCAGGCGCCATTGGTTGACAAAGACCATTGGAAATCGGATCCACCCGTATTCCACATTGTTCTTGATATGCCATCCCCAGGGAACAAAGAACATCCCCACGTGATAGAGGATCAGCAGTCCAAATACAGAAACCCGTAGCCAGTCCAGATCGTAACGTCTCATGATGTTTGATTTTTGAGTAAAGATATACGGAATCCGGATGCAGATCTTTTCTTTGGTACGGATGACAAGGTTTTGGGACAGATGACAAACACTCTAGGTCCTGACCCGTGCCTCGAAGGCGGGGATCATGGTCCTGGATACGGGGATCTCCTGATCGCACTGTTCCAGGCTAAGCTGAAAGCCCTGTGCATTGCCCTTTACGTGCCTGAGAAAGGCGAGGTTGACGATATAGGACCGGTGCGTGCGTATGATGTCTTTGAAAGCACGGACCTGTTTCTCGAAATCGGTAATGGAGATGCGTTTGAGGACCTTGATTTGGGTATCGTCCTCACTGAGGTGGATGGTCAGGTAATTCCCTTCGGCCTTGGCGAAGAGGAACTTGTCTATTTCGAGGTCGAACCGGTCCATTTTGACCTGGGTCTCTATCGGGAGTACGCTCCGGACCTTTTGGCGCTCTTTACCCAGCCTGCTTCTTTCCAGTTCCTGTGCTTCCTTGATGTAGCGCGCGTTGAGCCGGTTGAAATTGACAGATACGATTAGTCCGACCAGCAAAATACCTACGAGGAAGGTATTGCCGATCTCTTCGCGAAAATACCCCCAGGACCAGTTGTTGGGATTGTCATAGATCAGGTCCCTCACCAGGAACTGGCCGATCCCTATGAGCAGAAGGAAGACCGAAAGGAAGAGAAGGTCTTTTCCAATGGTCCAGCCCTCGTCAATGGAAGGGGAGTAATGGATAAAGGGATACATGATAAAGAGGACCAGCACGGGGGTTGCAGAATGGATCAGGCTGATCCAGAAGTAACTCATTTTTTGCTCGTCCGGGTTCACGTTAAAAGGCGTAAAGAAATAATTGAAAAAAAAGGCGAGCAGAAAGATGACCAGGGCAAATTTCAGGAGCGTCCTTCCCCTGAAATAGAATGGATAAGGGGTGTTGAGTATTTCCTTCAGGGAGAAATTCATACCATTCCCGTTGTAAAGGGTTTTACCATCTTATTTTTTAAAAGCCTCCATCGCCTTCCGGGTCTGGTCAGACAGGGCGAGTTCACCTGTGACCACTGCTCTCCTGAGCAGGAGATCATCCCAGTCCTGGGTACCCGCCCAAAGCACCTTTTTCAGGGCTACGAGGGCGTCTCTGTTGTAAGAGGCGAGATGGGAACAGAAGAAATCGAGTTCTTTGTCCATCTCTTTGATATTTGGGAATACCCTGGAAAAGAGACCTTTGTCCCTGGCCCAATAAGCGTTTTTCCATTCTTTCGGTGCCAGGGCCAGTTCTGATAGCCCCGCTACGCCAACCTTGCGTTCCACAGCCGGGGCGATCACGAGGGGAGCAATGCCAATGGTAAGTTCTGAGAGCCTAACGGCCGCATCCTCGGTGGCAAAGACGTAGTCGCAGGCAGAGATCAGTCCGACCCCGCCCCCTACAGCTTTCCCCTGAACCCTTCCAATGATAGGCTGGGCACATTTCCTCATCGCATTGATCACATGGGCAAAACCGCTGAAGAAAGCAGTGCCTTCTGTGTGGTTCGATACCGCCAGGAGTTCATCAAAGGATGCCCCGGCACAAAAGGCCCTATCTCCTTCAGATTTGAGTACGATCACAGAGATATCCCTGTTTTCTGAAATCTCGTCAAGCGTTTTGGTGAGCCTGCTGAGCATTTCTGAAACAAAGGAATTGCTGGCCGGATGGCCAAATTCCACGGTTGCCACACCGTTTTGTAAGTTGGTATACAGGCTGCCATTGGTTCGGGTAGTTCCCATAGGAGATCACTTTTCCCAAAATTAAGTCTTTTGCAAAAGGGGGCGAAATTTTCTCCTGAACTTCCAGACCAGGGCCCCACCTCGTATCATCATCCATATAGTGATGGAGATCCAGATCCCATACAGGCCGAGGTGAAATAACTGTCCCGCATACAGGGAAGGGATAAAACCCAGGAAAGTGGCAGAGAGTAGCACGTTCCTGAGGTATTTCATCTCCCCCAGGCCTTTGAAGAGCCCGTCGAAGACAAAGGCCACTGTGTTGATGGGAAGGGAAAGGATGACGATAAAGAAGATCGAATAG
>JBFKPJ010000071.1:0-13071 GCA_041628355.1 Muriicola sp. | reverse complement strand
TATCATCGAGGGGCATTCCCGCAAAGACCCCATAGGCGATGGAGATGATCAGCAATGCCAGGAAGGGATGCACCTTCAGCCGGGTAGTCAGCAGGACGATGCAGATAACGGCAATGATCAGATAAAGTATTTCCACGATCTCCCGGAAGGGTGGTTTTGAATTTCTAAACCCTAAAATACGTATTTCCTGCAACCTTAGGCGAATTACAGGTGTTCCCTGCAGAAAAGGCCTATATGAGGCGGGCCAGGTCCCTCCCCACACTGCTTCCGATGGCTATCCCCATACCCCCTAGCCGCACGCCAAATGCGACCCGTTCTGACCTTTTGACCATGATGGGTTTTTTCAGGGGGCCCGTGCCCATGATACCACTCCACCTTCTGTCGATCTCGAATGGGATCCCGGGAAGGATCACCTCTTTCAGCAAGGAAAGCAGTTTATCCTGTATTTGGTCAGTAAGGCCGAATTCCTCGGTCTCTTCTCCCTTGAAATCCAGGTTCCTGCCTCCCCCCAGGAGGATCCTGTCACCGACGTTCCTGAAATAATAGTAGCCCTTGTCCAGGTGGAACGTTCCTTGAATCTTCAGCCCGGCTATGGGTTTGGTGATCAGTACCTGAGCCCGGGCCGGCAGCACCTCATCTACCCATTTACCGGCAAAACCGTTGGTTGCCACCAGGAGTTTTTCGGTTCTGAATTCCATTATGGGTGTCTCCACCCGTACGCCTTCCGGTTCTTCCTCGAATTGGCTTACTTCCATCGCGTTGAGGATGCGCGTCCCCGAGGATTGCACCTTGTTCATCAATGCGTTCATCATCTTCCCGGTGTGGATCTGTCCCTCGAGCTCATTGGTGATCACGAAAGGTTCGATCTCACGAAACCCAAAGTAGTTAGGGTTCTTCTTAAAAGCCTGTTGTCCGAAGACCGGCTGAAGGAGGGTATTGATGTTTTCGATCTTTTCTTCGCACTCCAAAAAAAGGTCGCGATCCCGCTCCAGGAAGAGCTCATGTCCGCCGTATTGCCGGTACTCCATGGTACGGTCACCAAGGGTTGACCTCAGGAGCTGTATCCCTTCCCATCTTTTGCGGACCAGGCCTGCGACCTCTTCCGGGGTATGGTTCCGTAGGTCATCAAGGATCTCGGATATGCTCCCGAAACAGGCAAATCCGGCATTTTTGGTGCTGGCTCCCTGGGGGAGGATGCCTTTTTCCAGGAGGAGGATCTTTGCGGAAGGGTGTTTCTTCCTCAGCTCAAGGGCGCAGGAGAGCCCGACGATCCCACTGCCGATGATCGTATAATCGACCCCCTTAAACCATGTGTCGTACTCCCAGTGACTGAGATTCATCTTTATAAAAAACTCCGGACAATGCCGGAGTTCTATTTTAGTTGTTATCTGGTTCCGGATTCATCTTAAACCCTTCCATGAACTTGGTGGTGTAATTCCCGGCTATATAATCCGGATGGTCCATCAATTGCCTGTGGAAGGGGATGGTCGTTTTGATCCCTTCGATCACGAATTCATCCAGGGCACGCTTCATCTTGTTGATCGCTTCTTCCCGGGTCTGGGCCGTGGTGATCAGCTTGGCGATCATGGAATCGTAATTGGGTGGGATCGTATATCCACTGTATACGTGGGTGTCGAGCCTGATCCCGTGTCCTCCCGGGGTGTGCAGGGTAGTGATCTTTCCCGGAGAAGGCCTGAAGCCGTTGTACGGGTCTTCCGCATTGATCCTGCATTCGATGGCGTGCAGCTTCGGGTAGTAGTTCTTACCTGAGATGGGCACCCCTCCGGCAACCAGGATCTGCTCCCGGATCAGGTCGTAGTCCACTACTTGCTCAGTGATAGGGTGTTCTACCTGAATTCGGGTATTCATCTCCATAAAGTAGAACTTCCGGTGTTTGTCTACCAGGAATTCGATGGTACCTGCACCCTCGTACTTAATGTACTCTGCAGCTTTGATCGCTGCCTTTCCCATTTCCTCCCTGAGCTTGTCCGTCATGAAGGGGGAAGGTGTTTCTTCGGTGAGTTTCTGGTGACGTCTCTGTATGGAACAATCCCTTTCTGAAAGGTGACAGGCCTTCCCAAACTGGTCGCCCACCACCTGTATCTCGATATGGCGGGGCTCCTCTATAAGTTTTTCCATGTACATGCCCCCGTTTCCGAATGCCGCTGTGGCTTCCTTTACAGCACTGGTAAAGGCTGCTTCTATATCCTCTTCCTTCCAGACGGCCCTCATTCCTTTTCCCCCGCCGCCGGCGGTGGCTTTGATCATGACGGGATAACCGATCTTTTTGGCAGTTTTTTTGGCATCTGCGACATCCTTCAAAATTCCCTCAGAGCCAGGCACGCAGGGGACTCCCGCCTTTCTCATGGTCTCTTTGGCCGTGGCCTTATCCCCCATCTTATCGATCTGTTCCCCCGTGGCCCCGATAAACTTGATATCGTGTTCGGCACAAATCCTTGAGAATTTAGAGTTTTCAGAGAGGAAGCCATAGCCCGGATGTATCGCGTCTGCATTGGTGATCTCTGCCGCAGCTATGATATTAGGGATCTTCAGGTAGGATTCGCTACTGGGGGCCGGTCCGATACAAACGGCTTCGTCCGCAAAGCGGACGTGCAGACTTTCTTCATCAGCCTTGGAGTAGACGGCTACCGTCTTGATCCCCATCTCCTTGCAGGTACGAATGATCCTGAGGGCAATCTCTCCTCTGTTCGCAATAAGTATTTTCTTAAACATAATTACCTACGTTTCTGTGAGCCCTGAACAGACAATACCCCCTTAACAGGATGTGTTCTGGGCCTTTAGTTAAGTACTAGGATGGATCTACCAGGAAAAGCGGTTGATCAAATTCAACCGGGGAAGAATCCTCTGCCAGGACCTTCACGATCTTTCCGGACACCTCTGATTCGATGTCGTTGAACAACTTCATCGCTTCGATCACGCAAAGTACATCCCCCACTGCAACGGTATCTCCCACTTCCACAAAGGCAGGCTTATCCGGAGAGGGCTTCCTGTAAAAGGTTCCGATAATAGGTGATTTGATGGTGATGTACTTGGAATCCTCCTCTTTCTTGGCCGGAGGGGTCTCTGCGGCCGGTTCGGGAGCAGCGGGCGCTTGCGGGGCCGGCGTGTGTGCGACCGCAGCCGGAACATGCTGAATATAGGTAGTCTCTCCCCCGGAACCTGCCGGTCCTGTTCTGATTGTGATCTTGATATCGTCCGTCTCCAGTTTCACCTCACTGGCTCCAGACTTAGCCACAAACTTGATTAAACTTTGAATTTCTTTGATATCCATGGAATTCGTATTTGATTAGTTCTCGTTTAGTTATATGCCCATTTAACATAGACGGCCCCCCAGGTGAATCCTCCGCCAAAGGCAGCGAATACGAGGTTATCCCCTTTTTTCAATTCTTTTTCATAATCACTCAGCAAGAGGGGTAAGGTAGCCGAGGTGGTATTCCCATACCGCTGTATGTTCATCATCACTTTGGAAGGCTCCAGTTCCATCCGGTTGGCCGTGGCATCAATGATACGTTTATTGGCCTGGTGGGGAACCAGCCATTGCACGTCATTGTGGGTGAGGTTGTTCCTTTCCATGATCTTGGCGGCCACATCTGCCATGTTGGATACAGCGAACTTAAAAACAGACTTCCCGTCCTGGAATACGTAATGCTGTTTGTTCCTGACGGTCTCATCCGAAGGGGGCAGGAGTGAGCCTCCCGCTTCTATCTTCAGGAATTCACGACCGCTCCCATCAGACCTCAGATATTCATCCAGGAGGCCGTAACCCTCCGTGTTGGGCTCGAACAGGACGGCTCCACCCCCATCACCAAAGATGATACATGTGGTCCTGTCCGTATAGTCCAGTATGGAGGACATCTTATCAGCCCCTATAAGGAGCACTTTTTTATACTTGCCCGATTCTATGAACCTGGCAGCAGTAGACATTCCGTATAGGAAGTTAGAGCAGGCAGCCTGTATGTCAAAGGCGAACGCATTCACGGCACCAATTTTTGTCGCCACGTATACTGCAGTGGACGCCACAGGCATATCCGGGGTGGCTGTCCCGAGCAGTACCAGATCTATTTCCGCAGGGTCTGTCCCTGATTTCTCAAGGAGGTTTTCAGCAGCCTTGATCGCCAGGTAGGAAGTGCCTTTATCTTTGTCTTTAAGAATCCTCCTCTCCTTGATCCCTGTACGGGTGGTGATCCATTCGTCCGTGGTTTCCACCATAGTTTCAAGGATCTCATTGGTCAACCTGTAGTCCGGCACGTAAGCCCCCACAGCTGTGATCGCTGCTGTAATTTTGGTCATGCTATAAAGCGTTTTTTATCGGAAACCTCCAAAAATGCTCCAAAAGTTGTGAAAAATAGTGATTTTTTATGACTTCTTGCCAAAAGTCACTGTTTTTAAGCAGTTCTCTTCAGGCCATAAAAAAACTCCCATTTATTACGATGGGAGTCTTATCCGTTTAGAGGGGACCTAGGCTGTTGCTTCTTCTTCTTTATCTATAAGCACCTGGCCACGATAGTACAGTTTACCTTCGTGCCAGTGGGCCCTGTGGTACAAATGCATTTCCCCTGTGGTAGGATCCTTGGCCAGGGTAGGTGCCACGGCTTTATAGTGTGTCCTTCTCTTGTCTCTTCTCGTTTTGGAGGTTTTCCTCTTTGGATGTGCCATCGCGAAACTTATTTATCCGTTAGTAAATCTTTTAAAGCATCCCACCGGGGATCCGTATTATTTTTATCAGCCTTTGACTCTCTTGGTTGTAATTCCTTGAGTTTTTTGAGGGCATCAGATTTTAGCGACCCGTCCTTCACACCCGGATGGATCCGCTTCTGCGGAACGGCCAGCACCAGCATCTCATAGATGTACTGGGCGATGTTGAACTGGTGTTCTCCGTGGGGGATCACCAGGATCTCATCATCCTCGTCGTTAAAGGCATCTCCGAACTTTACCACTAGCGGAAGGAATGCATTCACTTCCTGGTCGTAGGGCTCATTCGTCAGGTCGCAGGCTACATTTACCGTACCCTTTGCCTTCATTTCCAGTTCCATCACCGTACTCGTCTTGTTGAACTGGACCATTACCACGATATCCGTTTCGTTGAACTCAAAATACTCAAAAGACTCAAAGAACGTATTATCAATTTGATACTCAAACGAGTGTGCCCCCAACTTTAATCCTGAAAAAGGAATTATAAATTCCTTATGCGTCGTCATTGTATTCGATCGTTTAAGGCGTGCAAAGATACTTTTTTTTTGCCAATAGCAAATCAATTTCTCAATTATTTCGGGCCATTGCAGGAGTAACTGTCCTAATAATCAGGGCAGATCCCTAAGATGCCTTTACTTTTTGCCTCTTGAGGGGATTCCTCGAGATCTCCTGGTATTCGTTTCGGTTCCTGAAGATGGCGATCCCCATAAATACAGCTTCCTTGAAGGATCCCGGGTCTGCCTTTCCCTTTCCGGCTATCTCATAGGCCGTGCCGTGATCCGGGGACGTCCTTACCCTGCTGAGTCCGGCTGTGAAATTCACCCCCTGACCGAATGACAGGGTCTTGAATGGGATCAGTCCCTGGTCGTGGTAGGCAGCCAGGATGGCATCGAATTGCTTATACGTATCCGAGCCGAAAAAACTGTCGGCCGCATAAGGGCCATAGATCAGCTTCCCCCGCTCTGTCATCTCCCTGATCACGGGCCTGAGGACCTCGTCATCTTCCTTTCCGATCACCCCATCGTCCCCGCTGTGGGGGTTGATCCCCAGCATGGCGATCCGGGGTTTGCGGATCCCAAAATCCATTTTCAGGCTTTTCTCGATGATCTCGATCTTCTCCCTGATCAGTTTCCCGCTGATGTTGCTGACCACATCCTTAACCGCTACGTGGTCTGTGAGCAATCCCACCTTAAGGGAGTCCGTGACCATGAACATCAGGCTTTCTCCCCCGAGTTCACGGGCCAGATAGTCTGTATGGCCTGGAAAGTTGAAATCGTCTGACTGTATGTTCTTTTTGTTGATTGGCGCAGTGACCAAAAGGTCTATCTCTTCATTCTTCAGGGCCTTGACGGCTGCCTTCAGGGAGCGGATGGCGTATTTCCCTGCCTCCGGGGTTGCCACCCCGTACTGTATATGAGGCGTCTCCTTCCAGACATTGACCACATTGATCTTCCCTTCTATGGCGTGGCCGGCCTGGTCCACGCCGTGAAAGGTAATATCCATGCCCAGGTCGTTCTTTTGCTGGCTGATGGTCTTGTTGGAAGCGAAGATGACGGGCGTGCACAGCTCGAGCATCCTGCTGTCCTCAAAGGTCTTCAGGATCACTTCACACCCTATCCCATTGAGATCTCCTACTGAGATCCCCACCTTAATATTCGTGTTTTCCTTCTTCATATCTCTGTACTTTGCCTTACCTTTGAAGCCCCGCAACGAGCTGTTTTATTTAGATCAAAAATAAGATATCCGGGGCGTTCCGAAAGGGAAAAAACCTCTTTTTTAAAATTCGTTTTACCATGTTTACCGGAATTATTGAAACCCTGGGGAAAGTCACACAACTTAAAAGGGAAGGAGGCAACCTTCACATCACCATTGCCTCTGGGATCACCCCGGAACTCAAGATAGATCAAAGTGTGGCACACAACGGCGTCTGCCTGACCGTTGTAGGGATCCACAAGGAGGAATACACCGTGACGGCCGTTGAGGAGACCCTTCTCAAGTCCAGCCTGAATGACCTGTCTGTGGGAGATCAGGTTAACCTGGAACGGGCCATGATCCTGGGAACCCGCCTGGACGGGCATATCGTACAGGGCCATGTAGACACCACGGCCATTTGCTCAAAGATCGAACAAAAGGACGGAAGCTGGTATTTTACCTTTACCTATACCCCTGCCCGGGGGCAGGTGACCATTGAGAAAGGATCCATCACGGTAGACGGTGTCAGCCTGACCGTCGTGGATTCAGAGGATGACCGCTTTAGCGTGGCCATCATCCCTTACACATACGAGCATACCCGATTCAAAGATTATGAGGTAGGGAGCAGGGTCAACCTTGAATTCGATGTGATCGGGAAATATGTGGCCCGACTCCTGGGGAAGTAATCCCTCCAGGATCCCAATTCATTATTCTTCAAAGAAGCTGATCGAAGAACCGATCCAGGTGTCGTTCGTGTTATGGGATACGTTGATCATTCCGCCTTTGCCCATCCTGGTAAGGTTGATCACTGGTTTCAACCTGCCTTCTTTTTCATCCCTGGCGAACAGGATGCGCAGCTCTACCCTGGAATTCCGATCAGTCAGGGTTTTGACAATGGGGGAATAGGTCACTTTTTTCTGAAGCATGTAGTTCTTCATGTCCTTGATGGTGTTGAGCAGGTTCCATGTAGGCTCCAGGTTCACTCCTTTCCCCGCAAAGGAGAACAGGGGTTTCAGCACGTATTGCTTCAGGTCTATATCCCTGGGCACCTCATCCAGAAAATAGGAATCCGGAATGCTTTCGTGCGAAAGCATAGGCATAATACACTTGGAGATCATAAAGAACCAGTCGGGATTCGTGATCCAGGTCACGTCCAGGTCGTCAAAGATGTTGAAGTTCGTTTTCAGGTCCTTGAACTGGTAGAGGTCGTCAAAGATAACCCGGTTGTAGATCCTGCGGATCGGGATCTTTTTGCCGTCCTTTTCGTAGTACAATCGCCTGCCCTCCTTGATGACCTTTGTCATACAGACCACCTCAATTCCCAGGGCCTGTTGCGTAGCCCAGAAGTCGATCCGTGTCTTTTGAGCTTTGGGGAATATCTCCATCAGGATCACGTTCTCCGGGGCTTCACCTCCCAGGATCACTTCTCTCATGGTCTCCAGATAGGTCTCTTCCGTATGCCCCCCCAGGAAGTAATGGAACCCTTCCTTAGGGATATTGGGATAGTTGTTCAGGTAGGCCTTGGCCAGGAACGGCTGGTAGAAAAACAGGGAAGGGAAGGCCTGCAGTTCAATCAACTGGGGACTCAAATTCCCGTGTTCATCCTCGCAGATACCAAAATCGATTCCGAGAAAATGCGGGTCCCCGACATGGGTAGGGGAATGCAGGTATTTGGGCATAAACCGCTGCCTCACGGCTTCAAAATCGAGGCCGTCCAGTTGACTCAGTATGGCCTCACAGGCATCCATAACCTTCTTCTTCATTTCCCGGTCGAAAAAGACAGGGGTTTCAGAGATACGGAAGGGACAGGGCTCACCAAAGGTCTTTATTACCTCTTCCTGAAGCCCTTCGTAATAGGCATCCCTGAAGCCTGCATTAAAAGATTCTCTTACCTTGGAAATCATATGGAAACAGGGATTTTATGATCAATGGCATCTGCAGCTTGTTGCAGGAACCTCGGAATAATGGTCCTGTTGGTGAGGAGGATCTTGTCGTCGTCATCAAGATGGATCATCATGTCCTCGTATTTCTTCTTCCCGTGGTGCTTGATGATATGAGCGCGTTTATCCGGCCTCTTAAAATATCGCATCATCCCCTCTGAATCTGCTTCGGGATGAAATTGCACCCCCACGATCTCGTGTGAGAAACGAATGGCCATCACCGCCCGTTCCAGCGGCACATGCGGCCTCTTCTTCTCTTTGCACAACACCTTGCATCCCAGGCTTTTCAGGCGTTTCTTTCTGGGCTTTATCACCTGGTAATCCCTGGAATCTACCGCGTAGAAAGGGTTGTGGAGCCCTTCGAGGAGGAACTCCTCCTTCCCTTTCTTGGTCTTGTGTACCGGCATGATCCCGAAGGCAGTGGATTTACGCCTTTTTATCTTGGCCAGTTTCCAGTGAAGGCAGGCGATCTGAAAGGAATGGCAGATCAGGAAAAGGTACTTCTTGTTTTCCTCCAGGAGGTTGTGGTCATAAACGGTATCGAGGAACCTGTAGAATTTCTTTTCCCATTTCTCACCTGTGGGTTTGGGGGAATCGGGTCCGCCGGATGCGATAAAGATATCGAAATCCTCCACTTCGGGTACTTCGTGCTGCACCCTGACGTCGAAGATCTGATAGGTGCCCTGGATGTCGTCGCGTTTTAAAAACTGTTCGACCAGCATTTTAATACAGCGCATACCCTCGTTGGGCTGCCCGGCATTCATGTCGAGAATGGCGATCTTATAATTTGGATGCATGTATTCTTACCGTTTGCTGCCCCCTGGAATCCGGAGGCCAAAACTATTTTATTTTTCTGTTACAGGCCTTTACCGGTTTCCTCCACGATATATTTTACGACCTCCTTCAGGTCATTGGTCTCGTCGAACACCTTGAGCTGGCGATCTGCCCCGGACCCCTGTTCCAGCATCTGGTAGACGTAGTTCACTTCCGTCCTGCAACCCAGTTCGTCCACTACGTCCTCCACAAAGTCGAGCAGCTCGTTCATCAAAGTCCTGAATGGCACTTCTTCCTCCTTTCCGAAATCGATGAGTTTGGCTTCAATACCCCACCGGGCAGCCCTCCATTTGTTCTCATTGATCAGCACCCTGCGGTACGATCTGAAGCTCTGGTTCTTCTGGTGCAATTTGTGCAACTTGGCAATTATACATTGCATCAGCGCCGCAATGCAGATGACCTCATCCACGGTCATCACCATGTCGCATACCCGGAACTCCACTGTTGGGTAGAAAGGGTGCAGCCTGATGTCCCACCAGATCTTTTTACCGTTGTCTATACAATGGGTCTTGACCAGGACATCCACGAACTTGTCGTATTCAGCTACACTGGAAAAGTAAGGGGGTATCCCCGTCCTTGGGAATTTGTCAAAGATCTTGGAGCGGAAGGATTTAAAACCCGTATCCCGGCCTTCCCAAAATGGGGAGTTCGTAGAAAGCGCATAGAGGTGGGGAAGGAAATAACGGGCGATGTTCATGATCTGCAATCCTTCCTCCCTGCTCGGGATCCCCACATGCACATGCAGGCCAAAAATGAGATTGGACCGGGCCACGTCCTTCATCTCGGCTATGAGTTCGTCATAACGGGGATTAGGGGTGATGGGCTGGTCACTCCAGATGGAAAAGGGATGTGTCCCGGCTGCCCCCACCTTTAAGCCTTCCTTGGCCGCCAGCTCGATGACCTGCTGCCTGAGGTAAGACACCTCATCCCTGGCCTGATTGATATTCTCACAGATGTTCGTCCCCATCTCGATCACGGCCTGGTGCATCTCTTCCTTGATGCGTTCCTTCAGGAAAACCTTTCCCCCTTCCAGGATCTTGGACATGTGAGACCTGAGGGTATAGGACTCGCTGTCCAGGATCTGGAATTCCTCTTCGATGCCTAGGGTGAACTTATTCATGACGCGGTTTTTTGAGCTTTATTTCTTCTTTTTCGGTACAGCCTTGGGCTTCGCACTTGCCTTTTTAGCTGTGGTCTTCTTCACGGTTTTGGCAGCCGCAGTTTTTGGTGCAGCGGTCTTGGAACTGCCGGATTTCACAGGGGTCTTCTTTACAGCCGTCTTCTTGACCTCAGAAGCAGATTTAAGCGGTGGTTTGGAGGCCTTTGCCTCTGTTGGGGCGACACATTCCTTTAAAAAGGAACCCCAGGAACTGTTGTTCTTCTTCTCCTTGTGTTCCAGCGCTTTTTCAACCGCCAGTTTTGCCGCGTGCTCCACGATCCATCGGAAATTGCCTTCACCTACGGAGTGAACATCGGCATCCGGGGCCGGGTTACAGAAATCAATGGCATAGGGGATGCCGTTCCTTACGGCAAACTCCACCGTGTTGAAATCGTAGCCCAGGGCCTTGTTCAACTTGATGGTATAGTCGTGGATGGTCTTCATCAGTTTCTGGTGTTCAGCACCCGTGGTCTTGGGCTCGGTGACATAGCGCAGGTGGAATTCGTTCCTGGGTTCATAGGGCATGATGTGCACATACTTTTGCCCCAGGCAATATACACGGTAATAATCCTCAAAAACGATCTCTTCCTGCAGCATCATGACCAGCTGCTCGGTCTCCCCGTGCTTGGCAAAGAGGTCGTCCGGGTCATTCACCTTGTATACGCTTTTCCATCCTCCGCCGGAATGGGGTTTCATATAGGCCGGAAACCCGATATAGTTGAAGATATACTCCCAGTCCAATGGTGCTTTCAGGTTCCTGAAAGACCTTTCGGTGGTGTCATCAGGTCTGTGCTTGGAAGGCAACAGGACCGTTTTTGGGACGGGTACGCCTATCTGTGTAGCCAGGCAATTGTTGAAGAACTTCTCATCTGCACTCCACCAGAAGGGGTTGTTGATCACACAGGTGCCCATCAGGGAGGCATTTTTCAGGTACGCCCTGTAAAAGGGAACTTCCTGGGAGATCCTGTCAACGATCACATGGTAGCCGTAGTCGATCCCTTGCTGTACCTTGTCGATCAGGACGGGCTCAGCAACGACCTTGCCGTTCCCCAGCTTGTTGACCTTGTCGATAAAGGCCCAGGGGAAGGTGTCTTCCATTCCAAATAAAATTCCAACTCTTTTGATCATGATGTTTCGTGTTTAATTCGATTAGAAATAACGGCCTATATACTCCGGAAATACCATCTTCCACAAAGGCCAGTCGTGGTCAATCCATTTTTTTTCGTCATACCAGTAAGGTATCCCCTTAGACTGGAGGATCCCTGCCATATGCTCGTTCTTAGGTTTGCAGCTGTCCCAGTCGGATGTGCTCAGCACGATATTCATATGCTGGTATTTCCAGCCTTCCTCGTTCTGCATGAATTCGTCCGGGCAGTTGAAATAGATCCTCATGTCATCGGAAAGGGGTACAAAGTTACGAATATTGAAGACCCCGGACATGGAAAACAGGTGTGAGACCAGGTCCGGAAACCTGAAGGCGGTGTTCCCTGCGTGATATCCCCCAAAACTCACCCCGGCCACGCCGATCCTGTGGGTATTGCATTCCCTTTGAATATAGGGGATGAGTTCGTTCTTCAGGAACTGCATGTACAGTTCGTAATTGTGGATCTTTGCCTCAGAGGACATATTCTCTGCATAAAAAGTGAGCCCGTCCAGGGTTTCCACGTTGTAGAGTTTGATTCGGCCTTCCTCAATAAAATTCATCACCGAACCGTTGAGTCCGAAATCGTTGTTTTGGGTAAAGCTGCCATAGGAAGAAGGAAACATGAGAATGGGATATCCCCAATGCCCCGTGATCTCGAGGTTGATATTCCTTTCCAGGGTATTGGAATAGTACTGGATATATTGTATGGAAGCCATAGGATAATGTAACCTAATTTTCTAAGTTTACCAATAATTTTTGCCGGGCAAAGGTATTTTATTTTTTACATATACCCTGCTTAAATTCAGCGGATTCCTTATACTTGCGCCCTCTAGATTTTCTCGATGATTCTCCATGTTGACCACATAAGTCTCAAAGGATCTTTTTCTTCCCGGTTCTTGCACCGAAAGATACATTTCAGGCTGATCGCACCCCCATCTTTCAGGAAGGGAGAAAAGGACTTCCCCGTCTTGCTGATGAATGACGGGCAGGATTATACATCCCTGGGGCTCGAGAAGATCCTGACCACTGCTTACGGCAACAGGAACCTCCGCTCTTTTCTCTACGTGGGCCTGGAGACGGACCACCACAGGATGCACGATTACGGCACGGCCTGCTCCCCAGATTACAAAGGGAGGGGAGAAAATGCCGCTATTTATGCCCGATTTGTCACCGAAGAATTTATCCCTTTCCTGAAAAAGGAATTCAGGGCTTCTCACAATAACGAAGACTGGGTGTATTGCGGGATGTCCCTGGGCGGACTGTCGGCTTTCGATATCGTGTACAACCACCCCCATCTCTTTGGAAAAGCCGGAGTGTTCAGTGGTTCCTTCTGGTGGCGGAAGAAAGCGTATTCAAAGAAAGATCCCGAAGACCGAAGCAGGATCGTCCTCGATATGGTAAAGGAGGGGGTCTGTACCCCCCACCTGTCCTTCTGGTTCCAGTGCGGCACCCTGGATGAGAAGGCAGACCGAAACCACAACGGTATTATCGATTCTATTGATGACACCCTGGACCTGATCAAAGAACTGGAGCTCAAAGGATATTCTTCTCCGGAGCAGATCTCCTATGTGGAGATCGAGGGGGGCAAG
>JBFKPJ010000070.1:0-13190 GCA_041628355.1 Muriicola sp. | reverse complement strand
TCGATGAGCCGCAGGTATGGAGAGTTTTCCATTTTAGGTTCAGGCTGTGATACTAAAATCGTTTTAACTTTCATAGACATCAAGCATTTAGAGTATTCAGAATAATAATCAAAGGGGCAATTTCAAGTGCGCAAAGGTACAAAATAAAATAGAAAAAGTAAGAAGTTACGAACTTAAGATGCGTTTTGATGACCGTCGTCCAGCCGATGATCAGGATGATTGTGGCAAGGACAGCCCCGAGCAAATAAATCTCCCTGGAAGCGATAAATACATAGGTTAACAGCAGGTTTATCAGGAACATGACCAGTCCGCTGTAGTACAGATAGGTGATCTTTTTGAAGACGATTTGTGAGATGATGGAGCTGGAGTTAAAGATGGCGCCACTGCTGAGCTGTGTAAGAATTTTCGCCAAAAGGAAAAGGAACAGGAAGATCATAATGATCGAAAATAACAACAGGGAGGAGATCATTCCCTCAGGCCGGAAGAATACCACACCGTAATAGAGAAAGAGGGAAAAATTAAGAAGCAAGAAGATCCCGAACAACAAGTTAAATCCATTGAGCAACCGGTCCTTCTTATTGTACAGGAACACGTATTTGCTGTTGAATGGGAGGATGATAAAATTCATGAAACGGCTGTAAAAAATCGCTTTTGCCAAAACGAGGAACAGCGCACTGGTGAAGATGATCACCGTGATCCAGTCTGTCTCTCCGATCTGTCTTATTACGGGTTCCATCATTCAATCGCTTTTCTTTTGCCGTTTAGTCCCCACCTCAGCCCGTTTTCCGAAATAACCACTTTTACAAAAGCAGCTTCCTCCAGGGATTGTTCTGGCAATTCAGCTTCCATTTCGATATCCCCTCCGGAAGGGAGTATGGATTGGGCGTTCTCACTTTTCCGTGTGTCCAGTGGGTCAACTCTAAGTATTTGTTTAAACTCGTCCAGCCACACCAACCCAAACCTCAATTCTGACATGGGCACGTCAAAAGAGTAGGGGTTGCTCACTTCAAACGAGAACCTCCCTCCTGCCCCCATCTCGGGCAGGTCCAGGATCTCCGTCCTGAGTTTCCGGTACGACCTGAATGGATCTATGTATACCCCGTAAAAAAGGGTGCTGTCTGGCATGGTAAAGGATATGTCCCCTCCGGGAAGGTACCTGGAGACATACAGGATCCGTTCCCCCCTTACTCTCGCTTCAGATGAATCAATGGAATACTGGTTTTCCCGATACCAGGCATTGTTCAGTGAAAAGGAGGGGTTCCCTGTATAGAACTCGAACATGGGCGCCATGCGGTATGAATTCTCGAACACCACAGGAATCTCTCCTGCCTGTGAGGTGATCTTCTCAGTCCACGTCCTGTTCCCATGAGACTCATAGACCACAGGGAACAGAGGCTCGAAAACGAGTCCGATCCGCAGGAACAGGAGGATGGCGATGTTCGCCAGCCCCATCCTCAGAACCCACTTTCTGGTCCCGGCATGGTCCAGCATGTACCTGTAAACCAGGACGGCAATGGGAACACAGACGACTATGATCCATTGGGTCTGCACCCGTCTCTGAAAACTCGAGACAAAAAAGAAGAGCAGGATACCTAAGCTGACATAGAGCAAGGCACGGGAGAGCCGGTCCTTTGGTCGTGTCTTGAACGCCGCCTTGTAGATCCAGAAGAAGGTAAGTCCGAATATGGCGATCAGGTTCAGGAAATAGCCTCCGGTAAATTCAAAAAATTCATAGGGTCGGTTAGGCCTTTCGAACAGGTGGTATTTCACTGAAACAAACTGGTTGTCATACAGCCACATGAGATGCGGGCTGAACGCCAGAAGGGAAACCAGTACTGCGAGCCAGGCATACCGCTCCCTGACCAGCCCCGGGTTGGATAAGATGACAAACAAAATGACCAGGAAAGCGTGGTATTTGCTATACATCAGTGCCGCCATTACAAGGCCGAGTAAAAGCGCGGTCCGGGTTCCAGGATCGGCTAAAAACTCCCTGTATATGAGAAAGAAAAGTGCGGTGAAGAAGAGCAGGGGGGTATCGGGCAGCATTAGAAAACCATAGGCATGGACCAGGGGCATGGACGCGATCAACACAAAAAAATGAGGTATGTATTCCTTTTTCTTCGGGTTATCTACCAGGAGCCAGATGATCCCCAGGGTCCCTATGCCCAAAAAACAGCTCAGCAATCGAACACCCAGTTCTCCCTGGAACACGAGCTGCCCAAGGGCTATGAGGAAGGCTACCATCGGGGGATGGTCAAAATACCCCCAACTCAGTTCTTTGGCATAGTACCAGTAATACGCTTCATCAAAGATCAGCTGTGTACTGTACCCCTGTATGAGGTTCAGGAGGAGGAATAGTCCGAGGAAGTACAGGAAGACCTTAGGGAAATTGTTTCTCATGCGATATCTGCTACGGGCCAAAATTACAAATAATCGCTTCTTTCTCTTTCCCCCTTCCCCCAAGAAAATTCAACATCATTCGGATACAGTCCGGTGAAAGGTTTATTTTTGCCATAATCTCCGGCATTCGATGACAGACAGTTTAGTAATCATCCCCTCGTATAATGAGATCGAGAATATAAAGGCCATTGTGGAGGCCGTTTTTGGACTTCCCAAGGAATTTCATGTCCTGGTCGTGGATGATAATTCCCCTGATGGGACCGCCAAGGCCGTGAGGGAATTGCAGAAGAAACACGAGGGAAGGCTTTTTCTCGAGGTCCGGAAAGAGAAGTCGGGCCTGGGGACGGCCTATATACATGGCTTTAAATGGGCACTCCAGAGGGAGTACCTCTATATTTTTGAGATGGATGCCGATTTTTCACACAGGCCTTCAGACCTGTCCAGGCTTTACAGGGCTTGCGCGAACGGGGCTGACGTGGTCGTCGGGTCGAGGTACAAAAAAGGGGTGAATGTGGTCAACTGGCCGCTGTACAGGATCCTCCTTTCCTATGGCGCCTCATTCTATGTCAAACTCATCACCGGCATGCGTGTACACGACCCCACAGCCGGCTTTGTCTGTTACAGGAGAGAGGTGTTGGAGGCACTCGACCTCGATTCGGTAAAATTCATAGGCTATGCCTTTCAGATAGAGATGAAATACAGGGCATATCTCAAAAAGTTCAGGATAGAAGAGGTGTCCATTATATTTACGGACCGGGAGAAAGGCAAATCGAAGATGAGTTCCTCCATTATCTGGGAAGCTGTTTTTGGGGTGATCAGCATGCGGATAAGGAGTTTATTCAAAAGAAATGGTTTTTAGGGTATGAGCAGTACGATCATAAAGAACGCCCGGATGGTAAATGAGGGCAAGGTTTTTCAGGGAGACCTCCTGATCGAAGGGGAGAGGATCTCCCGGATCGGGTCGTCCCTTTCTTCGGCTACAGCAAGAGTGATCGATATCGAAGGCAATTATCTCCTCCCGGGGATTATTGATGATCAGGTTCATTTTCGTGAACCAGGCCTCACGCATAAAGGAGATATTTTTTCAGAGAGCAGGGCGGCCGTGGCCGGTGGGATTACCACCTACATGGAACAGCCGAATACCGTCCCCCAGACGACCACCCTGGAGAAGCTGGAGGAGAAATTCCAAATGGGAGCCAGGTCTTCCTTTGCCAATTATTCCTTTCTTTTTGGAGGAACCAACGACAACCTGGAAGAGTTAAAAAGACTGGACAGGAATGCCTGTTCAGGGGTAAAACTCTTTCTGGGTTCGTCCACAGGGAATATGCTTGTCGATGACGAGGTAGTGCTGGAACAGATCTTTCGGAATACGGAGATGGTCATCTCGGCCCATTGTGAGGATGAAACAACCATCAGGCGTAACCTGGAAACGTACAAGGCTAAGTACGGGGATGATATCCCCATCAGGTGTCACCCTCTGATCAGAAGCGAGGAGGCCTGCTACCTGTCCTCTTCAAAGGCCGTGGCCCTGGCCAGGAAAACTGGAGCGCGCCTCCATGTCTTCCACCTCTCCACAGCAAAGGAGATGGAACTTTTCACAAATGAGATCCCTTTGGAAGAAAAGAAGATCACCGCCGAGGTATGCTTACACCACCTTTGGTTCTCTGAGGAAGATTACGATACCCGAGGGACACATATCAAATGGAACCCGGCTGTAAAAAAAGCATCCGACCGGGAGGTTTTATGGGAAGCCTTGCTCGACGGACGTATCGATGTGATCGCTACAGACCATGCACCCCATACCCTGGAGGAAAAAGACAAGGGCTACCTCAACGCCCCTTCAGGAGGACCCCTTGTTCAACACCTGCTTCCCGCCATGATGGAGCGAATGCTGGATGGGAAGATCACGCTGGAGACACTGGTCACCAAGATGTGCCATAATCCGGCTATCCTCTTTCAGATCAGGGACAGGGGGTACCTACGGGAAGGCTATTACGCAGATCTCACGGTAGTGGACCCTGATGATGCCTGGCAGGTGGGGAAGGAGAATATCCTTTACAAATGCGGTTGGTCTCCCATGGAAGGCACAAAATTAAGGTCCAGGGTCACCCATACCTTTGTCAACGGCCATCTGGCCTATGAAAAGGGGGTGTTTTCCGAGGAACGAAACGCCAAACGGCTTACATTCAATAGGCCATGAAGAAACGGATATTTCTTATCCTGATTGCTGCATTTGTTTTATCCTGTGCGGAGGAGGTCATAAAGAAACCCGAGGACCTGATCCCAAGGGAAACAATGACGGATCTCGTATACGAAATGGCCGTGCTGAACGCCGCCAAGAGCACGAACAAGGCCATCCTGGAGGAACATTTCGAAGATCCGACAGACTTCCTCTTCCGGCAATACGGGGTTGACAGCCTACAGTTCGTCAAGAGCGATATGTACTACGCATCCCAGCCCCTTGTATACGAGGCGATATACGAGGAGGTCTCAGCCCGACTCGAAAAGGAAAGAACCTTATTGGAGGAAGCGCGTCAGAAGCGCACGGACAGTCTGGTTACCAGAAGCAGGCAGATCCGCGATTCCCTGACTGTCGAAGAAGATTAAGAAAAGGCTGAAGGATACCTTTTGCGGAAATAAGTACTGTATTTTCTGATGCTGTCCTGAGTATCGGTGAATTCAAATCTGAGGGCATCCTTAATTTTACCGGAGGAGTATTCACGGGGGTTCTTCAGGGAGTTTACCGTGTCCCGGGTAAGACGCCTTTTTGTTCTGAGGAAGTGATGACTGAACCAATCGAGCCTCCACCCCAACTCCAGTGCCCATAGAGGGATCGCCCTTTCAGGATTCGGCAATCCAAAGGCCTGGCTCAGGGATCCGAGAAATTCTTTGTAGGAAAGATTATCAGCTACTGTGATGAACCTCTCGTTCCTGACTCGAGATCGCATCAGTTCTTTCATACAGAAAGCCACGTCCCGTACATCCACGAAACCGGTGCCTCCCGGGAAGTAGGATTTCATACCCCGGGCCGCATTTTTGAAGAATCTCAGGCTTCCCTGTTTCCAGTTCCCGGCTCCCAGGATCACCCCCGGGTTCACGATGACCACTTCCAGTCCTTCCTGTGAGCCCCTCCAGACCTCCATCTCCGCCAGGTGCTTGGAAAGGGCATACACACTGGTCTCAGTCTCCGCCCACTCATTTTCCTCGGTCACCGCCCCCTGCTGAACCCCTTTTCCCGCGGCTGCGATGGAACTCGCATAACAGAGTTTCTTCACCCCGTGTGCCAGTGAAAGGTTCACGATATTGGCTGTACCTTCCACATTGGTCTTTTTTAAAGCCTCCCAGGCAGCCGGGTTAAAGGAGATCATCGCGGCCGCGTGATAGACCTGTGTCACACCTTCAAAAGCCGATTCTAAGGCAGGGACATCCGTGATGTCTGCCTGCACCCACTGGATCTTATCCAGAAGAAGGTCGGGGTCTTCCGTATAATATTCGAAAAGGGATCTGACCTCTTCCATAGAGGCCTCCGTCCTGTAGGTAGCTCTCACCGCATCGTGGTCCTGCAGCAACTGAAAAAGCAGGTGAGAGCCCAATAATCCCGTGCCTCCGGTAACTAGAATCATGGTCCTAAAGTAGTCAAATCCGACGGATATATTTGCAAATGCCCGGGTTTGGCTACCAGGGATTTCTGTTATCTTTGCAACGTTGTAAAAAAAGGATACCCGATGAGACCAAACTTTGTCGCGGAATTGAAATGGAGGGGCATGTTGCACGATGCCATGCCCGGAACAGAGGAACACCTGCTAACAGGCATGCAGTCGGCATACGTCGGGATAGACCCCACGGCAGATTCCCTGCACATCGGCCACCTTGTTGGGGTGATGATGCTCAAACATTTCCAGATGGCCGGACACAAACCGTACGCCCTGATCGGTGGGGCCACGGGCATGATCGGGGATCCTTCAGGGAAATCTTCTGAACGGAACCTGCTGGATGAGAAGACATTGAGGTTGAACCAGGAAGCGATCCGGGAACAATTATCCCGTTTTCTCGATTTCGATTCGACAAGTGAAAACAGTGCGATCCTGGTCAATAACTACGATTGGATGAAGGATTTCACCTTCCTGGATTTCATCAGGGACGTGGGGAAACACATCACGGTCAATTATATGATGGCCAAGGATTCGGTGAAAAAACGACTTGAAGCCGAAGCCAAGGAAGGCATGTCCTTTACTGAATTTACTTACCAGCTGGTGCAGGGCTATGATTTCCTGTACCTCTACCAGCACCACAACTGCACCCTGCAGATGGGGGGAAGCGACCAGTGGGGGAACATCACTACCGGGACTGAACTGATCAGGCGTATCGGCGGCGGGAAAGGCTATGCCCTCACCTGTCCGCTGATCACCAAGGCAGATGGCAGCAAGTTCGGCAAGACCGAAGGAGGGAATATCTGGCTCGACTCCCACCGCACTTCCCCCTACAAATTCTACCAGTACTGGATCAACACCTCGGACGAGGATGCGGAGAAATACATCAAGATCTTTACCTTCCTGACCAGGGAGGAGATTGAACAGCTTGTAAAAGAACACAAGGAGGCCCCTCACCTAAGGGTCCTGCAAAAACGGTTGGCCGAAGAGGTCACGGTCATGGTCCATTCCAGGGAGGAATTTGAGAATGCCGTGAGGGCCAGTTCCATCCTCTTTGGAAATTCGACCTCCTCCGATCTGAAATCCCTGGATACCAATACCTTCCTGGAGGTATTTGAAGGGGTCCCCAAAGCAGGCATCAAACGACAGGAACTGACCGATGGCCTTGATATGATAGGTGCCCTGTCTGCGAAGACAGGTTTCCTGAGCTCTAACGGGGAGGCCCGGAGGGAACTCAAGCAAAATTCGATCTCAGTGAACAAGGAAAAAGTAGGAGAAGGATACGTGATCACGGAAGCTGACCTGATCGGGGACAGTTACGTACTCCTGCAACGCGGCAAAAAGAGCTACTTTATCCTGGCCGTGGAATAAATCCCGAAAACAGGGGCTTAAGAAACCATGAGGTTACAACCGCGGATGTCCGCATTGTCAAACCTTCCCAGCACTTCAAAGGTACCTTCACCACTGAGCCGTCCCAGATCCTGGGTGGCCAGGAAGGAACAGGAATTGATGTTGGCCAGGTCAATGATGTTGATCCCTCCGGATCTTCCCTCTTCCAGAAGGGTAAGGGGGTCTTCCGGGCTCCGGATAAGGACCTTCATCCAGGGAGGAGTCGAAAAAATACCATTTCCGCCGGAATAGGCCTGGGAGAGGAGTTCTGTCATCCCGTATTCAGAATGAATGTGTTCGAGCCCAAACCCAGAGCAAAGCCTCCTGTGCAGGTCCTCCCGGATCAGTTCCTTTCGCCTGCCTTTCATCCCGCCTGTTTCCATCACAAGGGTATGCCGGAGTTGCATGGGGTGGGCTTCCACCAGATCGAGGAGTGCATAGGAGACCCCGATTAACAAAGTTGGCGTCCCATTTGCTTCCAGTATTTCCAGTTTTCTGGAAAGAGAGGGCAGGTTGTGAAGGTAAAAGCCGCTGTCTGCATGCCCGCTTGAAGTTATCAGGTCATTGACCATATATACCAGGGAGGAACCTCCGCGTTCGAGGTAGGAGGGCAATAGGGCGAGAATGCAGTATGTGCCGGGATTACCGTAAAACCTCTCAAAGGATGCGCGAAAACTTTTTTCATACAGGGTCACATCCTGAACGTAATGACGGCTCGTTTGGCCGGAGGTCGTCCCACTGCTGCTGAATGTGATATCGGGAGGGCGGGAACCGCAGTATATTTTTCTGGTCTTGAAGAATTCTATAGGAAGGTAGGGGATCTGGCTTACTTCGGAAATATTCCCCGGAAGCCGGCCCAGAAAATCGCAAAACTCTCTGTATACCGGGTTGTTTTTGTACTGGTGACGGAAGACCTCTACAGCGGTGGTGTTGAATTCTTCATCGTCCTTGATCCTGAAAATATGCATGGGGTCCATCGCCTGATTTACTACCCCAAAAATAGTAAAATTAACCCCCTCAAAGGGTATCGGCCTAAGGCAGTTGCAAGGCTTATTTGACCACCAGTTTTCGGGTGATGGTTTTTTGCTTCTCGGTCACCTGCAACACATAGACCCCCGGGACAAGGCGTGAGATGTTCAGGGTGTTTGTGGAGATGCGATCTGTGAGGACCACTTCGCCAAGGACGTCATAGACGGTTATGATCTTGGTGTCGTTGAACTCAGACGAGATGTAGACGACATCGCTGTAGGCCGGGTTCGGGTAGAGCTTGAAATTCGGTATCTCCTGGGAGGCAGGCTTTTCCTGAAGGTTCTTCTCCTGTCCGTAACCCCATAGGGAGAAAAGCAAAAAGGCGGTTAAGTAAAGTATTTTCATCAATATTGATTTGGGATCAATACTGAAAGGTAGCGCATCAATGCCTACAGGCCCATAAATTGTTGTGAATCAGGAAAAATTGTAGGTGAAATTTTACGCCTTTGCATTTCATCGACAAAAGATGGCTGTTGATCGATAGAAAATGTCGGATTCCTACCTCAGACTGATGGGAAAATTGTGGTGTGTAATCTCTATTTTACGATGAGTTTGCGGGTAGCCTGCTTGTCTTTTTCCATCACCCTGAGTACATAGACTCCTGCATCCAGTTCAGAGAGGTTCAGTTCCTTCCCGATGATGGTCGTTTCAACAACCTTGGTTCCTAATACGTCATAGATCAGGATCTTCTTGGGAGCATTGGCTGTGGTTTCAATGTAGACCTTGCCGCTGGTGACAGGATTGGGATACAGGTTAAATCCATCGATCTCACCCGGATTGGAGGGCTTGTTCTGAGCGAACCCGGAATATAAAACGAATAAAAAAGCAAGTAGGTAAAAGTGTTTCATACTGAGGGGGTTACAAAGAACACTGAACAAATATAGATATTTTGACCTTCAACAAGCTTCTCAGGTACTGTTCTGCTTGAGAAATTCGATGAAATGCACGATTAATCCCATTTAAATCACAAATCGTACCATTTTAGCCCTCAAAAGGGGGTGACATCAAAATAAAATCGATCAAACTCTCAATTGAACGTTCAGGGACCTGTGTTATCAAATTGTTATGTTGCGGTTTTCGATCTGATCTGACCGCAGTTTGTGCTAATAATTCCTATTTTTGAGAGGATCAGAAAACTTGAATTCGATGAAAAAGCAGGACATCAGAATCCTACTCGTGGATGATGAACCGGACATCCTGGAGATCTTGAAATACAACCTGTCTGCTGAAGGGTATCAGGTCTCAACAGCGAAGAACGGGATAGAAGGGGTGGCAAAGGCCAGGAAGAAAAGGCCCCACCTGATCATTCTCGACGTGATGATGCCGGAAATGGACGGGATAGAGGCCTGCGAAAAGATCAGGAATACGGAAGGCCTGCAAGATACCATCATCACTTTTCTCACTGCGAGGGGAGAGGATTATTCCCAGGTAGCGGGCTTTGATGCGGGAGCAGACGACTATATCACCAAACCGATTAAGCCCAAGGTGCTGATCAGCAAGGTCAAGGCCCTGTTGAGAAGAATGAAGGAACAGGAGGATACCGTTCCGGAGATCAAAAAAGTAGGGAATATCGTCATCAACCGGGAAGAGTACAAGGTGGTGAACAACGGGGAAGAGATCATCCTGCCCCGCAAGGAGTTCGAGCTGCTCTCCCTGCTCACTTCCAAACCCGATAAGGTGTTCAAAAGGGAAGTGATCCTGGATAAGGTCTGGGGACAGGAGGTAGTGGTCGGCGGCCGCACCATAGACGTCCATATTCGAAAACTCAGGGAAAAGATAGGAGACCACCACTTCAAGACGGTAAAAGGCGTAGGCTATAAGTTCGTTCTGTAATGGCCATCAAACTCAGGAAATCCTATAAGTTCGCACTGAGGTCTTCCCTGTATCTTTCCTTGATTCTCCTTTTTTTGTCCCTTGCCCTTTTTGGGTTTTTCTCTCTCTGGGAATACTGGGTGGCACTTGTTTTATCGATAGCCCTGGTGTTTGGGGTCTCTTTTCTTGTGATCCAGTTCAGGGTGGAAAAGTTTATCTACCGCCGTATCAAGAAGATATATGACGATGTATCCCTTCTGGAGTCGACCTCTTTTGCCTCCGGGCCTATAACGACGGATATGGCCACGCTTACCGAGGAGATCGAGAAGTTTGCCAAAGACAAGCGTATTGAGATCGATACGCTCAAGATCCGGGAGGAATACCGAAAGGACTTCCTCGGCAATGTCTCCCACGAACTCAAGACCCCGCTTTTTACGGTTCAGGGATATATCCTCACTTTGCTGGATGGGGCCATGGAGGACAAAAAGGTCCGGAGGAAATACCTTCAGAGGGCTAACAAAGGGGTGGAAAGATTGATCTATATTGTCAAGGACCTCGACCTGATCACCAAGCTGGAAGCCGGTGACCTCAGTCTGGAAATATCCAATTTTGATATCATTGAACTGATCAAAAATGTCTTCGAACTTCTGGAAATGAAAGCATCCCGGAAGCAGATCGCCCTGACTTTCGATATGGAATACAAACAGCCTGTCTATGTCAAGGGGGACCGGGAAAAGATTCAGCAGGTGATCACCAACCTGGTCGTAAATTCCATCAAGTACGGACATGCCGATGGCACTACGGAGGTCAGCGTGGAAAACCTCATCAAGAACAAGGTGATCGTAAGGGTAACCGATAACGGAGAGGGTATTCCGGAAGCCCATCTTCAGCGGATCTTTGAGCGATTCTACAGGATCGATAAGAGCGGAAGCAGAAAGGAAGGGGGGTCCGGACTGGGTCTGGCCATCGTGAAACACATCATAGAGGCGCATGGGGAAAAGATCTATGTGGAGAGTGTCGTGGACGTGGGCTCAGAATTCTCTTTTACTTTGGAGAAGGGGAAGAAACCGGAAGCATGACCCTCCTCCCGTCTGATGAAATCCTTAGCTTTGCAGGGAATTAATTCGAGCGCTAAGTGGGTAGCAAGAACAAACTGAAACGTTTCAGGGAGAATGAGACCTTTCCCAATGTGATCCAGCCCTCCCGGGAAGAAGTGCTGTCCGGATCTCTTCCTTACAAGGGCAAGTGGGCAGATTTCTTTGGCAATGACCATCCCCTGATCCTTGAACTGGGATGCGGCAAAGGCGAATACGCCCTGGGGATGGCTAGGTTGCACCCGGAGAACAACTACATTGGGATAGATATCAAAGGAGCCCGGTTATGGAGAGGAGCCAAGACGGCTCTGGAAGGGGAGATGCGCAATGTCGCCTTTTTGCGGACCCAGATCGACCTGATAGACCGCCTGTTCGCCCCTGGAGAGGTCTCGGAGATCTGGATCACCTTCCCTGACCCCCAGATCAAGTACAAAAGAACCAAGCACAGGCTCACCAACCTCGACTTCCTGAAGAGGTACAGGGATATCCTCAAAAATAATGGCACGGTCCACCTGAAAACGGACAGTGAATTCATGCATGGGTATACCCTCGGGATTCTCCATGCGATGGGGATGGAGGTACTGTATGCCAACCACGACGTGTACAGGAACGAGGGGAGTCCACCCGAGGTACTCAATATTCAGACCTTTTACGAAAAACAGTATCTTGAGATGGGAAAACCCATCACGTATTTAAAATTCAGGTATCCTTCCGTATGACCCACCTTATCATTCTGTTCTTCGTCACCTATTCAGCCGCCTTTATGGCCACGGTACCCCCCGGATTGCTGAATATGAATGCGGCAAAGGCGAGTGTAGAGAAGGGCAAGATGAACGGGGTCATTTTCAGCCTGGGGGTTTCCACCATGATCATGATGCAGGCCTACGTGGCCGTTCTGATCTCCAAATTCCTTTACAACAACCCCGAGGTGATCGACCTGCTCATGAAGATCGCCCTGGGGATATTCGCCTTTTTCGCCATCTACTTTTATGTGCATGCGAAGCGGTTCAAGCCCAATCAGATCAGCATAGGCAAGATGAGCAAGAAGAACAGCTTTTTCAAAGGGATGCTCCTCGCAGCATTGAACCTGCTGACCATTCCGTATTACAGCGGACTCAATGTGATGTGGAATGCCTCAGGGTGGATAAAATTCGAGCTCTGGGACATCGCCACCTTCATCCTGGCAGCCGGGATGGGTACTTTTACCGTCCTGTATCTCTACACCTTTTATTTCAACAAACTGGACCTGAAGAACAAGACCTTTTCAAAGAACTCGAATTATATTTTGAGCGCTTTGATGCTGATCTTGCTTGTCATCACACTGATCAGGTTATTCTACAGGGACCATGGATAAAGGGGGTAATGATTTTTTTCAGCGGGTGTACGAGGTGGTCAGGCAGGTACCCTATGGAAGGGTGACCTCCTATGGGGCCATTGCCAGGTACCTGGGGACTACACGCGGCGCGAGGATGGTAGGCTGGGCTATGAACAATGTTCCGGACAGGGAGGATGTCCCAGCACACAGGGTAGTAAATCGCATAGGATTGCTTACCGGGAAGCACCATTTCGGTGGGTCCAACCTGATGCAGCAACTTCTCGAAAATGAGGGGCTGGTCATCAAGGAGGACCGCATACAGGATTTTAAAAAGCATTTCTGGGACCCCCTCAAGGAGCTCGGAGAACCCTATTGAAAAAGGGATTCGGACTCATCTCTCGAAGTATTAAATAGCAGCATGATCCTGCAGGTCATTTCCATGCAGTTTCTTCCGAATCTCGGCCCGATACCGTATCTTTGTTGTTTAGAATGATTTTACAT
>JBFKPJ010000069.1:0-13245 GCA_041628355.1 Muriicola sp. | reverse complement strand
TATTTATCATCTCCAGCACTTCGGTTGACCTTCGAGAGTTCAAAAGCTTCCTTCATCACTTTCTTGTATTGCGCTTCCAGTTTTGCAACCGGGTCTTTCTTTTTAAAAAATCCGAACATAGTAATTATTGATTTCCAATGGGCGGTGGGCCTTCCGGGATCATGGGCTCATAGACCTCATCACCTTTGCGCTCCCGGTATTCTGCCTTGATCTTTTCCAGCAGTTTGGGATTCTCAAAAAGGTCGGTCATACTCATTCCCAGCGCTTTTGCCGCCTGCAGCATTCCTTTGTGGCCTATGCTCATCCCCCCACAGGCTACCACGGCCCAGGAATGCCAGGGGGTATCCTTAGGAGCTACTGTGACACCCAGATTGATATTGGGGACATTCCAACTCACATCCCCCACATCCGTGGATCCTCCTCCCGGGTTTTCCTTGGTCTCTTTTAAGGGGGTGATATCGCTCACCATGCCCACCTGTGGTTTTCCGGTCTCTTCCTGAATTTTTCTTCCGAAGGCCATTTCTTCATCTGTATAGGTGATGGGGCCCAGCAATTCCAGGTTCTTTTGCATGACCTCCCCTCCGGCACGGTTAACCAGGACCTCATAGATGCCGGATATCAGGGATATCTTATAATCTACGTTAGCCATGATCGCGGCCCCTTCGGCCATGGCCCTGACCCGCTCATAGACGGGCATCATCCCGCTGCGTTTTGTGTCGCGTACCCTGACCCACAGACGGGCGTAATCCGGAACTACATTCACCACCTGCCCGCCATCCTGAATGTGGTAGTGGATGCGTACGGTGGGTTTGATGTGCTCCCGGTAATAATTGATCCCTGTGGTATACAACTCAAGGGCATCGGAAGCGCTACGGCCATTCCAGGGATCAGCTGAAGCATGTGCTGCCTGCCCGAAGAATTCTACTTTAAAGTCGACCAGCGCCAGCGTACTCTGCACATCGGCCTCTGTGTCTGCACTCGGATGCCAGCTCAGGTTCACATCCACATCGTCCCAGAGACCGGCTTTGACCATCCAGATCTTCCCGAAGAACTTTTCCTCTGCGGGTGTACCGAAGAATTTCACGGTCCCTTTGATCTTTCCGGCTTCGATCAATTCCTTGACAGCAATAGCAGCCCCCAGACTCGCAGTCCCAAAAAGGTTATGCCCGCAACCGTGCCCTGCGGCACCCTCCGCGAGGGGAGATTTTGTGGGCTGTGCCTTCTGGGATATTCCGGGAAGTGCATCGAATTCGCCTAAAACACTGATGACCGGCCTGCCTGTTCCATAGGTGGCTACAAAAGCTGTGGGCATACCCGCGACGCCCCTTTCAACAGCAAAGCCATTGGCCTCAGCGTAATCCGCCAGGATCTTTGAGGATCCCGTTTCGTCAAATGCGGTCTCTGCAAGAGCCCAGATAGAATCACTGATCTGTATGAGTCTTGTTTCGTGTTTTTCTATGGAGGCGAGGATGGCCTTTTTGTTCCCGCTTATCTTTTGCCCTTTTGCAGGGAATGCCAGGAACAGCAAGAAAAGAAAAGAAATATACTTCATGGACAATGTTGAATGATGGTTAGGCATTAAATATAACAAAACCTTTGCAACATCCGGCCATAAAGGAAAGGTAGTTGTGATCAGTCCAGGGCCGACTTATAGGTCTCCAGGCAGCGCTCCCGGGCTTCCTTGTGGTCCACCATTTTTGGGACATATTCATCTGTACCAGCTTCCGGGACCCATTCGTTGATGTATTTCCTGTCCTTGTCGAATTTATCGATTTGGGTCATGGGATTAAAGATCCTGAAATAGGGAGCGGCATCCACCCCACTGCCTGCGGCCCATTGCCAGTTCCCCACGTTGCTGCTGAGTTCGTAGTCTAGGAGCTTTTCAGCGAAATAGGCTTCCCCCCACCGCCAGTCGATCAGCAGGTGTTTACAGAGAAAACTCGCCACGAGCATGCGCACTCTGTTGTGCATATACCCGGTCTTGTTGAGCTGTCGCATCCCCGCATCCACAAGGGCATAACCCGTCTGTCCCGTCTTCCATTTCTCGAATTCCTCTTTGTTGTTTCGCCAGGGGATCCGGTCGTATTTTTTCTTGAAAGCTTCCTTGGTAGTGTGCGGGAAGTGCCAGAGGATCTGCATAAAGAATTCTCTCCAGACCAACTCATTGAGAAAGGTCTCGTTTTTCTCTGCCATAGCTTTTTGGACCATATTGCGAATGGACACCGTTCCAAAACGCAGGTGAGGCCCCAGCCTGGAGGTTCCTTCTCTGGCAGGGAAGTTGCGTGTTTTTTCGTAGTCCCTGATCAGGGAAGACGACACGTCATAATCCGGTACTTTGATCTGTGATTCCACAAAACCCATCTCTTCCAGGGTAAGATCGGGGAGGTGCTTATCCTTGAAGAAATTAGCTCCTTTTAGCTGGTGATCCCTGTCTTTGAGGGGCTTATCCTGTTCAAAATGTTCCTTCCATTTCTTCATAAAAGGGGTGTAGACCACATAGGGATCCCCGTCGTCCTTGACCACTTGGTCCTTTTCAAAAATGACCTGGTCTTTATATGTGTGAAAGGCTATTTCTTTAGATTTCAGGAAGTCTGCCACTTCCTGATCCCGCTGGGTAGCATAGGGCTCATAGTCTCTGTTGGTATATACGGCTGAAATTTCGTACCGCTCTGTGAGTTCTTTGAACGCCTCCAGGGGTTTTTTGTAGAATAGTGCAACAGAAGAATCGTGATCTTCCTTCAAACGGCGCCTGAGGCGCTGGAGTGTGGAATATATAAAGCTGACCCTGGCATCATCTTCCGGTAATTCATTGAGGATCTCCGGGTCAAAGATAAAAATGGGGATCACGGGTTGTTCACCTTGCAGTGCCTGGTTCAGCCCGATGTTATCCTCGAGTCTGAGGTCTCTGCGAAACCAGAAAACGGTCCCTTTTTCCATTTATGAAATATTCAGGGTTGACATACCTCCGTCCACGCCCAGGATCTGCCCGGTCATCCAACCGCTGTCCTCCTTTAGCAGGAAGGCGGCCATATGGGCAATATCTGCCGGAGTCCCCACCCTTTTCAGGGGATGTCGCTCTGCCATCGTCTCTTTCTTCCTGTCGTTGTTCAACAAGCGGGAAGCGAGGGGAGTATCTACCAGGGAAGGTGCGATCACATTCACCCGTACCTTGGGGGTGTATTCAGCGGCCAGTGCTTTCGCAAAGCCCTCTATGGCCCCTTTGGCAGCTGCCACGCTGGTGTGGAAAGGCATGCCCACGCCCACGGCCACGGTGCTGAAGAACACCACGGAGGAACCCTCGGCCATTTTTGGCATGATCTCCTTGGTCACCTTGACAAGGCTGAAAAAATTGATTTCCATGTCTTCCCGGAAGGCTTCCATTCCCATCATTTTCATGGGTTTGAGGTTGATGCTTCCCGGACAAAATACGAAACCATGCAGGTTTTCAGGGAGCTGGGTCAGGTCGAGATCATCCCTGGTCGCATCAAAAGGGATGTGTTTCACGTCGAGGGAGGAAAGTTCCTCAGCCGTCCTCGACGCCACGATCACATGATGGGATCCATGGAGCAAACGCACGAGTTCGAGGCCTATCCCATGGGAACCTCCGATAAGGAGTATATTCTTTTTCATACTTATATTTTTGTGATTTTTAATTCTTTTTCTTGACCCGCTATGGACCCGAATCGTTTGATCAATTCTTCTTCCCTGAACTGAAAGATCGAAACCAGTTGTTTCCTGACCAGCAAAGGATGAGCCAGGGATCCCAAAATGCCCAGTGGCAGTTTATAGTCAATGATATCTTCCATGGCCACCCCACCGGGAATCTCTTTGATAAAATGTTTGTGATGCCACAAGGCGTAGGGTCCGAAACGCTGTTCATCCACAAAATAGGATCCTTCCTGAACGTGGGTGATCTCGGTGACCCACTTTGTACTGTATCCGGGAAAGGGTCGCACCCTGTACTGGATGATCTGCCCGGGGTACATCTTTTGTTCTGCCCCACAAAGGACCTCAAATCCCATGGAGGGGGGCGTAATGACCTTCAGGTTGGCCGGGTCTGACAGGAATTCCCAGGCTGTCTCTCGGGAAATCGGGAGGGATTGCCTGGCCATAAGGCGGTACATGCTCATCAAGTGAATTTTAACAAATATAATCGCAATTTTGTTTAAGAAGAAATTCTATTTGTTAAACAAATAGTAAAGTTGGGGTACGACCCTGATAACAAAGCAACCAGGGATCATAATTACCCGGATAAAGCACCACTTTCCTCAAAGGAATTAAGCCAATTATGCCTAAATTTGGAAGAACCAAAAATCCGACAGAAAATGAAAAAATGTATTCTATTTGCTATGGCCGTAATGGCATCTGTTCCTCTTATGGCCCAGATCCAGTCACCACAGCCCAGTCCTTCCTCAAAACTGATGCAGAAGGTGGGTTTAACGGATGTTACCGTTGAATATTCCAGGCCTTCCATGAGGGGCAGGACCATCATGGGGGATCTGGTTCCCTACGACAAACTTTGGAGGACCGGTGCCAACCAGAACTCCATGATCACCTTCAGCACGGATGCCACGGTAGGGGGTAAAACCCTGAAAGCGGGTACCTATGCGATCTTTACCAAGCCTGGAGCCCAGACCTGGGAAGTCTATTTCTATTCTGACACCAATAACTGGGGTACGCCCCAGGAGTGGGATGAAGGAAAGGTGGCAGCCAGCTATACTGCCAATGTGATGAACATGGAATCCCCCGTGGAAACCTTCACCATTACTGTTGATGACCTCCATAACAACGGGGCAACCCTGGGCATGCTCTGGGAAAATACCTATGTGGGAGTACCCTTTACCGTCCCTGCCAAGGAGATGACCATGAAAAGCATAGAATCGGTAATGAAGGGCCCTTCAGCTAACGACTACTTTGCTGCAGCCACTTTCTATTTCCAGGAAGGGGAGGATCTGCAAAAGGCAAAACAATGGATAGACAAAGCGGTATCGATGAATCCCAATGCGTTCTGGATGATGCGTGCTCAGTCCCTGATCTATGCTAAGATGGGTGATAAAAAGGGAGCAATAGAAGCTGCAAAGAAATCCCTGGCGGCAGCCAAGGCGGCCAATAATGCGGACTATGTCAAGATGAATGAGGATTCCCTGAAGGAATGGGGTGGTATGTAAAATGATTTTCTGAACTAGAATATGAACCCTTGCTTAGGCAGGGGTTTTTTATATCTCTACGGCAGGGTTTCGCAGTATCCTGTCAAAGCCTTCAAGGATCATTGCGAGGACAATGACCAGCGTACACCCGAAGGCGTTCAGCCAGAGATAGGACATCCAGTCGCTCATAAAACCAAAGATCACAACGGCCTGTGTGATGATGGCTGCCACAAAGACGGCATTTCCCTTGACGAACTTCAGGAAGAAGGCCAGGAGGAAGATGCCCAGTACATTCCCGTAGAAGATGGACCCGATGATATTGACCAATTGGATGAGGTTGTCGAACAGGTCGGCTACCCCGGCAATTACGATGGCAATGATTCCCCATACCAGGGTAAACCCTTTGGAGGCCCGTACATAGTGTTTTGGGGTCATTTCTTCCTTTCTGTTGCGTTTGTAGAGGTCTAATGCCGTAATAGTACCCAGGGCATTCAATTCGGAGGCTGTGGACGACATGGCGGCAGACAGGATCACGGCCAGAAGCAACCCGACTAAACCTCTCGGTAAATTGTTGAGAATAAAATGGATAAAGACGTAATCCTTGTCATTGGTCTCCACCAGGTTGTCTGCCTGGGTGATTAGGAGTTTGGCCTTTTCCCGGTTCACCCTCTCTTTCTGGTTTGCCGCGAGGATGTGCTGCTTGGCCTCTACCGTAGCAGCGTATTCCTTTAATTTCAGGGCCGCATAGAATTCGTCCTGGGCCATCATCTTTTCGGTCTCTATCTCCCGGTGCCTTTCTTCCAATTCCCGGTAGTCATCTGCGTATTCCGAATTTTCCACGGCGATGCGGGCGGCGGGATTAAAGTTCAGAGGGGAGTGGTGGTACTGATAGAAGACGAATACCATCACGCCCACAAGGAGGATAAAGAACTGCATGGGGATCTTCAGCAAGCCGTTGAACACCAGGCCCAGCTGACTCTCCCTCACTGATTTTCCAGACAGGTAGCGCTGAACCTGACTCTGATCTGTTCCGAAATAGGCGAGTGCCAGGAAGAAACCTCCAGTGATCCCGCTCCAGAAAGTATACCTGCTGGAGGTATTCAGGTCAAAATCGAGTATGTTGAGTTTTTCGCTGGCCCCTGCTACTTTTAAGGCATTGCTGAATGACAGCTCCGGGGGCAAAGCGCCCAGGATAAAGAAGAAGGCGACAAACATCCCGGTCATAATGATGATCATCTGTTGTTTCTGTGTGACGCTCACTGCTTTGGTTCCCCCCGAGACGGTATAGATGATCACGAGGATGCCGATAATGATATTCAGGGTCAGGAGATCCCAACCCAGAACGGCTGAAAGGATGATGGAAGGGGCGTAAATGGTTATCCCAGCTGCGAGCCCCCTTTGGATGAGAAAAAGGATGGCTGCCAGGGACCTGGTTTTCAGATCAAATCGCTTTTCCAGGAACTCATAGGCGGTATACACCTTGAGCCTGTGGTACATAGGTACGAAGACCATACAGATCACGATCATGGCCAGGGGCAGTCCAAAATAGAATTGCACAAAGCCCATCCCGTCGTGAAAGGCCTGGCCTGGGGTGGAGAGGAAGGTGATCGCACTGGCCTGGGTCGCCATCACGGATAGCCCGATGGTCCACCAGCGCGCCTGATTTCCCGCGAGGACATAGTCGCTGACGTTCTTGCTTCCCCGGGTTTTCCACACCCCATAAACCACGATGAACAAGAGGGTACCTGAAAGCACGAACCAGTCTAAATTCCCCATGTTAGGCGTTTGAGATCATGATGAAATAAAAAACAAGGACGTAGATGATATTCAGGATGATCACCAGGGAGTATTCCCGCTTCCATTTACTTACTTCTTCCATTATTTGCCCTTTACCGGATTTTCCTGTGGGAGTTTCGCCTTGTTCTGGGAAAGCATGTTCGCAAACAGCTTGAAGGCACCCGGCACTCCTGCCGGTAGCTCCCTGAAGAAACTGAGTCCGGTATAAATGTACGTTCCTTTTCCGTAGGAGGCAATCAAAAGGCTGCCTTCTTTTGGAGTTTCTCCCTGGTCGGCCATAGACAGGACGGGTGTAAATGCCTTGTCCCACTCATCCGGAAAATAAAGTCCGCGTTCCTGTACCCACCCTTCGAAATCGGACTTGCTGACCTTGTTCGGAAAGCTCATAAGGGGGTGTTCGGGGTGCAGGATCTCCACCTGAGAGTCTTCTTCGGTCACGCGGTCTCTCGATATGTGCAAGGAATAGGGGGCCAGGTTTTCGAAGTCGAGGCCAGTTCTGCCGGAGGTGTTGTACTGTACGATCAGGTTGCCGCCTTTATGGACGTAATCGAGCAGGGCATCCTGTTTGAATCGCATCTCATCCACCACATTGTAGGCCCTGATACCCACCACGATGGCATCGTAGCCTCCCAGGGAACCCATTTGGATCTCTTCTGGTTTTAGTTCATGGACCGTATACCCTATCTGCTCCAGGCTACCCGGGATTTCGTCGCCTGCTCCCATGATATAGCCGATGTTCTGCCCCGACTTCTTGATATCCAGCCTCACTACCTTGGTCTCTGCCGGGAGCAATACCTCCTGGGTGGGGATATGGTCGTATGCGATCGTGACCAGTTCTTTGGTCAGTGTTTCCCCGTTTACCGTCAGGATCGGCGTGATGATCCCTTCGCTCTCCTTCTCCGGGGGAGTGACCATGAAGGAGAATATTTTTTCTTCCCCTTTGTTTTGTATGCTTACGGGATATTGCATAGGGTCTACATGCCATTCCGCAGGGACCTGGAGGCCAAGGCTTCCATTGAAATTGTTTTTGAGGGCTTTTACTATTACATCGATCTGCCTGGGCGTTGCCTGGTCGAAGATCAGCACCTTATCACGGATGGACAGGGAAGCGGAAGGGAGGATGTTGAATGGGCTGTACAACTCGCCCTTGTCCGGACGAGAATATCGATAGATCACCGGTCTGTTGATCTCCAGGGGAATGCCATTGATCTCCAGTGTAAATTTCGCTTTAAAAGCAGGTGGGGTTTCAGGTCGGCCTATGAGGTCGAAATCGTCTACCCGGTACATCCCCAGGCTGCCCTTATCGTTAAGCCAGTAAGGGCTTGTGTATGAAGTTTCTGCCGGCACCTGGAGGGAAAGAGCGTAGGTTTCTTTTGCGTTGTTTGTCAAAGCCTTATTGGGAAGTGTCTCCGCGATCCCACCAATCGAAATCCTTTTTAGTTTAATTGAAGCATCACTTCGATTTATCGCTTCAACATCCACACTTACAGTACTTTTTGGATTAGAGTACGGAGAATCTGCAGAAGCCTCGAGATAGAGGCCAGACACATGGGTGATCAGTTCTTTCAATTCCTCCAGTTTGATCTCCTTCCAGTGTTGATCGGTTATATTTTTAAGTAGTTGATAGGCCCGAAGCAGGGCATCGAGGTGTCTGGATGGGTTTTTAAAATCGAAGTTCTCCTCCACTTCGTAAAGGATCTCTCCTATAGCATCCCCTCCTTCAATTCGGGACCAGGAGGTGTCTATCCCCTCAAAGAGATTCGAGGAATTGTCCACAGGCATGTCACCCCTGAGCAATTCTATGTATTCCGATTCGCTTCCTCTTGTGGTCGGTCTCCCAAAGCCCTGGCATCTGTGCTGGCTGCTCGCTATGGATGCGATCTCGTTGTTGGACAACCCCAGCATGGGATAAAAGACCCCTGTGTTCAATTCGATCAACCTCGACTTATCAGCTTTTTCGAAATTTTCCTGGCTTCCGTAAAACCACCAGGAGGTATTGAAAAAGAGCCTTTTTGGGGTCCAGGGCTCCATTTTGACGAGTTGTTCCGGGTAGGCCTTGGGATCAGAGACCAGGTCGAATGCCTCCACGCTTAAGATGGCCGATGAGGTATGGTGCCCGTGGGTAGAACCCGGTGTCCTGTGATCAAAGCGGTTGATGATCACATCGGGTTTGAACTGGCGGATTATATGAACCACATCGCCGAGCACAGCTTCTTTGTCCCAGATCTTCAGGGTCTCATCCGGATGTTTTGAGTATCCAAAGTCGTTGGCCCTGGTAAAGAATTGCCGGCCCCCGTCTACACGCCTTGCAGCGAGCAGCTCCTGGGTACGCAGCACACCTAAGAGCTCCCTGAGTTCAGGGCCGATGAGGTTTTGCCCTCCGTCACCCCTTGTTACGGACAGGTAGGCCGTGCGTGCATGTACCTCATTAGACAGGTAGGAGATCAGACGGGTATTCTCATCATCAGGATGGGCCGCAATATACATGGCCGATCCCAGAAAGTTGAGCTTTTGGAGACTGTGGTAAATATCTGTGGAAGAAGGTTTGAACGGACTTTGGCCGTAATTCACGTGTATGGCAAGAAGTAAACAGAGTAAAGCCCGAAGTCGGATGCCCATAGGTCGGTATTTTGTCAGGTGCTCAAAGATAGCAAGTTATGAAAGCTTTGCCTGGTTTTTACGACTTCTTTAACAGCTCAGAGTGCGTCGCTCCCTTCGTTCTCAATGATCTCGTCCGAGATCACACATACCGCTTTTTGAAGCATGAGGTTGTTCGGGTAGGTGACCAGCTGTCCGTTGTCTTTTCTCAGGTGGATGTGATAGGCCCTGATATCCTCTATGATATAGTTTCCTGATGATTCGAGGTCCTTATCCATGATCTGTATCCGATCGCCAATCTTAAAAGGGAAAGAGAAGAACAGGATGATGCCGGCAGTGACATTGCTCAAAATGGACCATTGGGCGAAAAGGGCCACACCGATCACAGCAAAGATCGAAGACAGGATCAGTCCCAGTTCTTTGATGTTCACCCCCCAAATAAGGACCAGCGCCACCACGGAAAGGACGGTAAAACCGAAGGAAATATATTTACTCACCAGTCGGGTACGGGCCTCATTCAGATCGCTGATACTGCCCACCTTCCTGACGGTCTTGTGCGACAGAAACCTGAGAATGATCACCACGATAAGAACGACCGCTGAACTCAGCAGCTCGTTGTAATGTTCTAAGATAAAGTCTTCCATATATTTTAGATTCCCAGTGTATCACGCAAAGATACATCCTCGATTCCATTTCGTTGCCAATAGGGGGACTTTATGGAATTAATTTTAGTGGCCTTTGTGGTGAGGGTCCTGGCAGATGGACCAAAGCCACTGGGATAGGTCTCTTCCCAGCTTTCAATGCCGTATGGGAATTCGGAGGCAAAGCGGATCTTCAAAAGGCGTTCCAGTGCGGGATATCTCAGGATGTAGGTGTAATATTCCCCATCCTGCATAAGTTCAGCTACCGCATCGTATGCCTTCACGGGTTTGTGCACCAGCCTGAGATACTCAAAGGAAGGGATCATGGAGATCTCACCAGTGGGAAGCTCCTCCGGATGCATCCTGATGCGGGTCCATATCTCATTTTCCAGGTGGGCCTTGTCGAGTTGAAGGTGTTGATCCCCTTCCGATTCGAAATAGGAAAAGCTCCTCACTTCAAACTGCTCCCTGTTGTTCAGTTGGGCAAAAACCTGTCCACACCACTCCTGGATGGAAGAGGTCACTTTGATGGCGTGCTGGTTGTCAGCCACGGGGTAAAAGGTACTGCTCATGATAGAGTAGGGGTAGATCCCCGTGAGGAAATTCCTGGTCGCATTCAGCTTCAGGACAGAAATATTGGAAGGATCCCTCTGGTCTGCTTTTACCTGTTTCCCTTGGACAAAGGGTTCGGTTACGTAGATCAGGACAGCGGTACCCGGGCGCAACTCCCCGTATCTGGCCTGTTCCAGTTCATAGGAGGTTATTTCAGCCTCCCCTGCATACCAGTAATCCTTAAAGGGTTTGCTCAGTGGTTTTGACTCTACCTTCTTTTGTGCTTCTGTGGTTTCCTGCAGGGCAAGATCCTTTTCTACCTTCCGGCAGGCAGAAAAGACAACAATAAAGGACAGGGTAAATAATCTGATAAAAAGGGGTGACATGACACAATTTTTTTGCGAAGGTACCCATCCCAGATCACCTCACCATGGCCCTTAACGTTTTGTAAACTCCATCACAATTCACGAGAAATGAACTTCGGGTATAAAAAAATGCTACCGTTGATCTGATCAACGGGCCTCCTGATCCAGGAATTACATCTCCACCATCTATACAAAGACGTAAGCAAGACCAGCTCTTTTCGGGGAAGAAGGTAACTGGGAAGAGTGCCGATTCGGATAAGGTTGGATACTCCTGTTTCCTGTAAAAGGGCTCAGATAAACGTGAAAATGAACAGGTTCAGCCAAAAAAGAGTAGTCAAAAAGGATAATAGTTATACTATTGAAAGCTAATTCCAAACCAAACAATCATGCGAAAAAGTAAATTCCTTGTCATTCTGTTTGCAGTTTTGATGACCTCATGTGACTTGCTAGAAGAAGAATCTACTCCCGGCGACTGGCCGAGCTCTATCAATGGTTGTAACATCAACATATATATAGAAAATGCCAATGGAGCCAGTGTTGAAGGTGTCATCCGCTATACTTTTAGTGCACCAAACAATCAGGTAATGGGAACCAACCCTGAAACGGGTCAGACATTTACAGCTGATAGTTATACCTATAACGCATCAGGTTCTACGGCCATTATCAATCTATCATATAGTAATGGGCAGGCATATGAAAGATATGTGCTTGAATTGAATTCGGACAACGGAGGAGATTATAGTATGAATTCTGCTACTCCAACTGCCTCTGGAAGTTCAAGCGGGACTTTTGATTTCAGTTGCTTCTAAAAACTTAGGGCTGCAGGCTACATCTCATCCAGGAGTTTGTTCAAAGTCGTATAGCATTCAAATGTTGGGAGACCAACTACATTGGGGTAGCTTCCTCTAATTTCCTGGATGGCTATCATCCCGAGCCATTCCTGTATGCCATATCCGCCGGCTTTGTCATAGGGCTTGAAATGCTCTGCATAATATACGATCTCATCCATCTTTAATGCTTTGAATTTCACTTCCGTGGTGCAGTTCACTACGACCTGCTTTTTGAGGGAGGTAAAGCAGACCGATGTGATTACCTGGTGCCAGTCGTCTGATAGAGTGTCAAGCATGCGGATGGTATCTTCCGGATCCGCAGGTTTGGCCAGGGAAGTCCCCCTGTGCCAGACCACTGTATCTGCGGTAATGAGTATTTCTTTTGCTTTCAGGGTGTTGCTGAGGGACTTGGCTTTTAAAAGTGCCAGAAAATCAGAGATCCCGGCTCCCTGGAGATGAGATGGGTAGCTTTCATCCACATGATTTTTGACGTACTCAAACGGGATCCCCATAGCACGGAGGTACTCCTGCCTCCTGGGGGACCCCGATGCCAGGAGCACCCGGTAACCCTTGAGCCTGGCCGTGAGCGGGTTCTCAGTCATTGGCCGCACTGAAATTTTGGAACCAGTCGCCCCTCACTTTCAACACCTGCTCGATCACATCCCTAACACATCCCTCACCTCCGTTCTTATGTGAGATATATCGGCAGATTGCCTTGACCTCAGGGGTTGCATTCTGGGGGGCACAGGGCAAACCTGCCATCTGCATGGCCGGGATATCCGGGATATCATCTCCCATATAAAGTACCTCTGAGGGGTTGATGGAATGTTGCTTGATGTATTCGGACAGGATCTCTTCCTTGTTGTGCGCTCCGAGGTACACGTCCCTGACCCCAAGCCCCTCAAGTCGTTTCCGAACCCCCTCGTTGGTTCCTCCTGTGATGATACAGATCCTGTACCCTTTCTGGATGGCGGTCTTGATGGAATACCCATCCTGTACATTCATTTTGCGCAGGAGCTCCCCATCCGAGGTCACCAGGACCAAACCGTCTGTTAGGACCCCATCCACATCGAAGATAAAGGTGGTGATATGTTTGAGTTGTGTCTTATAACTCTTTTCCATAAGTGTTTTGAATTGATTTGCTTACCATTTCATAGATCTTTTTCAAGTGGGCAGATGCGAGCATGTCGAGATGTTCATCCTGTGTCCTGCGGTCTCCCCTCCGGGCCGGACCTGTCTGGGCTTCATAAGGGGATTGGGACATCACCTTCGTGCAGGTTTCCCTGATGAGGGGCCGGATCAGGTCGAAACCCAC
>JBFKPJ010000068.1:0-13449 GCA_041628355.1 Muriicola sp. | reverse complement strand
TGGGGGGACTCAGCATCGCCCTGAAAGCCTACAAGATGTCCCTGGAAGGGGCTGAAGCTCCGGTGATGGACGGATTTACCGGGGAACAGCGCGTGTTCATCGGCTACGCCCAATCCTGGAGGAACAAGGCCAGGGATGAGGCCCTTCGCGTTCAGATCAGCACAGACCCGCATTCCCCTGCAGATTTCAGGGTGAACGGGGTGGTGCGCAATGTGCCAGAATTCTATACAGCCTTTAATGTGAAAGAAGGGGACAGCCTGTACCTTGCCCCTGAAAAACGGGTCAAGATCTGGTAGTAAAGACTTAAATGATCGAAAGGAAGCCCTCCCTTGTGGGGGCTTTTTTTATTGAGGGATCTCCGTGGTCCTGTATACGGCCTGGGTGGTATCATTCGGGGTCAGGATATCCAGGTCGCTGTCCGCTTCGTCGTTGGTACAGCTCCAGGTAAAGAGGATCGAGATGATCACGAGCAGGAAATAAAGGATATAGGGACGTTTCATAGCTCAATAATTTAGTAGGTGTGAATTACCGAGTCACTGACTATATAAAACGGGGAAAAAAGCCCTTTGGTATTGGTGACCTTCCCAAAAAACGGTACCTTTTATCGAAAATTTATCGATAAAATGAAGAGCTTTACATACGCCATTGCCACCCTGATATTGCTCAGTCTTTCCTGTACGAGTGTGGACAGGGAGGGGGCAGGTGAGGGTATCACCATTTCCTTTGCCGATTCTTTATCTGCCGATGCCCTCGATGGGCGCCTGTTGCTCATGCTGGCCAGGGACGACAAGACAGAACCCCGCTTTCAGATCAATGATGGCCCGGGAACACAGCTGATCTACGGGATGAACGTAGAGGAGATGAAACCGGGAGAAGGGATCAAATTCGATTCCGGGGCTTTTGGCTATCCCATCCCCGGCCTTTCTGACGTACCTCCGGGCGAGTACTGGATTCAGGCCCTCCTGCATGTTTATGAGACCTTTCCTCTCTCCACGGGTCAGACCGTAAAACTTCCCATGGACAACGGGGAAGGGCAGCAGTGGAACCGTTCTCCAGGCAATCTGTACAGCACTCCCAAAAAGATCACGGTCGGTGAAAATGGCATAGGCTCCATGGATGTTACCATGGACCGGAAGATCCCGCCCATCCAGGAACCCGAGGATACCGAATGGGTCAAGCACATCAGGATAAGGTCCGAAAGGCTCTCCGAGTTCTGGGGGCGCGATATGTACCTCGGGGCCCATGTACTGCTGCCAAAGGGGTTTAAGGAACACCCGGAGGCCAGGTACCCCCTGATGATCTTCCACGGTCATTTTCCCGATGATTTCGGGGGATTCAGGACCACACCCCCAGATCCCGGCCTGGAACCTGATTATTCCGCCAGGTTCGACGTTAAAGGATACAATATCATTCAGCAGCAGGAGGCCTATGATTTCTACAAACGGTGGATCGATCCCGAGTTCCCCAGGTTCCTCATTATCGAGATACAGCATCCCACCCCTTATTACGACGATTCCTACGCGGTGAATTCAGCGAGTCAGGGTCCCTACGGGGATGCCATCACCTACGAATTGATCCCCTTTATCGAATCCCAGTTCCGGGGATTAGGGGAAGGCTGGTCACGATTCCTTTACGGGGGATCTACGGGAGGGTGGGAAGCCCTGGCCGTGCAGGTCAAATACCCCGAGGAGTACAATGGATGTTTTGCGGCATGCCCGGACCCTATCGACTTCAGGGCCTACTGCCTGACCAATATTTACGAGGATGAGAACGCCTATTACTACAAAAGCGATTTTGTGGACCTGGAAGTGCCCGCCCACAGGGATTACCTGGGGCAGATACAGGGCACGGTCAGGGGGAACAACCACCTGGAACTGGTCCTGGGCGACAAGTCGCGCTCAGGGCAGCAGTGGGATATATGGGAGGCAACGTATTCCCCCCAGGGGGAGGACGGCTACCCGAAACGCATCTGGGACAAGATGACCGGGGAGATAGACCACGAGGTGGCCGAATACTGGAAGGAGAATTACGACCTGAGGTATATCCTGGAACGCGACTGGGATAAGCTGGGGGAAAAACTCAGGGGAAAGATCCATATCTACTGTGGGGATATGGACAATTACTACCTTAACAACGCCGTCTATCTCATGGAAGATTTCTTGGAAAGCACTACAGACCCCTACTACGAAGGGGAGGTGAAATACGGCGACCGGGCGGAGCACTGCTGGAACGGGGATCCGGAGTTGCCAAACCACATTAGCAGGCTGAGGTACAACAGCATGTACGTGCGCAAGATCATGGACAGGATCTGGAAGTCGGCCCCGGCCGGTGCTGACCTGACAAGCTGGAGGTACCGATAACATCATTAAAACAAAAGCATTATGAAATACAGGGAGTTTGGACGTACAGGATGGGAAGTAAGCGAGATCGGGTACGGAATGTGGGGCATGGGCTCCTGGAAGGAATCTGATGACCGCTTATCTGCCCGTTCACTCGACCTTGCCGTGGAGCTTGGGGTAACTTTTTTTGATACGGCCTGGGGCTACGGTGAAGGGCACAGTGAATGGCTTTTGGGAGAACTCCTGAAAAGACACCCCGGAAAAAAACTCTACACCGCGAGTAAGATCCCCCCAAAGAATTTTAAATGGCCGGCCCGGCCTGAATACCCTTTTGAGGATTCCTACCCCACGGATCACGTGATGGATTACACCCATCGTACATTGAAGAACCTGGATGTGGAGCAGATAGACCTGATGCAGTTCCATACCTGGGACGATACCTGGGCCCATCGGGAGGAATGGCAGCGGGCTGTGGAGGACCTGAAGACCTCGGGGAAGGTAGCTTCCATGGGGATCAGCATGAACCGATGGGAGCCCGAGAATGGGATCAAGGCCCTGAAGACCGGACTTATAGACACGGTCCAGGTGATCTACAACATCTTCGACCAGGCCCCGGAAGATGTATTGTTCCCCCTCTGTGATGAGATGGATATAGGTGTCATTGCCAGGGTGCCTTTTGACGAGGGTACGCTGACGGGGAATATCACGAAGGATACGGTCTTTCCGGAGGGGGACTGGAGGGGCACCTATTTTGTCCCGGAAAACCTCATCCCCAGCGCGGAACGGGCAGACAGGCTCAGACCCCTGGTCCCGGAAGGTATGACCATGGCTGAGATGGCCCTTCGTTTTATCCTGATGAATGACAGTGTAGATACTGTGATCCCTGGGATGAGAAAAGGGGAACACGTACGGTCCAACATTGGTACCAGTGATGGGAAGGAACTGGATGAGAGCCTGCACAAAGCCCTGCGCTCACACCGCTGGGATCGTGTCCCTACTTCCTGGTCTCAGTAGACATCTAAAAGAGTGGAACGCAAGAAATTTATCGCACAGGTAGTCATAGCAGGGGTTCTCTACGTCCTGATCTCATTGATCCTGGAAAAGGAGATCACCGCTGAGGTTCTGAAACGGGAGTTGAGGGACGGCGGGGTCTTCGCCCTGGTCTATGGCCTATTGCTGTGGCTCTGGAATCGGTTTAAGGCCCGGAAGGATACCTGATCTATTTGGCGAACAATTGCCCCATGTCCTTGAATGCCTTGAATTCGAGGGCATTTCCTGCGGGATCCAGGAAGAACATGGTGGCCTGTTCCCCCACCTCACCCTGGAAGCGGATATAGGGTTCGATTATAAAGGACACCCCTTTACCCTTGAGTTCTTCCGAAAATTCCTGGAAGGTATCCCAGGGAAGGACCACCCCGTAATGGGGAACGGGCACATTCTTCCCGTCTACCGGGTTGGTGTGCAACTCCTCTTCTGATTTGGGCTTGTAGTGGATGACCAGCTGGTGCCCAAAGAGGTTGAAATCGACCCAGTGGTCACTGCTTCGGCCTTCCGTACAGTTCAGGACCTCCCGGTAAAAGGTGCGGCACTCATCGAGATTGTGCACAGGTATGGCAACGTGAAAAGGCGTGATGGATGTCATAGGATGTGAGATCTAGTGGTTGTTTTAATGATTGGTACTGGAGCGATAAAAGTAGTCCATTTCTAGGATTTCAGGAAATCCATAATCTGCTCACTGACATAGTCCTGGTGCATGGAATGCCCATAACCTTTTGTACGGACCAGTTTGCTTCCTTTCCAGTTACGGTGGACCTTCTCGGAAGCCCGGAAAGGCGCGATGGTGTCCAGTTCATCGTGGATCAACAATCCCTTGATGTCGAGGTCTATTGCGTATTTGGCAGTAGAGAAATCGCGTATGCCAAACCCAAAAAGTTCTTTGAAATACAGATCCAGCGCCGTGAGAACCTGACCATTGAAGTTCAGGATCTTCTGGTATTGCAGCATGAGGTCCTCCAGGTCCGAGGGCGAGCCTATGGTCACGATCTTCTTCAGGGAGTTCTCAGGATGCCGGTACTGATGATAGACCGCCGTGAGTCCGCCCATGGAATGACCGATGATATAATCGGGTTGATATCGTTCCACTACACTCCTCGTACAGGCGGTATAGCGGATCACGTTCAGAATCTTCCCGGAAGAATGCCCGTGGGCCGGGGCATCGAAGGCCAGGATCTCGTATCTAGCATCCTTGAGGAAACCGATGAGGTTCCTCCAGCGGTATGTATTGCTTTCCCAGCCGTGGAGCAGAAGCACTTTCGGGCCCTCTCCTTTCCACCGATAGGTCTGTATTTCCATCCCATCCACGGTGATACGCTCGTAGGATGCATCCCTCAGGAATTCTTCCTGAATGGGCAATACCCGTCCTCTTCTCGGAGTACAGAACAAGGTATAGGCCTTTTGTGCCGCTTTCCTGGGGGCGAATACGGCCAGCACATTGAAGTATTTCCCGATGGCCAGGGGAAGTATCCTTTGAAAGGCTCTTTTCAAACTGAAAGGGCTATGTGGGTTGTCCGATACGTGTGATCCGTGTTTCTGGTCAGTTCCATCCTACCATCATGTATTTGATACTGGCCCTGTCCGGGATCTGTATCACGTCGATATCGGTACTGACAAACCGGAGTTCGGCAGGCAGCTCCTCCTTGCTGATCGTAAAGTACAGGTCACTGTCCTTGATAAGGATGACCACGTTGTTGAGGGAGGTGATCACCTTTTTTACGTTCAGTTTTTCCCGTATGTCCTTAAATGTGCTTAGTACATTTACTCCTTCCGGGGTCACAAACCTGGGGTCGTGCACCCTTACATTGGCTATTCCGGGAATACTGTCCGTGGTCGGACTGACACTTAGCAAATGCTTTCCGCCTTTCTCAAAGATCCTGATGACCTCTGAAGGGGATTGTCCCTGAGAGGCTCCTGAGGGTTTTACGATGGAATCCGATGCAAACAGGACGTCCAGTTGGGCAAGGGTGGTCGATTTGGTGATGGGTCCCACGCCCTCTGCGGTGATACTGAACCTGGGGTCCGTTTCTTTCTGGCAAGCGCTTAACAGGAAAATAAACAATAGACTTAGAATGATATTCTTCATAAATACTCAGAAGTTTGGATAATGTGAAGGTGCCTGATTTTACAACCTTACCTATTTCATGGCTTTGCTTAATATGCCCAGAACACCCCGAATAAAGGTGGCACTGGTGAGGACCTTGACTACAGGATTTTGGCGTGAACTGCTCCTTCTAGAACGGGAAGAGGTGGTCCGGGTAGGGGTCCGGGCTTCTTCCTTTTTAGCCAATTCCTCGGCCTTTTCGATCTTTTCGTTCAGGATCTCATAGGCGCTCTCGCGATCTATGGTCTCGTTGTATTTTTGGATGAGGCGGGAGTGGTCGATCACTTCTTTCAGCTCCTTTTCGGTCAGGACGTCCATCCTGCTCATCGGGGCCCTCAACAGGGTAGCGGCAAGGGGGGTAGGCCTTCCCTTTTCGTCCAGGGCGCTGATCAGGGCTTCCCCAATCCCCAGGGAAGTCAGTACCTCTTTGGTGTCATAGTAGTCGGAGATGGGGTAGTTCTCTGCGGTGAGCTTGATCGCCTTCCTGTCCTTGGCCGTAAAGGCCCTGAGGGCGTGCTGTACCTTCAATCCCAGCTGTGCCAGGACCGCATCCGGGACGTCAGTGGGGTTCTGGGTCACGAAGTACAGGCCAATCCCCTTGGAACGGATCAGTTTTACGATGCTTTCGATCTGGTCCAGCAGAGCTTTGGAAGCCTCCTTGAAGATGAGGTGGGCCTCATCGATGAAAAGGATCAGTTCCGGCCGGTCACTGTCTCCCTGCTCCGGGAAGGTGGAGTACACCTCTGCCAGCAGGCTGAGCATAAAAGTGGAGAAAAGCTTGGGCCTGTCCTGTATATCGGTAAGCCTGATGATGCTGATCATTCCCCGGCCTTCCTCGTCGATTCTGGTAAGGTCGTTCACGTCAAAGGATTTCTCCCCGAAGAACAGGTCGGCTCCCTGCTGTTCCAGTTCGATCACCTTCCTGAGAATAGCCCCTGTAGAACTGGTAGCTATGCGGCCGTAGCTTTCCTCGAATTCCTTTTTTCCCTCCCCCGTGGCATACTGCAGCACTTTTTTGAAATCCTTGAGGTCCAGGAGGGGTAGTTTGTGGTCATCACAATACTTGAAGATCACGGCCACGATCCCTTCCTGGGTGTCAGACAGGTCGAGGATTCGGGAGAGCAACACCGGTCCGAATTCCGAGACGGTGGCCCTGAGTTTTACCCCTTCCTGTTCGGAAAGGGAGAGGATCTCGATCGGGAATTTTTTGGCGGTAAAGGGGAAGCCGATCTTATTGTGCCTCTCATCTATCTTGGGATGCCCCGGACTGGGCTGGGCCAGTCCGCTAAGATCCCCTTTAAGGTCCATGAGCAGGACCGGGATACCCTTGTCTGAGAGGTTTTCGGCCAGCACCTGAAGGGTCTTGGTCTTTCCGGTTCCCGTTGCACCTGCAATGAGGCCGTGGCGGTTGAGTGTTTTTAAAGGGATCTTCACCAGGGCATTGGTAACAGCTTCCCCTTCCAGCATGGCTGCCCCCATGGCGATGTAATCCCCTTTGGTCTTGTAGCCTTCCTCTATGTGCGCAAAGAATTCTTCCTTCCTACCCATCTTTCTTAATTTTTGATAAAAATAGGGTAATTTTAAGCAACAATAAAACGGGAAAATCATGAAAAACCTGCTGCTGCTTTCCACCCTGCTTATGCTGCTGATTTCTGCTCCGGCTGTTGCCCAGGACAAACCCGGGATCGTGTTTCACCCTTCACATGAACCTGCAAAACTATCGGCCCCTTTCAGCGATGTCGTGGAAGCGGGAAACCTCTTCTTCCTGGCGGGCCAGATCGGGATGGACCACAGCACCCGTACGCTGGTGGAAGGGGGGATCCGGGCAGAGACCACCCAGGCGATCGAAAATATCATCGACGTGCTGAAACAGCATGGCCTGAGCCTGGACAATGTCGTGAAATGTACCGTCATCCTGAGCACCATGGAGGATTTTGCTGAGTTCAATGCGGTCTATTCAGGCTACTTTGTCAAAAAACCGGCGCGTACCACCTTTGCCGCTTCCGGATTGGCGAGGGATGCCAGGGTGGAGATCGATGTGATCGCCGTGAGGAAATAAGCGGATACTCCGAATTACCTGTTCGATTTCTCCCCAACTTAGCCGTATCTTTGCGCCATGGAAGTCAAAGAGATCATGGAGCTGGTAGACCAGGGGCTGATGCTCCCCCTCATGGAAGAATTCTACACCATTCAGGGTGAAGGGTACCACAAGGGGACGGCAGCTTATTTTATCAGGATAGGCGGGTGCGATGTGGGCTGCCACTGGTGCGATGTGAAGGAAAGCTGGAATGCGGCCATTCACCCTCCAACTTCCGTAGAGGATATCGCTGAGAACGCAGCCAAATATTCCGATACGATCGTAGTGACAGGAGGGGAACCCCTTACCTGGGATATGACGCCCCTCACTTCCCTGCTCAAGGCCAAAAACCTCCACACACACATTGAAACCTCAGGGGCTTATCCGTTAACCGGTACCTGGGACTGGATCTGCCTTTCTCCCAAGAAGAACAAGGCACCTGTAGGGGATATCCACAGCAGGGCAGATGAACTGAAGGTGATCGTCTACAACAGGGACGACCTGAGGTTTGCCGAAGAACACGCTTCGAAAGTTGGGCCTGATTGCCTCCTTTACCTGCAACCGGAATGGAGTGTTCGTGAAAAGGTCACCCCATATATCGTGGATTACGTCATGGCCAACCCCAAATGGAAGGTATCGCTCCAGACGCATAAATACCTGAATATCCCCTGATTCACGGGATGTTATACACAAATAAAGAAAGTCGTTGAAAATGGGTGTTTAACGCCCCCCGTTCGCCTGCAGGTCCGCAAGACATTCGGAGTCGAGTCCCGGGACGGGAGCTTTTCCGGTCAGCATCCGCTCATTCATCATTCCCAGTAACCCGCCGCCGAATTCGATCTCGGCTCGCATCAGGCAGCCATTGATATTGCAGTGGTGTTCCGCATTGGCGTCCTCATGGGCATTCACCGGTGGTGTTCCCAGGTCTACCAGTCCCAGCAGGTGCCCGAGCTCGTGGTTCAGGGTGGCGGTTTCCACGTCCTCGATGGTGACCTGGCTGCTCTTCAGAGCGAGTTCCCTTACGGTTTTCTCATAGATGACCATGGACGTATTGCGGTATACGGCCCCAAGGGTGACCGTACCTTCCTGAGGATCATCCGTATCCGAAGGGGCATCCGCAAAATAGATGTAAATCGCCAGGGTATTCTCTTCGTTATAGGCTGTCCTGTTGTCGAATTCCAGATCGGCCACTTCCTGCAGGCTGAGTTCGTTCTTATTTGGGCTGGGCAGTTCCAGGTATTGTATTTCGATGTTCTGTTTAAAGGTAAGTTGCTGCAGAAAAGCCTGGAAATTGTTCATGGCTTCCATGCTGGGCCTGAATCCCGTAACGTAACCGATCTCGACCAGCAACCGGTCATATGTTTCGTTGGAAAGGATGTCATTTGCAGAATCACCCGTTCCCAGCAGGTTGGCAGATCTGTCAATGGTATCAGGTGGAATTACGGTGCCCGAATCCTTGGAACACCCTGCAAACAAAAGGATTCCTGCTATCAGGAAAAAGAATCGCTTCATTGAAAACATACCCATTGTCTTTTATTGTACTGATATAACAAGCGAGAACGCATATACCCTACGTAAAACGGAGAATACACCCTGCTAGTATCCCAAAGGCGTCAATTTACCCAAATAGTCGTAATGATCGCCATTCCTTACAAGTTCGAAATTAAATTCGTGGTCCGCTGCTGCTTTTTCAATGGCTCCCGCATCGACATACAGCCAACGAAATGGGTCACTTTTCAGGTTTTTGTACTCCAGCTGAAAAATGACCTCTCCGTAATAGGTTTCAGGGGATGGGAATTCGTACTCCCCTTCCTCATCCCTGTCGAACATATAAATGATGTCACTGGAATCGAACAAAACCTGGCCCGAAGGCTTTAGCAGTTCCCTTGCCTTTTGGAAAAACTGGGGTAGTCCACCCAACCGGCCTGCGATCCCGATCCCATTCATCAGCAATAACAGGGTGTCAAACTTTCCTCCATCGTAGTCCCAGAAATCAGAATGGACCACATCTGGCAGACCCCTCGCCGTGCATACCTCTGCGGCCCCGACAGATACATCGAGGGAAGTTACTTCCAATCCCCTCTCAACCAGGTACAGGCTGTGGCTTCCGGCCCCGCATCCGATATCCAGGACATGCCCCCTGCACATGTCGAGCGCAGTCCGTTCCAGAATAGGCATTGTGTCATAGTTCCGGAAAAGGTAGGAAACAGGAAGAGAGTCTTCCTCATCCAGGGAAATACGGGTCAGAATCTCACCCTCCTTGTTCTCTGAAAAATAATAATCCCTGATGGCCCTGCCGAAGACATCCTTATTCATAGGCACATGTATTGGTACAAAAGTGAGATATTTGCAGCAGTATTGAAAACAGAAAATCCAGGAAAAAAGATGGCGGATAATCCTATGAAAGAACTGCTGGAGTTCCTCCCTCAAAAAGCCAGGGAGAAAGAGAGCGAGAACCGGAAGTTCTTTACCCGCCTCAAAAAGAAGCCTCCCAGGGACCTGGATGTCACTATGCAGGAACTGCACAATGCAGAATTCGAACGTACCGACTGCCTGACCTGTGCCAATTGCTGCAAGACCACGGGTCCGCTGTTCACCAGGGCTGACATAGAGCGGATCTCCCGCCATTTCAAAATGAAGGCTGCTGCATTCGAGGAGGCATACCTGCGTACTGATGAGGACGGGGACCCTGTACTGCGGCAGTTGCCCTGTCCCTTCCTGGGAGCAGATAACTACTGCAGCATCTATGAGGTGAGGCCCAAAGCATGCAGGGAATATCCTCACACGGATCGGCGCAGGTTTGAACAACTCGGAAAACTGACGGTGAAGAACACCTTTGTGTGCCCCGCTGCCTACAATATCGTAGAGGAAATGAAAAAAAGGATCCGCGTCTAGCCCCGTGGTTTCATTTTCTATTTTAATTATTTTTGCTTTTATGGAAAACCTGATCCAGTATTTTGAGACCATTCCCTCCTCCCACCGCAGCTTGCTGCTGGTGCTGGGGATCACTTTTTTCTGGATCCTCGAAGGGTTTGTGCCCCTCTTCCGTTTTCGTTACCGAAAATGGAGACACGCCATCCCGAATTTCTTTTTCACCCTCACGACCATCGTGATCAATTTTGCCCTGGCGTTCCTTCTTTTGAAGACGAGTGACTGGGTGGCGGCCAACGATTTCGGGATCATCAACTGGCTGCCGGAGATGCCGCTTTGGGCCTACGTCATTCTCGGCGTGTTGCTGCTGGATTTTTTCGGGGCCTACCTCGCCCATTACGTGGAACACCAGGTAAAGCCGCTGTGGATGATACACCTGGTACACCACACGGACCACGAAGTGGATACGACCACGGCCAACAGGCACCATCCCTTTGAAAGCCTGATCCGTTTCACGTTCACCCTGTTCGGAGTGATGCTCGCAGGAACACCGATAGGGATCGTGATGCTGTATCAGTCCCTTTCCCTGGTGGCGACCCAGTTCGGCCATGCGAATATTCGCCTGCCCAGGAAAATAGACCGGGCCATCAGCTATATCCTGGTTTCCCCGGACATGCACAAGGTGCATCACCATTTCGTTTTGCCCTATACAGATTCCAATTACGGCAACATCTTCTCCATCTGGGACCGAATCTTTGGCACCTTTATGGAGCTGGACAGGGATTCCATAGTTTACGGGGTGGATACCTTTCCCGACAGGAAGGAAAATGGCTCCATCTCAGGCCTGTTGAAACAACCCTTCCACAAATACCGCAAACCCACCGGGGGAGCGGATTTCCATCAGGGATAAAGCAAATATTTCTTTCGGATCCTTTGAAAGGCTTCGAGGTCGGCCGCCCAGGTCTTCCTGATCTCTTCCTCGCTCAGCCCTGCCTCAATCTGTTTCTGGAGTTCCTCTGTGCCTGCGTGTTTGCTGAATCCTGAAGTATTGAAGAAGAGGTCTTTCCGATCACAGTGCTGGTAGGCCCGGAGGATCCATTCCAGGGAGACCTTCCTCATGGTTGGCGATGTACTCAGGTCCTCCCCATAGCATGTTAGACCCTTGTGTTTCGGGTGTTTTGCACCGGGATAAGGCTCAGGAGTATACCTGAATGAGAAGAATTCAGGGTTGAGAAAGGGAGCACCGAATCGCTGAAACTGTTGGTCTGTTCCCCTGCCGGCGTTGATGTTGGTGCCCTCGAACAAACCCAGGCTGGGATATAGGTTCACAGCCTTGTCATTGGGCAGGTTTGGAGAGGGTCTTACCGGGAGGCTGTATTGTCCGTCATGTCTGTAGTTCTCCATGGGGATCACGGTCAGGTCTGCCTTAATGCCTTTTTCCATCCATCCTTCCCCGTTCACCATTTCAGCGTATTCCCCTATGGTCATCCCATAGACCAGGGGGATGGGGTTCAATCCCAGGAAACCTGTGAGGTGTGGCTCCATGGTGGGCCCGTCTACGTATTGCCCGTTGGGGTTGGGCCGGTCGAGGACTACCACAGGGATGCCAGACTCGGCACAGGCCTCCATGACCAGTTGCAGGGTTGCGATATAGGTGTAGAACCTCACCCCCACATCCTGTATGTCAAAGAGGACCAGGTCCAGGCCTTCCAGGTGTTCCCCGGACGGTTTGCGGTTATCCCCGTACAGTGATATGACTGGCAGTCCACTGCGTTTGTCTACCCCGTCACTGACCTCTTCCCCGGCATCGGCTGTACCCCGGAACCCGTGTTCAGGGGCAAAGACCCTGACCAGGTCGATCCCGGCAGCCAGGAGGGAATCGGCCAGGTGGACATGATTTCCGGACCCTTCGTCCCCAGTAAAAACACCGCTGGTCTGGTTCGCCACGAGTCCGATCTTCTTGCCTTTAAGGAGCGGGAAATAAGCCTCCGTACGGTTCGCTGCCACCCTGAGTTTTGTGATGGCCGAATCCTGCTGAGTTGATCCCGTTGCCCTTTCAGGTGCTGCTGAACTGCTCACCTTGCCCCCGCAGCCGAAGAGGAGGGGCATGCTGAGCAGGAACAGGAAGGAGATCCCCTTTCGGACAGAGGTCCATTTGGTAATTTCCTTTTGCATGGAAGAGGAAACATCGGCAACTAACAGCTGAAAACTGTATTTTTGAAGGAGATAAAAAAACATCGGTTGAATTTAGAACTGTTTATCGCAAAGCGCCTGATCAAAGGTAAGCAGCATAAAATTAGCATTTCCGCCCCAATTATAAAAATAGCCATTGCGGCCATTGCCCTGGGGATCCTGATGATGCTGATCGCTATTGCCACGGGGGTCGGACTCAAATACAAGATCCGTGAAAAAATAGCGGCTTTCAACGGGCACATACAGATCTACAACTACGACAACAACAATTCCGAGGTCTCTGTGATCCCGGTTTCCCTTCAGCAGGATTTTTATCCGGATTTCAACATCGTAGAAGGTGTAAGTCACGTGCAGGCTGTGGCGACCAAGGCGGGTATCATCAGGACAGAAGATACTTTTGAAGGCATCATCGCAAAAGGAGTGGGTCCCGATTATGACTGGACGGCCTTCAGGGAATTCCTGGTCCGCGGAAAGTTACCGGATTATACCGATGAGCTGAACACGGAAGTGCTGATGTCCCGGCTCATGGCTTCCAGGTTACAGATGGATGTGGGGGATGAATTCTATACCTTCTTCCTCAAAGAGGAGGATCCCTCCAAGATCCCTAACCAGCGAAAGTTCAGGATCTCAGGGATCTATGACAGCGGGTTTGAGGAATTTGACGGCACTTATATCCTGGTAGACATCCGCCATATCCGGCGGATGAATCAGTGGGGGGAAAATGAGGTTGGGAATTTCGAGGTCTTCCTGAACGATTTTGATGACATAGCCGAAAAAAGCGCTCAGATCTACGGGCAGACACTGAGTACCCT
>JBFKPJ010000067.1:0-13647 GCA_041628355.1 Muriicola sp. | reverse complement strand
TTTTTAAGCCCGTTTTCCGTAGAGCAAAAAAAGAAAGCCCTCGTATTCAGTGGCCCGCTTTGTTTTTGCGAACCGAAAATACGAGGGCTGCTATAGCGACGTAGGGGTAGCTTATGCTACCATAACGGATTTAGACATCTTTCTGTCCTGTACCTGTATGCGATAAATGTACTTGCCGGTCGAGAGGTGTTTGGGCATCCTTTCGCGTATGTTGATCTCCACGGATCCTTCAAACATCATCTCGTTGTAGATAGTACCCACATTCTGTCCCAGGATATTGTACAACTGTATATCCACATGGGCGCTAAAGGGCATTTCCAAATAGATATGCGGACTCTGATCGTTGGGGTAGAAGGGCTTGTGAACGATGGCATTGAGCAATTCATCACTGGGATCCTCCGAATTTGGATCATCGGGGGTAGGAGGGGTGAAGGGTTCATCGCTGTAGGCGATGTCCGGGAATTCCACTCCGCTGCAATTGAATCCGAGGTTAACCGGGTTGTATGGGTGGTCCAGCAGGTGCTGTTCCACCAGTGGGATAGGAACACACATCCATTCTGCCAGGACTGTGGCGTACAGGTCCCTGAAATCCATAGTGTATTCCAGGTTCCCCCTGCCGTTAGGATTTTCCAGGGAAGGGTGATCCCCGACAAAAGCACTTCCATTCAATCCCGATCCAAAGAAAAGGGTAGGGGCTGCTTTCCCGTGGTCTGTACCGTTGGAGCCGTTTTCAAAGATCCTTCGGCCGAATTCCGAGAAGGTCATACTCAGCACTTTGTCATCTTGCTGGGTGAAGGCCAGGTCGTCATAAAAATTGTTCACGGCGATCGAGAGATTGGACATGAGGCGTTCATGGGCCAGGGGCTGGTTTCCGTGGGTGTCAAAACCTCCCATGGAGATCATGTACACTTTGGTCCCCAGGTTCCCTTTGATGAGTCGCGCCAGCAGGGCCAGCTGCCGGGCAAACCCATTGTCCTGGTATTCAACCTGGTTCTGACCCCTCATATAAGCCTCGTGGATCAGGCCGGCATATTCATAGGTGGTATTGGCCACCCCTCTGAGGAATCGAAGCTGGTCACCGTACATACATTCATTGAACAGGGCGGGATCCAGGCTGTACTGCACCCCGGTTTCCGCGATCTCCTCCAGCTGGTCTATGTTGGAGGTCACGAAGGCGTAATTGGTCTCTTCGCCCTGGAAGACGAGGTTCCCGAATTGGCCGATCTGTATGGCAGCCGGAGAGGCAGGCGGATTGATCAGGTAATCCGGATAGATATTTTCGAAATAGCGGCCCATCCATCCCGTATTAAGGCCGGAGAATCCCGTAGTGGTCAGGTCCGTGTTCGCATAGATGTCGGATCCCGTAAAATGAGACAGGCTCTGGTTCTCGTAGCCCACTCCGTGTACGGCTTTGAACTGGCCTTCGCCCCACATGGCTTCCAGAGCACCCATGTAGGAAGGAATCCCAAAGTCGTCCGTGAGCTTTAATACCTTGCTCTCGGGGATGTAGATGTTGGGACGGGCATTGGCGTAGACATCGTATTGTTGGATGGGGATGACCGTACTCAGGCCGTCATTCCCACCGGACAGTCTGATCAGGATGAGAATATTATCTGATTCGGCATTGGCGATGGCAGCGGTCAAAGGGGAAGGGGCTGAAGCAGTGAGCATATGGCTGCCCAGCATCATGGAACCCGAACCCGCAATACCCAGGGCCTGCAGGAAGGATCGCCTGCTCCAGAACTTGTGCTCTTCGTCATGGCCGTTTTTGTTCTTTATATCTATAGGGATATGATTATTGCACATAACAGTAGGTTTATTTTAGTTGAAACTCGGGTTGTCTTGACAAATGCATCAGGAGTAAAAAGACCTGTTGGGGAACTTCCATGCTCAAAGAGAGCATCCAGAGGCCAAGGCCTCCAGGAGTGTAGTCCGGACCGTAATACTCCTCCGGTACATCATCGATCTTAAAGACATCCAGGGCGTTCTGAAAATCCTGTTCCGTAAGCAAGCCAAGGGGAGTGAATTTGTTCACCAAAGCCCTGACCACGGTTTCCGGATTGCTCGTGTTGCTCTCTGCAGGCCCCACCGCATCCATAGCCAGGGTCCTGAACTGTTCCTGATTCGCCTGGAAAAAGAGCTCGAGGTAGACCTCCAGGGTCAGCCACCTTCCGATGATGAAATTGGTATTGATCCAGGTACGGTCTCTCTGCCACCCGGCCACGTCCACCGGGTCGAATAATGTCTGCCCCAGCAGCCTGGTAGTGTCTACAACATTGAGTATCGTATTATCATTATATGCAAAACTGGTTTCGTTGATCAGGTTCAGGTAGAGGTCGAACGGACTTTTGATGATGACCCCAATGGCCTCATCGTCAAAGAAGTGTTGGCTCTTGAACAATTGTGAGAGGACAGGGGCTATCTCAAAATTGTTGGCCACCATGGTCGTTGCCAGGCCGCTGATGATGGTCTGTGCATTGCCGTCGTCGTCGTCAGAATCGGGGTGCACGAAGAATTCGTAGAATTTCTTGCAGATAAAGGTGGCGATCTCATTCGGACGTTCCTGAAAGAGGATGTCGATCACGTCGTCGTAGTTCCAGTTTCCGGTCTGACCCAGGATGGTCTTGGTCCCCGCATCAAAACTCGCGGGATCGAAAAGAGGTTGTGTACAACCGATGTCCCCTCTTTCTGTGTAACCGGACAGGGCCCTTGCCGTTTCGATGATGTCCTGTTCTGTGTATCCGTTTCCTTCCCCCAGGGTAAAGAGCTCGTACAATTCCCGGGCGTAGTTCTCATTCGGGTTGATACCGTCGTTATAAGCCCCATCGAGGTAGTACAGCATGGCACTCGTAAGCCCGATCTCACTGACAAAGGTCTTGAAGTTTCCTATGGCGTTTTTCTGCAGGCAGTCGATATAGTAATAAAGGAAACCGGTACAATTATATACGTCCAGTTCAGTGACAAAGTGATTGCTCCAGAAAAAGCTCAGCCTGTCCCTCAGGTTGTTGTTCAGCATGGCATTGGTATAGGCCACGGCCCATTCCTCTGCCTGTGCCCTTCTCAACTGTCGGGCGAGATCATCGTCATCAGGGTAATTACTGTTGTTCCAATCTGCCCAGGCCGGAGGGGGCAGGGTAGGCATGTTTACAGCTTCACTGATCAGGGAGTCTACAAGTGTTCCTGCATTCTGGCCCACAGCCTGATCCACGGTCTGAACGGAAGCACTAAATCCCAGTCTCCTGTATAAATGCGCAGCCCTCGTTTTATCGAGGGGTGTAGTGTATGGCGCTAATGTGGAGGTGTTACAATTAACGAAAAATTCCATAGTTGTTTTTTAGGCTTTAAGAACGTTCATGTGTGTAGGGGCAAATTCTTAACGCTTAATACAAATCCTTAGTATGGAAGGCTCCGGTTATTCGATATCCGGAAACCTAATGTACAATCTCAGGCTTAAATTATCGGCCTGGCGCACACTTTTTTCGATGAAATACGCTATTTTGTTAATTTTCAGGGAGATATGGGGTTGCAAAACGCGTTGGGGAGAAAGGGAGAGGAAATGGCAGCCGAGTGGCTTAAGAGCAGGGGTTACAGGATCTTAAAGCGGAACTATCGCTTCGGGAAAGCCGAGATAGACCTCCTGGTCCGCAAAGGAGAGGCGCTTGTTGCAGTAGAAGTAAAAATGAGACGTGCCGGACACCTGCAGTCCCTTGAGGCCGTGATCGGGCGCAAAAAGAGGGATCTCCTCATACAGGCAGCCGATCATTACGTGCGGGAGAACGACCTGGATGTGGATGTTCGATTCGACATCATCTATATCCTGCATTATGAGGATCGCTATACCCTGGAACACCTGGCAGCCGCTTTTTCCCCTTATTAGAAATCGTTTTATTTATAACATTTTGTTATATTTGAAAAAAAACAATATGAAGACGATTTCCTCCGTGGTTGAACAGTATATCCGGAAGAAACCCTTTCTTCAGAGTGCCCTGTCGCAGGGGATCATCAACCTCACCTCCCTCTCCCGCATCATCAAACCGGAAATCGAGGAAGAACTGGGGAAGGACGTGCGCAATGGCGCGATCGTGATGGCGTTGAAGCGGCTTTCGGACGACCTCGAATTCCGGGCCACGCACAGGATCCTGAAGGTGCTGAAGAACATTGGGGAGATCACGGTGCGGTCTTCCCTCACGGATTTTACCTTTCTCGTATCCGATACCATCCTGGACAACCAGACTCAACTCCTAAAGGAGGTCAGCAAGAACAAGGAGGTCTTTTACACCTCTTCCAGGGGGGTCAATGAACTGAATATCGTGGTCAGCAATATGCTGGATGGGGTTGTAGAGACCTTGTTCAAAGGAGAGAAATGTACTCAGAAGGCCACGAACCTCTCATCGATCACCGTCAAGTTGCCTGCTGAGAATGTGTCCGTTCCCGGGATCTATTACTTTATCTTCCAGCGATTGGCCTGGGAAGGGATCGTACTGTTCGAGGTGATCTCCACCACCAACGAGTTCACGATCATCGTCAACGACGAACAGGTGGATATGGCCTTTAAGACCATCAAGGACCTGAAAAACCTCTGAACCAGATAGGCGTTCAGCTGATTTGGGGGGAGGCCACAGTTGTTTTCCCGACCAGGGAACGAAGCGCTTCCAGGGCTTCGACAGTGGAATGTATCTTCTCAAAGATCAGCAGGAGCCTTAACCCATTGCGGGTTTGCTTTTCTTTGATGCGGCATACCCCGGGATGTTTCTGTACGTACTGGATCAGGTCTGTGAATACCTTGCTCTGATAGAAGGCCGACTGCTGGTCGCCCACAAAATACCCCAGGAACTTGCCTTTTTTCATCACGACTTTTTCCAATCCTATCCGGCTGGCCAGCCATTTGATGCGGACCGAATTCAATAGGTCCGACACGGCTTCGGGCAGGGGGCCAAAACGGTCCCTGAGCTGCCGCTGGTATTCCTGCAGTTCACTTTCGTTTTTGAGGTCATTCAATTCGGTATACAGGGTCAGTCTTTCGGTGACATTGTTCACGTAATCGTCCGGGAAGAGCAGTTCAAAATCCGAATCGATCTGGGTTTCCCTGGTGTATTGCTTCTCCTTCCCCTCTTCTTCATACAGGTCTTTAAACTCATTTTCCTTGAGTTCCTCTATAGCCTCGGCCAGGATCTTCTGATAGGTCTCAAACCCGATCTCGTTGATAAATCCGCTTTGTTCTCCGCCCAGGAGGTCACCTGCTCCGCGTATCTCCAGGTCCTTCATGGCGATGTTGAAACCGCTGCCGAGTTCCGTGAACTCTTCCAGGGCCTGTATGCGCTTGCGGGCTTCGGGTGTCATGGCGTCATAAGGCGGGGTGATGAAATAGCAAAATGCCTTTTTGTTGCTTCTCCCCACCCGGCCTCTCATCTGGTGCAGGTCGCTCAGCCCGAAATTGTTGGCGTTGTTGATGAAGATGGTGTTGGCATTGGTCACGTCCAGGCCACTTTCCACAATGGTAGTGGAAACCAGTACGTCAAACTCTCCGTTCATAAAACTGAGCATCAGGTTTTCCAGTTTTTTCCCTTCCATCTGCCCGTGCCCCACCCGGATCTTAGCATCCGGGACGAGTCGTTGCAACATCCCGGCCACTTCCTTGATGTTCTGGATCCGGTTGTGGATGAAGAATACCTGTCCGCCCCTCTGGATCTCATACGAAATGGCATCCCTGATCGCGGCCTCACTGAGGCGGATCACATGGCTTTCTATCGGATATCGGTTGGGAGGAGGCGTAGTGATCACCGAGAGGTCGCGCGCTGCCATCAGGCTGAACTGAAGGGTCCTTGGGATAGGTGTGGCTGTGAGAGTAAGGACATCCACATTCTCCTTGATGGCTTTTAGCTTGTCCTTCACGGCCACGCCGAATTTCTGCTCTTCATCAACGATCAGCAGCCCCAGGTCTTTGAAAACCACGTTCTTGTTGACCAGCTGGTGCGTCCCGATGATGATGTCCACCTTTCCTTCAGCCAGTGCAGACAGTGTATCTTTCTTCTCTTTCGCGGTGCGGAACCGGTTGAGGTACTCCACCCTCACAGGCATGTCGCTCAGGCGTTCCGTAAAGGTCCGGTAATGCTGGAAGGCCAGGATGGTGGTAGGCACTAAGACTGCTACCTGTTTCCCGTTGTCCACCGCCTTGAAAGCTGCCCGGATGGCCACTTCCGTTTTTCCGAATCCGACATCCCCGCAGATGAGGCGGTCCATCGGCCTGTCTCGTTCCATGTCCTTTTTGATATCCTGGGTAGCGGTCACCTGGTCCGGGGTGTCCTCATAGAGGAAGGAGGCTTCAAGTTCGTGCTGCAGGTAACTGTCGGGAGCATAGGCATACCCCTTGTCGAGCCTGCGCTTGGCGTACACGCTGATGAGGTCGAAGGCGATCTTTTTGACCCTGGCCTTGGTCTTTTGCTTGAGTTTTTTCCAGGCGGCAGAACCGAGTTTGTAGATCTTGGGTACGGCACCGTCCTTTCCGTTGTATTTGGAGATCTTGTGGAGCGAATGGATACTCACATAAAGGATATCCCTTTCCCCGTACATCAGTTTGATGGCCTCCTGGGTCTTCCCTTCCACATCGATCTTTTTCAATCCGCCGAACTTCCCGATCCCGTGATCGATATGGGTGACGTAGTCGCCCACCGTCAGTTTGTTGAGTTCCTTCAGGGTGATCGCCTGTTTCTTGGCGTATCCATTCCTGATCTGGAATTTGTGGTAACGCTCAAAGATCTGATGGTCTGTATAACAGGCCACCTTCAGGTCATCGTCCACAAAGCCATCGTGGATGGGCACCACCAGGGTCTGGTAGTGTACCGTCTTTCCTATCTGGTCGAAGATATCATGGAAACGCTGGGCCTGTTGTTCCGAGGAGCAGAAGATATAGTTGCTGTATCCCCGGCTTTCGTTCTCGTTGAGGTTCTCGAGCAGGAGGTCGAATTTCTTGTTGAAGACTGGCTGTGGCCTCGTGTTGAAAGCGATTTCCGCTGCGTCATGGACTTTGGGTCCGCTCCGGAAGGTCACCAGGGGAAACTGTTCGAGTTCTGCCTCGAGCGTGTCGGCGCTGATGAACAATTCTTCGGGATGCTGGTGCCGGATCTCTTCGGATAGTTCTGCGAAGGCTACTTTCGCCTTTTCGAAAAAGGAGGTGATCCGCTCGTGGAGCACATCGAGATCGCTCACAAAGACCGTGGTATTGCGGTTGATGTATTTGAGGAAACTCTCCCTGGACTCCGCAATGAATTTGTTCTCCACATTGGGGATGATAGTGATCTTTTTCACGGGCTCGACGGAGAGTTGGGATTCCACATCAAAGGTCCGGATGCTGTCTATTTCATTACCGAAAAACTCGATGCGGTAAGGCTCATCGTGGGAAAAGGAGAACACGTCAAGAATACCTCCCCTTACGGCAAATTCTCCGGGTTCGGTCACGAAATCCACCCGGTGAAACTGGTACTCAAAGAGGACCTCATTGAGAAAATCAAGGGAAAGCGTATCGCCTACATTGATCTTCTGCGTATTGCGTTCGAGTTCCTTGCGGGTGACCACTTTTTCAAAAAGGGCATCCGGATACGTGACGATGATAGCAGGTTTTTTCCTCGAGTTGATCCGGTTGAGTACTTCTGCCCTCAGCAATACGTTGGCATTGTCTGTCTCCTCGATCTGGTAAGGCCTTCGATAGCTCCCGGGGTAGAAGAGTACCTCTTCATTCCCTATGAGTTGTTCCAAATCGTTCAGACAATAGGCTGCCTCTTCCTTGTCCCGGAGCACCCAGAGAAAAGGGCGGTCGGAGGTATTAAAAGCCTCAGCCACCACAAAGGACCTGGCCGAGCCGACGAGGCCGCTGAGGGTGGTTTTTTGTTCGGATTGGGCAATAGCTTTTCCCAGTTTCCCGAGTTGGGGAGACTGTTGATAAATAGAAGGGATGGTGTTTTGCGCCACCGGCAATTTTTGTGCAAAGATAAGCTGCAGGCCCTCCCCCTGCAAAGGAGACTTATATTTTTATGACAGCGGCATCGGCGATGGCATATACCTCGTCTTCCTGGCTTTTTTCCAGGATATGGGATCCCGTAAAGGCTCCAAAGGCCGGAAGGATCAGCTGGTGTTTGTTCTTGAAGAAACAGGGCAACCTGAGGGACTGCCTGCCATGGCCCCTTAGCCTGACCGCGGGGTGGATATGCCCGGACAGGTTGAAATATCCTTCCCTTTCCTCCGGATAATGGGTCAGCAGGAAGGGTCCCCAAAGGAGTTCGGGTACCAAAGTGATGCCCAGTGCCTCGTACTTCAAAGGGGAGATGATATCGTGGTTTCCGGTGATGAGGAGGAACCTGGCTTCCGTCTTTTTTACCCAGGCTTCGAACCGATGCCACTCATTGTTCATGCTGGAATGAAAGAGGTCGCCCAGAAAACAGACTGTCCCCGGCCTGAAGTGGAACAGGATCTGATCAAGCGACTCGAAGTTCTGTTCGATCGCCCTGTGGGGCACGGCTGCCCCAAACTTCCTGAAATGGGTCACCTTCCCCAGGTGCACATCACTGATGAGCAGGGCAGCTTGTTCCTTCCAGTAGATCACGCCGGATGGATGTAATTCCAGATGCTGGCCTGCAATGGATAGGGTCTGGGTAGTCATTTCTCCAAAGGTAATAAGAATGCTTTTTTAGAAAAGCCTATTTCATGAGAAGGGCGGTCATTTTTTTGATCCGGTCTGCGAGTTTTTCACTCGACATCTTTTCTCTCAGCCTGTCGGTAATGATCGGGAACGAAAAGGGCGTGGGTTTGCTGCAGGGTTTCCATACGATCTCCTGCCGACCAATTCGCTCGAGGGCAAGGCGCAGCCTCCCCTCTTCGAGCTGGTGTTCAAAGGTCTCCCGATAGGCCTGCAGGAACAGCAGGTTGTCCGGTTCGTAGTCCTTGAATACCTCGAAAAGGAGCTGTGAACTGCTCTGCAGGTGTTTCATCTTGACGCCCTTTTCCGGATACCCGGTAAAGACCATTCCACTGATCACTGCGATGTCCCGGAATTTCCGCCGTGCCATCTCTGTGGAATTCAGGCTTTTTTGGAGGTCGTCAAGCAAGTATGCCGTGCTGAACAGGTCGTTGTCGATGATCGCCTGAATGTCGATCTCCTGGTCAGACAGCAGTTCGAAACCGTAATCGTTGAACGCCAGGGAAAAGGTGATGGGGGAGAGGAGGCTTACCCTGTATCCCAGCAGGCTTCCCATGGCCTCGTGTACGAATCGGCCTTCGAAGGGATAGAAAATATGGTGGTAACCGTCTCTTGTCTTAAAGGTCTCTATGAGGAAGGTATCCGGACCCGGGACCAGGCTTTCCTGTTCCTGCCTCCTGAAGATGGGGTCGAGGCAGCGTATGGCCTCCGACCGTTCTGAAACCGGGAGGTTAGCGGAATAGAGCTCCTCCCTCAGCAATTGGGACATCTGAGCGGAAAGGGTGAGCCGCCCGCCCATCCAACTCGGCACCTTATTCGTCTTTTTAGTGGAGTTTCTCACCAGGGCCTGCATCTCCTTGACCCTGATAAATTCCAGGTTCCGGCCCGCGAAGGTAAATACGTCCCCGGGGGTGAGCTTGGAGATAAAGTACTCCTCGATGGAGCCGATATATCCCCCTTTCTGGTAGCGAACCGTCAGGTGGGCATCCCCAACAATGGTCCCTATCTGGAACCGATGACGCATGGCCACCCCCCTGTTGTTGACCACCAGTCTGCCATCCGCGTCTACCTCCACCTTTTTATACTCGTCATAACTTTGGAGGCTCTGGCTTCCCATCACGAGGAAATTCAGGAGCCAGCGCCATTCGTCTTCCGTGATGCCCTGATAACAGAAGGTGCTTTTGATCTCCCTGTAGATCTCTGATGGCAAAAACCCTTCGGAGACGGCGAGGGTGGTGAGGTATTGTACCAGCACGTCAAAGCTGCTGAGATAAGGGATGCGGTCTTCAACGGCATTTTTCGCCACTGCCTGCTCCAGGGCTGAGGCTTCCACCAGTTCGATGGCATGGGTTGGCAGGAAATAGATCACACTCTCCTTTCCGGGTCGGTGTCCACTACGGCCCGCCCGCTGCATGAATCGGGCCACCCCTTTGGGCCCTCCGATCTGTATGACGGTTTCCACCGGGGCAAAGTCAACCCCCAGGTCCAGGCTGGAGGTGCAGACCACGGCCTTGAGTTCTTCGTTACGGATGGCTTCCTCCACCCAGATCCGGGTATCCTTATTGATGCTGCCGTGATGCATGGCCATTTCCCCGGCGAGTTCCGGATACCGCTCCAGGATCTTCTGGTACCAGATCTCGCACTGGCTTCGGGTATTGGTGAAGATGAGTGTGGTCTTGCTTTCCCGTATGATGGGGATCACCCTGTCCAGCAGGCGCAGCCCCAAATGACCCCTCCAGGGGAATGTCTCGATCTCCTCGGGGATGATGCTGATCACCCGGATGTTTTTGTTCAGCCTGGCCCGGATCATGACGGAATTGTGATAGGCCTCACTTTCCGGGCCCAGCAAGACCTGCCTGGCCTGCTCCAGGTTCCCTATGGTGGCCGAGATTCCCCAAATACGCATTTTCTCTGCCATCATTTTAAGCCGGGAGAGCGCGAGTTCCATCTGAACCCCTCGTTTGGTACCCAGTAACTCATGCCATTCATCCACGACCACAGCCCTGCAGTCACGAAAAGTTTTAGGGTATCCCTTTGTTGCCAGCAAGAGTTGCAGACTCTCCGGGGTGGTGATCAACAGGTCGGGCATGGACTTGCGCTGGGCACTCCGCTCCCTGGTAGAGGTGTCTCCGGTCCGTATCCCGACGGTAAGGGGCAGGCCCAGGTCTTCGATGATGCGTTCCGCAGACTGTCGGATCTCCTGGGAGAGGGCACGCAAAGGGGTGATCCAAATTGCCTTCAGGCCTTTGGAATGCTTCTTCCGGTAATCGGGGTTTTCCCGTATATAATCCAGGACGATGGGGAACCAGAGGGCATAGGTCTTTCCACTTCCGGTGGGGGCGTTCAGCAATCCATTCTTTCCTTTGAGGTAAGCCTCCCAGGTCTTTTTCTGGAAGGGGAAAGGGGTCCACCCCTGGGTGTGGAACCAGTCCTCTGCTATGGAATATGGAGGGCTCTTTTTCATACAGGCAACTCAGGGGATGAGTTTTTTCAGATCGTCCAGGGTATTAGCCTCTTCAATGCTCTTATCGGTCCTCCACCGGAGAATCCTTGGGAAGCGGGTGGCCACCCCGCTTTTATGCCTCCCTGAAGGGGCGAGGCCCTCGAAGGCGATCTCAAATACGTGATGAGGGGTTACGCTCCTGACGGGGCCAAACCGTTCCAGGGTGTTCTTCTTGATCCAGGCATCTACCTTTCTGAATTCGGCATCGGTGAGACCTGAATAGGCTTTGGCAAAGGTCACCAGTTCTCTTTCTCCGTCCTCCGTGGTATTCCAAAGGCCGAACGTATAATCTGTAAACAGGTTGCTCCTCCTGCCATGGCCTCTCATGGCATAGGTGAGGACCGCATCTATCGTCAGAGGGTCCACTTTCCACTTCCACCAGTCTCCTTTTTTGCGACCCACCCTGTAGGGGGAATCTTTGCGTTTCAGCATTAGGCCTTCACTTTTTTTCTCCCTTGCCCGCTCCCTTTCGGCCGCAAAATCAGACCATTGTTCAAAACGCATCGTCTCAGAGAGGTAGAGGGGGAGGGAGAGGTCCGAAACCATGGGATGCGAGAAATCTTCCAGGATCTTTCTCCTTTCCGAAAAGGGCTGCTCCCTGAGGTCGTTACCCTCCCATTCCAGCAGGTCATAGGCCATGAGCACTACAGGTATTTTATTGAGGAGGGCCTTGGAGACTGTTTTACGGCCTATTCGTTTTTGCAGATCGTTAAAAGTGCCGATGGTATTCTTAGGGTAGGGGAGGATCTCTCCGTCTATCACTGTACCGTTGGGAATATGCTTCAGCAAGGCGGAGAATTCCGGGTACTTGTCCGTGACGAGCTCTTCCCCCCGGCTCCAAACGAAGATCTCATCATTCCGAAAGATCACCTGAGACCGGATTCCGTCCCATTTATGCTCCGCGAGCCATTCGGAGGTATTCCCCAGGCTTTCCGGTTCCCCTTCTAGGGCATAGGCCAGGTAGAAGGGATAGGGTTTGGACAGGAGGTCGTTTTTATTTTGCTCCAGGACCAGGTCGTGGAAACTGACAGACCTGGGATCCCAGTCGCCCATCAGCTTATAGGCCAGGATGTCCTCATCGATTCCCGTGGCCTGCGAAAGGGAACGGGTCATCAGTTTCTGGCTGATCCCGATCCTGAATCCCCCTGTGATAAATTTGGTAAAAACGAATCGCTCGTAGAAGGAGAATCCCTTCCAATGTTCAACCACGTAGTTCTTTTTCTCATCTTCCGGCCTGCTTTTCAGAGTGATAAGCTCATCCAGTACCTCGGCGAGGGATTTCTCAATTTGCTTCTTCCCGGGCACAACCAGGGCGATGGTCTCTGCGAGGTCTCCAACGATGTGGTAACTCTCCTCAAACAACCAGTGCGGGATCCCGGAGGCTTCAGCGGCCCATTCCCTCAGCAGGGTGGTATTCACGGGTCTTGAAGGACGCCTGTGAGACAGGATGGCAATGGTCCACACCTTGTCCGGCTCCGGGGCAAGCTCGAAATAGGTTGCAAGGGCCTTTACCTTCACCGAGGTCTTGTTGGTGCTGTCGAGTTTTCTGATGAGCCGGGCAAAGTCCTTCATGATCCGCTTCTAGATTTCAGTTCCTTCGGAGGAATTCATTTCGGCCAGTTCTCCTTCATACTGAGTCTCTTCCGTGCGGGCATCCAGTCCTTTTTCCCTGAGGAAACGGGAGAAAATATCGGAATACCCATGGGTACAGATAACGCGACTTGCCCCTGTGGCCTCTATGCTCTCGAGTAATCCGGCCCAGTCGCAGTGGTCGCTCAGCACAAAACCTTTGTCGACGGCCCTTCTCCTCCTGGCCCCCCGGAAGGCCATCCAGCCGCTGGCCGTGGCGGTTTCAAAAGGCACCATTTTTCGAAGCCAGGAACTGCCGTGAGCACTGGGAGGGGCCAGTACCAGGTGGCCCCTGAGTTCCTCTTTTTTGGTCTCCTTTGTAATGCGAGTTGTCTCGGGCAGGTCGAGATAGGCCCGAAGCACCTCGTTCATATTTTCAATGGCTGCATGTGTATAGATCCGGCCAATAGAGGAATCCAGGTATTTCAACAGACGCTGTGCTTTTCCCAGGCTGTAGCCAAGGAGGACAGAGGTTTTACCTTCCGACCTGTTTTCGGCCCACCATTCGTTGATATCCCGGAACACCTCCTTCTGGGGGGTCCATTTGAAGGCGGGCAGCCCAAAGGTGCATTCGGTAATGAAGGAGTGGCAGCGGATGGGTTCATAGGGTGTAGACAGGCCGTCATCTTCAGTCTTGTAGTCCCCGGAAAAGACCCAAACCTCTCCCCGGTGCTCTACGCGGATCTGGGAGGATCCCGGAATATGCCCGGCGGGGTGGAGGCTAAACCGGACCCCGTTGATCAAAAAAGATTCTCCCCAGGTAACCCCGGTGCAATTGATCTTTCCCAGTCGGTGTTCTATGATGGGCACATTTCTCTCATGGGTG
>JBFKPJ010000066.1:0-13694 GCA_041628355.1 Muriicola sp. | reverse complement strand
ATTGCTGATCGCGTATCACCTAAAGACCCACCAAATGTACCTGCAACTGCAAAGGGATGACATCCGGTACACCTCAAATTTTATGCGGATCTGGAATGAAGGGGCCACCATGGTGTTGTTCGCCGTGACCTTCCTGGTGGTATTAAAAAGTGCCTTCGACTGGATCTTTGGGGTGGTCGGCATTCTGCTGCTCGCGGTGCTGTTGATGCTGGGGATCCGACTCTACAAACGGATCAGGGAAAAGAACCCGGAAGCCTGACGAGCACCTTTTTAGGTCTGCAGGCTGTTTTATGGGTCCGCCGGGGAAGGCGCATTTTGGACCGATTATTGCTATCTTTAAGCTCAAATTAAGGCGTCTTGTTCAAGAAGTTTTCCCTCAGGTCCCGGATTTTTGTCACCATGATCCTGCTGGTGCTGATCGCTTCGGTACTCATCGCGGGGGTGACCATCTATCAGTACCGGGAGCAATCCAGGGACTACCACCAGGAAAGGCTTGAGCGAAAGGAAGAACAGGTAAAACAGAGCATAGCGTACGCCTTGCAGGAGACCACTTATCCGGTTATTGAGGAAAACCTGGGGCTCATTTTCAAGGATGAGATCTACAGGATCGCAGATGTGCAGAATGTGAATTTCAACATCTATGATCTGGAAGGGGAGCTCATCAAGAGCTCGAGGCCGAAGTTCTACAATGACTCCATCTCGGAATGTCTGAGTGCTGAGGTCTTGAACGCGCTGAAGGAAAGCCCTGATAAAAGGCTGGTGGAGGACAACCTCGCCGCCGGGGATAAGTATCAGGCGTCATACACCTATATCACGGACCCCAAGTTCAAGCCTATCGGCATTTTGAACCTCCCTTACTACGAGGACAACTCTTTCAACAGCATGGAGTTGAGGGAGTTCCTTTTCCGTCTGGGAGGAGTTTACTTCCTCATGTTCATCATTGCTATTTTACTCGCATATTTTATTTCGAAATACATCACCAGATCCCTCGAGACGGTATCGGAAAAATTGCACCAGACCAACATTGCCAGACGCAATGAAAAGATCTTTGTAAAGAACCCAAGCGATGAGATCGTCAAGCTGATTGACTCCTATAACAGCATGATCGATCAACTTGAGCAAAGTGCGGTGAAACTCGCCAGGAGTGAAAGGGAACAGGCCTGGAGGGAGATGGCAAAACAAGTGGCACACGAGATCAAAAACCCGCTTACGCCCATGCGGTTAACGGTGCAGAGCTTTGAGCGAAAATTCGACCCGGCAGATCCTGAGGCCAGGAAAAAGGTGCAGGAATTCTCCAATACCCTTATCCAGCAGATAGACATGATGAGCAGCATAGCTGCTGCCTTTTCTAATTTTGCCGAAATGCCCGCTCAGCAGAACGAGACCCTTAATGTGGTCAAGACGGTGAAGCTGGCCCTCGATATTTTCAACGAGAATTACATCCACTTTATCTCGGAAGAAGAGGAAATAATTGCGAAATTAGATCGAACACAATTGATCCGGGTGGTGACCAACCTGGTCAAGAATGCGATACAGGCTGTGCCCGATGTGGCTTCCCCCAGGATTCTGGTATCTGTGACATCGGAAGGGGAATATGTAAAGATCGCTGTGGCGGATAATGGCATCGGCATCCCGGACGATGTGAAGGAAAAGGTCTTTGAACCCAAGTTCACCACTAAGTCCAGTGGAATGGGCCTGGGCCTGGGTATGGTAAAGAATATCGTAGAGACCTATAAAGGGACCATATCGATGACGTCCCAGCCGGGTAAAGGGACCGTGTTTACGGTACTGTTCCCAAAAGCAAATAAAACTTCATAAATATGGAATACAACAATATACTCGTTGAACTGGAAGAGAACCTGGCGATCGTGACGATCAACAGGCCGAAGAAGCTCAATGCCCTGAATACGGCCACCATCAAGGAACTTCACCTGGCCTTCAAGGCATTGCAGAAAGACAACAAGGTAAGGGTGATCATTCTTACCGGTTCAGGGGACAAGGCCTTCGTTGCAGGGGCCGATATCTCCGAGTTTGCTCATTTTAATACCAAACAGGGGGGGCAGTTAGCGGCCCAGGGGCAGGAATTGCTCTTCGATTACGTCGAGAAACTCGACAAGCCGGTCATTGCGGCCATCAATGGGTTTGCTTTGGGCGGAGGCCTCGAGCTGGCCATGTCCTGCCATTTCAGGATCGCCAGCCACAACGCCAGGATGGGTCTGCCTGAAGTGTCCCTTGGGGTCATACCGGGCTATGGAGGTACTCAAAGGCTACCCCGGCTGGTAGGCAGGGGAAGAGCGATGGAAATGATCCTGACCGGGGGTATGATCGACGTGGAACGGGCCATTGATTTCGGTTTGGTTAACCATATCACATCTCCGGAGGAACTCATTGGGTTATGTAAGGACATAGCAAAAAAGATCGCAAAAAACTCTCCTATGGCGGTCAGGCAGGCAATAAAAGCGATAAATGCAGGTTTTAAACATGATGTGGATGGATTTGAGGTAGAGATCAATGCCTTTGGACAGTGTTTCGGGACCGACGATTTCAAAGAAGGTACCACAGCATTTTTAGAGAAGAGAAAGGCGTCTTTCCAGGGATCCTGAAAACATCAGATTTAATTCTCATTTATGCGAAAAAAGATCCTGCTCATCGGGCTGTTCTTGGTGGGGTTTCTTGCCGTAGCACAGGAATATCCCATCGATTATACCTTTGGTGAAAAATATAATGATCGGTACAAATACTCCAATCTGCTGGCCATAGAGGATGACGGAAAAGGAGGAAGTATCCTGGTAAGGGCCTATTACACGGGTCTGGTTCTCAAACCCAAGGGCTATCTCATCGAGCATTACGACGAGAACCTGCAGCTGATCTCCGAATACAATTACAAGCTCAAGGACGGGGAATTCGTCCACGGATATTTCAGGAACGGGCAGCTTTACCTGCTTTTCCTCGATTACAATTTAGAAGAGGAGGCCTATGAGTACTGGGTGCACAGAAGTCCGATCGAACCCTTTTCCTTCACCACTGAAAAACTGTTGTCCTTTGCCTCAGCCCCTGTCAATAATCCCGTTGACAAAAATTATTACAACAGGAATTTCAATTCCGGTTTCACGACCACGGTTCTTTTTCCGGAAAACAGGAATTCATTTCTCATCAGCACACATTACAAGAAAGGCAAGAACAACAGGCATGATATCTACCTCTTTTCCGCTAACCTGAAGCCGGTGATGTACCATGATTTTTCCGCCGAGGTGGAGGAGAAGAATTACGCTTTTGAACGAATGGAAGTGGCCAGCGACCTGAGTCAGGTATTTATCGTTGGGAAAGCCTATTTTAAAAAACGCAGATTTTCGGCCCTGGAACGGAAATTCCAGTATGAACTTATTCGGTTCGACTCCTCAGGAATCAGCAACCTCACTTTCGATTCGGAAGGGAAGTACTCAGAATCACTTACCCCTCTCTTCAACCGGGGAGACCTGATCTGTGTGGGATTCTATGCAGACAGGAAGGACAACCGGTATAACGGCCTGGCCTATTTCAGGGTAGATCCTTCTTCCATGGAGATCAAAATCAAGAAATACAACCCGTTCACCGAGCAGTTTATGTTCGACAAATTCGGTCAGGAATACGACAAAGAGATACAGAATCTCGTTTTCAAGAATGCCTTGGTCACCCCGGACGATCACGTCCTGTTCAATGCCGAAGAATACTTTGTCACCCAAAGCGTTCAGGCCAATTCAAGCGGGGGAAGGATCAGGGTGGAACGATTCCACCACAACGATATCGTAAGTGCCAAATTGGATCCGGATGGCAATACGGTATGGGCCCGTAATATCAATAAATCCGAAGTGACCCAGGGAGACGGGGCGTATGCCTCCTACAGTGCGCTGACGCGGGATGGAAAGACCTATTTCTTTATCAGCACAGCAGCGGAGAACCCCCAGGTGCTGAACAAGGAACGAATCATCTTCAGACAAGGACTCAGCCGTAACCGGAATGTCTTTGTCATTCAACTGGATGAGCAGGGGAAGATGAGCTACGAAAGGATCATGGATTCCAAGGACGCCAGGCTGCCTCTGATGGTCTCGAACCCTTTGATAGTTGCACCCGAGGGCAAGATCCTCTTCTACGCCAAACGGGGGACCAAAAAACAGCTGGTCAACGTTTCTATAAATTAAATTTGAGGCGAGATCTAGATTGGAAAATATCCATATATTTGGATATATTCCAATTCAATGAAAGAGGATTTTATCAAGGGCAGGGGCGCCCAGCACAACTCGCACAACAAATTTGAGAGGTTCCATTCTGAATGGAGGGATGATTTCCTGGAATATTGTCTGAAGGAAGGGGAATTGGCAGCTTCCAATAAGACAGCGTACATCCCTGTATTTCCCAAGACCATCGTGAACAAGGTGACCAGTCCGGATGTAGGGATGTCCTATTCCATGAACCCCTACCAGGGCTGCGAACACGGTTGCATCTATTGTTACGCCCGAAACACACATGAATTCTGGGGATACAGCGCAGGACTGGATTTTGAGAGGAAGGTACTGATCAAGGAAAACGCCCCTGAACTCCTGGAACAAAAATTGAAAAGCAGCTCCTGGAAGGCCGAGACCATCGTACTTTCGGGGAATACGGATTGCTATCAACCCGCGGAAAAGCATTACAGGATCACGAGGGCCTGCCTGGAAATTTTCCTGAAGTACCGCCACCCAGTAGGGATCATCACCAAGAATGCCCTGGTGTTGAGAGACCTGGACCTGCTCACTGAGCTGAACTCCCACGGTCTGATCGGGGTGAACATTTCGGTCACTTCGCTGCGGGAGGAGACCAGGCGACTCCTGGAACCCAGGACAGCGACGATCGGGAAAAGGCTCGGCACTATCAAGGCACTTTCAGAAAACGGGATCCCGGTCAATGCCATGCTCGCCCCCCTCATCCCCGGGATCAACAGTCACGAGTTGATGTCCCTGGCCCGGGCGGTCTCTGAACACGGCGCCCTTTCCTTTGCCTTTACGGTGGTCCGACTTAATGGTGCCATTGGGGATCTCTTTACTGATTGGATCAGGAGGACCATGCCGGACCGGGCAGAGAAAGTATTGGGTCAGATCGAAAGTTGTCATGGGGGGCAGCTGTCAGACAGCAGGTTCGGCATCAGGAACAAAGGGGAAGGTCCGCTGGCCAGGCACCTGCACGAAGTGGCCCGCATCGCCAAACAGAAATATTTTGCGGGAAGAAAATTCCCCAAACTCAATACCGAATTACATCAGAGCTATAAGGCAGGTCAGCTGAGGCTATTTTAATTCCCAGCCTTTTCTGTAATATCCTTTTACCCATTCATTGGCTTTTTCCCAGTTGGTCACCCGCATAGCTTCCCCGTCCCACATCAATTTCTTTCTTCCTGGTCTTATGATGGAAGGCCTGCGACCCGGTTCTTCCGGAGGTACTATTTCCTTGTATTGAAATGCTTTTATCGCGAGGTTGCCCATTAATACGGCTTCTGTGAGCGGGCCGGAACGTTCAAATGCGGAGGAGGTAGGTTTGCCTTCCAGGCAACCTTCCACCCAGTTTCTCTGGTGACCTCCGGTACTGCCTTCCACCCTGGGCAGCGTGGGAGTCGGTGAAGAAAAGAGACCCATCATTTCAGAGGGGAGCAATCGCGCATTCCTCGAGTAGGTATCGCATACCAGGATCCCTTTGGTGCCGTAGAAAATGGAACCTCCTCCGGTATCCCCTATGGTCTCCCCATCCTTCAATTCGTCAGGGAGATCCGGCATGATCCCGCCATCGTACCAATTAAGGGCGATGTCCCCGTGTTTCTTTGTGTTGAATTTCAGACGTACGATAGACGAGGCAGGGCAGGAAGCACTGTAGTCTGCTTCCACAAAATCCCCTACCCAGTTGGTGGTGCAACTGGCTTCCGCTTCTGTTGGATATCCCAGATCCAGCACACCGAAAGGCGTTTCCATGATATGGCAGCCCATATCGCCCAGGGCCCCGGTACCAAAATCCCACCAGCCCCTCCATTTGAAGGGGAGGTAAGCATTGTTATAATCCCTTTCAGCTGCCGGGCCAAGCCAAAGATCCCAGTCGAGACCTTCTGGGATCTCGTCCTTCCCGGTGGGCAGGGGAACTCCCTGAGGCCAAACCGGACGGTTGGTCCAGCAGTCAACGCGCTTAACGGTACCTATGGCCCCGGCATTGATCCATTCCTTGGCCAGTCGGCTGCCATCGCTGGAAGCTCCCTGGTTTCCCATCTGAGTCACGATACCGTTCTCACGGGCAACCTGTGTCATGAGTCGGGCTTCCGCAATATTATGGGTCAGGGGTTTTTCCACATAGGCGTGTTTTTTGGCCCGCATGAAGGGCAGGGCAATAGTGGCATGAGTATGGTCAGGAGTAGCTACCATAATAGCGTCCATGTCCTTCAACTGTTTGTCATAGACCTTGCGAAAGTCCTGGTACCTCTTGACATCGGGAAAAAGCTCATAGGTCTGGGCTGCCCGCCTCTCGTCCACATCGCAAAAGGAGACGAACTTGACCTTGCCGGTCTCCTGCAGTGACTGGATCACTCCCAAACCTCTGCCTCCGACTCCAAAAGCTCCTATGTACAGGGTATCACTGGGGGGTACATGTCCTTTGCCCAATACAAAACTGGGTACAATTGAAAAAGCGGCTGTGGAAGCCGTGACGTTCCTTATAAATTTTCGTCTTTCCATGGATCTGTTTTTTCGCGCTTCGGAAGATACAAAAAAAGAGTTCGATTCGATGAGTTTGGAAAATGGGGATTTTTAAAAATAGGGACAAGGGCGCGTGACAGGGGTCAACGCTCCCCGTTCCACTCGCCATAGAACTGTTCCAGGTAGTTCAGCAGGAACTCGTGCCTCCGGGCGGCTATTTTTTTACCGGTTTGGGTGTTCATCCGGTCTTTCAGGAGCAGCAATTTTTCGTAAAAGTGATTGATAGTGGGGCCGTCCGATTTCTTATAGGTTTCCTTGTCCATTTTCAGGTTGGGGGAAATTTCGGGGTCGTATATTTTCCGGTTCTTATGTCCGCCGTAATGAAAGGCCCTGGCGATCCCTATGGCGCCCAGGGCATCCAGTCTGTCCGCATCCTGTACCACCTGCAATTCCGGAGAGCGTTCGGTTTCTTCTTTCCGACCGATAGAATTCTTAAAGGAGATCTCCTCTATGATGTAGCACACCTTGGAGATGGTCTGCTCTTCCACGCCTATTGAGGAAAGGAAGTCCCGGGCCATGCGCGGCCCTATGCTTTCGTCCCCTTCGTGGAATTTGGCATCGGCTATGTCGTGGAGAAGTGCACCCAGGCTGACCACGAGAACGTCTACGTCCTCGTCTTTTGCCAACAGCAGGGCATTCCTGAATACCCGTTGGGTATGGAACCAATCGTGACCTGCTTCGGCATTGCCCAGGGTCTCCTTGACGAATTCAATGGTGGATTCTACGATCTTTGTGGTGCTCATCTGAGGTTCACGATATCTTGTCTGATCTGTTCCTCCGCTTTGGCGATGATCGCATCAGGGTCGCCGGAATTGGGCATGGGGGGGTGCACCTTAAAAATAAGATGGGAACCAATACCGTAAGGAAATTTCCCGTAACGCAGCATTTTCCAGGAGTTATTGATACTGATGGGGACGATGAGAGCCGAAGGGGATTTTTTCATCAGCACCTTGAGGCCTGTGGTCTGGAATTTCTTGGGCTCCCCTGTGCGGCTGCGTGTCCCTTCAGGAAAAATCACCGCACTCCTGTTGAATTTTTCGATGTATTCCCCCAGTTGGGCTATCGCCCCCAATGCCTGCTTGCTGTCTTTCCTGTCGATGAGTACCGACCCGCCGTGCCTGAGGTTGAAGGACACACTTGGGATTCCCTGTCCGAGCTCGATCTTGCTCACGAACTTGGGATGATGCCGTCTCATAAACCAGATGATGGGGGGAATGTCATTCATGCTCTGGTGGTTGGAGACGATGATCAGAGGTCTGTTGACAGGGATCTTGTGTTTGTTGATAAATGTATAACGGGTTCCCAGTACATAGGTACACCATATAAGTACCAGGTTGAGGATACTCACGCTTTTTTTATGGGCGTTGTAGCCAAATGCCTTGAGGCAGATCCACTGGATGGGGTGAAATACGAGGAGGGCGACCCCAAAGATCAGGAAGTAGAGGGCAGTAAGTGGGTAGGCCAGGATCTTCCACATAGTGCAAAAATAAAAAACCGCACCTTGAAAAGTGCGGTTCGTCTTAATTTTACTGCCTGCGAATTAGCAATATTCGTCATAGGCCTCGGTAAGGTTTTCGGCGATCATCTCAGCCGGCCTTCCTTCGATATGGTGCCTTTCGATCATATGGACCAGTTCTCCGTCCCTGAAGAGCGCCATGCTCGGGGAGGAAGGAGGGAATGGGACCATCAGGTTTCTCGCGGCGTCTACGGCTTCCGTATCCACCCCTGCAAAAACAGTGATCAGGTGGTCCGGCTTTTTCGCATTCCTGAGGCTCAATTTGGCTGCCGGCCTGGCGTTGGCCGCCGCGCATCCGCAAACGGAGTTGACTACCACCAGGGTAGTGCCTTCCTGGTTAATGGCTTTTTTGACCGCCTCTGCGGTGAACAATTCTTCGAACCCAGCTGATGCCAGGTCCTCTCTCATGGGTTTTATCAATTCTGCGGGATACATAGTCTTATTTTTAGTGGGGACAAAGATAGTGAATATGTAATACTTCATACCAAAAGCTTTCTTAACCCTCCTCCGGGCTTTTGACTACTAAATCCTATCTTTGCCAAAATTTTTTTATGATTCGCTGGATCGCAGCCATTCTCGGGTACTTCTTGTTCCGCCTGCCGGGGGCCATCATTGGATTTTTCCTGGGAAGCGTAATGGACAGTATGGGATCCGGTTCGGGGACGAGGACCATTTTTCAGGATATTTCCCGTCAAAAGGTGACCCCTGCTGATTTTGAACTCAACCTGCTCTCCCTCTGCTCCATTGTGATCAAGGCCGATGGACAGGTCAATCAGCGCGAACTCGACTACGTGAGGCAGTACTTCCTTCAGACGTACGGGAAGGAAAAGGCCAATACCATTTTCAGGACCTTTAACGAGGTCATCAAAAAACGGGAGATCTCCGCCCAGCGCATCTGTAATTACCTCAACCAGCGCACCCGATACGAGGTGAGGCTGCAATTGCTTCACTTCCTGTTCGCCATCGCCCAGTCAGACGGGTCCATCAGTAAGAAAGAGATCGAGAAGATCAGGGAGATCGCTGGGTATCTTCGCATAGGAAGGATCGATTACGAAAGTATCCAGGCCATGTTCGTAAAGGCAGCGGACAACGCCTACAAGATCCTGGAGATCGACAAGTCGGCCTCCGATGATGAGGTAAAGAAAGCCTACAGGACCATGGCCAAAAAGTATCATCCGGACCGTGTAAACACCGAGAATGAGGCCATCAAGAAAGGGGCAGAGGAAAAATTCAAGGAAGTGCAAAAGGCCTATGAGCAGATCCAGCAGGAAAGGGGAATGTAGTTTGGGGTAGTATGGGAGGATTTGGATTTTACATCGAATTGGGACTGGGTCATGTGCTCGACATCCATGCGTACGACCATATCCTGTTCCTAATGGCCCTGACCATCCCTTACACTTTCAGGCTGTGGAAACAGGTGCTCACCCTGGTGACCATCTTTACGGTCGCACACTGCCTCTCCCTTGCCTTATCCGTGTATGAACTGGTAGAGGTGGATGTGGCGCTCATCGAATTCCTGATCCCGGTGACCATTCTGTTAACGGCCCTGTTCAATCTCAGGGAGGGACTGAAGCAACACAGCGAACTCAGTTTTAAGCTACAGGCAGCAGCCACCGGATTTTTCGGGCTGATCCATGGATTTGGATTCTCCAATTATTTCAAGATGCTGATGGCAGGGGAAGAAGAGAAACTAAATCCCTTGCTGGGATTCGCTACGGGTATAGAGCTCTCACAGGTCATTGTGATCCTGGGGGTACTGCTGCTGGCGATGTTCCTGGAAGAGGTTATGAAAGTACCCCGCAAGTATTTTATCATAGTGACCACAGCTGTCGTGATAGCGATCACCATACCTATGATGATCGCTACCTGGCCGGATTGACGGGATGCACATCACCGGTTTTAATTAAATATTAACCATAATAGGTTGCCGGACTCTGGCAAAGCCGGTATCTTAGTATTTGTAAGCCATCTGATAAAAGAAGACCCGGGTAGACGTGACCAAGAAAAAGCAGCGAAAATACGACAAGGCCTATTTGAGGATGGCGCACGAATGGGGGAAGCTTTCTTATTGTAACAGGAAGCGGGTCGGAGCGATCATTGTCAAGGACCGTATGATCATTTCCGATGGGTATAACGGGACCCCAACCGGCTTCGAGAACATCTGTGAAGACGAAGAAGGGTATACAAAATGGTATGTGCTTCATGCCGAGGCCAACGCCATTTCCAAGGTGGCATCTTCGACCCAGTCGTGCAAAGGAGCTACCCTGTATATCACCCTTTCTCCGTGCAGGGAATGTAGTAAGCTCATCCACCAGTCTGGCATAAAACGTGTGGTCTATCAGATCGCGTACAAGGATAATTCCGGGCTGGAATTTCTGGAGAGAGCAGGGGTAGAGCTGGAACACCTGCCTCAAATTATGGAAGATAATGCATAAGGATTCATGAAGAAATATCACTACATATGGCCGGCTGTGATCGCCCTGGCACTTGCCCTGGGTATTCTGATAGGGGGGAAGCTGAATTTTAACGATTCTCCCGAAAAGCTCTTCACGACCAATTCCAAGAAAGACAAACTCAACAGGCTCATAGACTATATCGATTATGAGTATGTCGATGACATCAACACAGACAGCATAGTAGACGTAACGGTCAACAACATCCTGGATAAGCTGGATCCCCATTCGGTCTACATCCCGAGAGAGGAACTCACCCAGGTGTCGGAAAACATGAAGGGGGATTTTGTCGGTATCGGGATCAATTTTTATATGTACCGGGATACCATCACAGTGATCAGGACCGTTGAGAACGGCCCGAGTTTTCAGAACGGTATAGAGCCCGGCGATCGGATCATGGAGGCAGACGGGGATACCCTGTACGGGAAAAACCTGCCCAGCAGGAAGATCGTCAGTACGCTCAAAGGGGAAAGTGGATCCAGTGTAAATCTGAAGGTATACCGCAAAAAAGAGGACCGTTTTTTCAATGTCACCCTCCAAAGGGCCAGGGTACCCATAAAAAGCGTGGAAGCCTATTACATGCTCACGCCGGAAATGGGCTATATCAGGATCAACCGTTTCGCAGAGACCACTTTTAAGGAATTCAGAAATGCCCTGCGGGAATTGCAGCGATCCGGAGCAAAGAAATTAACCCTGGATCTCAGGGACAACCCGGGAGGATATCTGGGGATAGCGGAACAAATGGCAGATGAATTCCTCGAAAAAGGCAAGCTCATCCTCTTTACCAAGAACAAGAAAGGGAAGATCGAAAAGATGTATGCCACGGATGCAGGCAGTTTTGAGGACAAGCCGGTGTATGTACTGATCAATGAACGGTCTGCCTCGGCGAGTGAGATCATCGCGGGTGCCTTACAGGACAATGATGTAGGGACTATAGTGGGCAGGCGTTCCTTTGGGAAAGGGCTCGTACAAAGAGAGATGGCCCTGGGGGATGGCTCCGCCGTCAGGCTCACCGTATCGAGGTATTACACCCCTACGGGGAGATCCATTCAAAGGGATTACCACAATGGGAGCGAGGATTATTACGAGCGATTCGAGGACAGGTATGAGAACGGGGAGCTCGTCTCTGCAGACAGCATCAAGGTGGCAGATTCTCTGAAATTCACCACTCCCAAGGGGAAGGTGGTCTATGGAGGAGGGGGGATCATTCCGGACGTGTTCGTGCCCATAGGCAATATGGAGGTAGAGACCATCAAAAGCATGGAAAGCCTCGGGTTTATTTCCCGTTTTATCTTCGAACACCTGGAAGAGGACAGGGTTCGATACGCTTCCTACACGGAAGATGATTTTGTCAGAAATTTCAGGGTGGATGATATCCTTTTTGAAAAGTTTGTCGACTTCGCCCTGGCCAGCAACATCACCATGGACTTCTACCAGTACGATGAGCGGATCAAGTTGTATCTAAAGGCAGCCCTGGCAGAACAATTGTTCTCCGAAAATCTCAGTGCCAGGATCAAAGGAGGGGTCGATCTCATGCTGCAAAAGGTACTGGAACTGGATGCGCCAACCATTCAGCCGGACAAGGCTGCCCGAAAGGATTAATACAGATATTTGTTTGCCGACACGGAAAGACAGGAGGGATTACTTCTGATTCTCCACCTTTTCGCGGATCTTCCTCGAGGCGAGCAAAATGAGAAGAAGGACGATGGCACTAAGAGCGGCAACCACCCCTATGACCGCGATGATGCTCTGTTCTCCCAACGGATCCTTGAAGTCGATCACCGTAATGTTATAGGCGATCAGGGCGAGCGCCAGGAGGATCAGGACGATGGAAACTTTCTTATTCATATCGTATCATTTTTTCAAGCTGCTCCGGGCTATGGGAATAGCTGGTTGATGTTCGTGGCAAAGAGTTTCACGGCAATGGCCAGGAGGATCACCCCAAATACCTTTCGGATCACGCCCAGTCCACCCTTGCCCAGTACCCGCTCTATTTTAGCTGATGACTTCAGGACCAGGTAGACAAAGATGATATTGACGATGATGGCCACGATAATGTTCTCCACGTAAAATTCCGCTCTCAGAGACAGGAGGGCGGTCATTGTTCCCGCTCCCGCGATCAGGGGGAATGCGATGGGCACCACGGAGGCTGAACTCGGTTCCTCATCCCTGTACAGGGTGATCCCCAGGATCATCTCAATGGCCAGGAAAAAGATGATAAAGGCACCGGCTACGGCAAAACTGTAGACATCGATGCGGATGAGGTTCAGGATCTCCTCTCCTACAAACAGGAATGCCACCATGATAAATCCTGCGATGATTGAGGCCCTTTCCGAATGTATATGCCCAACCTTCTTTCTGAGATCGATGATTATGGGAATACTTCCCACGATGTCGATGACCGCGAAGAGGATGATACTGGCTGTTGCTATTTCACGAAAATTCAGGTGCATACCAAAAGGGCTTAAAAGTGGAGCAAAAGTACTACATATTTTTGCATCCAAAAGGGGGTTAAACTGAAATAATATTCCTGTAGGTACGGAGGTTTGGGATATCTTTGTGGCCAATTAATTGTCTTATGTTCCAGTTAGGGAAAACCCTGGTGTCTGAGGAGATCATCGAAAAGGATTTTGTCTGCAACCTCACTGCCTGCAAAGGAGCCTGTTGCGTGGATGGGGATGCCGGCGCGCCCCTGGAAGAAGAAGAAACCAGGAAATTGGAGGAGATCTATCCTGAGGTAAAGGCATTTCTGAGGCCGGAAGGGATCGAAGCCATCGAGTCCCAGGGCGCCTGGGTCATCGGAGAAGACGGAGAACAGGAAACTCCTCTCATCGCTGGCAAGGAATGTGCCTACACCGTATTCGACGCGAAGGGAGTGGCCAAATGTGGAATTGAGGAGGCTTTTAATCAGGGGGCGACTTCATGGAGAAAACCGGTTTCCTGCCACCTTTACCCTGTTCGGGTAACCGAATACACCTCTCT